>CAZYEF010000095.1:0-10816 GCA_964646375.1 uncultured Nitrospiraceae bacterium | reverse complement strand
GCAGGAAATGTCAAAGATATTAAAAAAAATGGCTGTGTATTTTCCGCACGACCAGCAGCAGGTGCTTTTTATACTGAAGGCGCAATTTGAAAATCAATCTGGGAAGCCCGGGGAAAAAGTTGTCCTGGAGATCCCCTTTTCCATGTCAGAGGTTAAAAAAGTAAAATTTTATCAAAACAGCAGTTGGGACTTTCTGAATATATCAGACCAAATAAAATACACTCACCCGGTAGGCAGGAATATCATCCGTTCTTTCTGCAACGAAGAAAAAAATGGAAGGTATGCACAACGCTTTTGTTTGACTTCCCTGTAAAGCGGAACACACCCACATTCATAACGCGGGCTGTCGGATCAAGAGATGCCTGTCGTCGCTTGACATGCGCCGTTATCCGACCCCCTGCTCCTTTTTCACATAATCAGCCCTTGCTATCTCCGATGCCCTGTTGTATCATCACCCAACATACGGAAAGGGTACCTGTTTGCCGACAAAAAAGAAAATACTCCTCGTCCATCCTCTGGGAGAAAACGCAACACCGGGCGCACAAAATATTACCCGTGTCGTCAATATCATGCCTCCTCTTGGCCTGCTTTCGCTCGTCGGCTGGATGGAAAAACACGGCCATCAGGCGGAGTTGCATGATTGCTATGCTTTTCCCGGACAAGATGAAAAAATCTGCACATATCTGAAAGAAGCACGACCTGATTTTATCGGCTTTTCCACGACCACTTCAAGTTTTTTGGATGGCATCCGCCTGGCAAAAAAAGCCAAGGAAGTCCTGCCGACGCTTTCCGTCGTATTCGGCGGCGTTCACATGTCAGCGCTGCGCGAACAGCTACTCCGTGATTTTCCCATCATCGACTACGGCGTGGTCGGCGAAGGCGAAGAAACGCTGAAGGAACTCCTGGAATCAGACGGTAACGGCCTCCGTAATATTGAAGGGCTTATTTTCCGGGAGAACAATGCTGTTGTTTTCAATGGCTATCGCAAAAAACTTCTTGATATGGATACGCTTCCGTTCCCTGCATATGAGAAGCTGCATGGATTTCCCAAAAGCTATCTTCTGCCCATATTTAGCTATCCCAAAGCTCCAAATACGACGGTCATCACGAGTCGCGGCTGTCCCTACACCTGTTCGTACTGCGACCGTTCTGTTTTCCGACGGACCTACCGCTACAATTCTCCCGAGTACATGGTAAACTACCTGCGGTATCTGCATACGCGCTTCAGGATCAAACATGTCAATATTTACGATGACACCTTCACGCTGAACCGCGACCGGGTGATGGAGTTCTGCGAACGCAAAATCAAAGCAGGGCTTAAAAAAATGACATTCAATTGCGCCGCGCGGACAGAACAGCTTGACGCCGAGATGCTTGCCATGATGAAAAAAGCCGGTTGCTGGATGATCAGCATCGGCATCGAAACAGGCGATCCTGAACTGCTGAAAAGACACCGCTCATATCTGCAGGGCAATGCCATGAACAATCCTCTCGAAAATATCCGCGAGATGGTCCATCTCATAAAAAAAGCTGGTATCCGCGTGAAAGGACTATTCATGCTCGGCCTGCCCGGCGAAACGGAAGAGAGCGTGGAAAAAAGCATGGAATACGTCTTCAGTCTTCCTCTTGACGATTTCAATCTTTCCAAGCTGACGCCTTTCCCCGGAGCGCCCATGTACTGCAACATCCGTGAACACGGGACATTTGAAGAAGACTGGGAGCAGATGAACGCCCTGAATTTTATGTTTGTTCCGAAGGGATTCACCAGAAACCGTTTAGAAGCTCTGCACCAAGAGTTCTACCGCCGGTATTTCACCAGACCAGCGACCTTGCTGAATTACATAAAGATGATCTGGAAGTCTCCGGACAGTTGGAAGCGCTTCTGGTTGAACTTACCAACGTTCGTGCGTTTCGCACGGGGGACGGAAAAAAAGTTTTAAAACCGCTTTAACGTTTCCTGGGTGCGAGAATCATCATTTTAGGTCATGAGTTGTTGCAATGCCGCCAAAATATGGGCACTGATTCTCCCGGCAGCCATGCGGGTGTTTGTGCATGAAGGAACAGATTATCTTCTTGTGCGAAGGGAAAACGATTCCAAGACTTTCCCGGAGGTAATCCTCGGCAGCACCCAAGGCACCCCATACGTATGCCTTGCAGCAACTCGGACCGGTCAGTTCTGTAATGGCCCTCGACACCCGCGTGACAGCCTCCATGGTAGTCTGTTGTTCCTTTCCTAATCCGCACTTTGATCCCGTAAGCACCGCGAAACAGGCTCCAATGGCCGGAGCAATACCGCATACACCGGAAAGTCCGCAATACCCGCCGTGTGCCTGCTTTTCTGTCCGCTTGAAAACCTCATCCAGGTCTTTATTCGTCACATCGCGTGATCCCTCATTTTTAATAGCAGCCATGAATGCCCCGCACGCGATGTACGCGTGCTGACACCCGAGCATGGGAAGCTCAGGGTAGCTCAGCATAAGATCTGCTATTTCGAAGGGGTTTTTTGATTTCGACGTATGCGCAATATCCTGAATGGTCGCCATGGCGCCTCGATTGTGACAGTGGTCGCAGATATAGTGTCCACTTGGGCAGGTAATATGGCCGCTTTCAACCTTTCCACAATACGAACAGGTGACATTCCGGACCCGTGAGAAGTATTCAAGAACTGCCCCACAAACCATGCAGTGTTCGGCGTTTCGGTTCTCAGATGCTGGAGTTGCGGAGCAAACACTTTGATGCCGACCGGCATTTTTATCCGGAGGTCAGCAAGAGGATTCGTTTTGTTTCTTTTTCAGTTCGTCGGTCAAGAATAAACCTCTCTTCTTAATTCACAAATACCTGTTACTTTATTACATCTTCTGCTTTTCCAGCACCCTATCAGATGGACATGATGATATTAATCAGCTGAGATCACTCAACACATTGAGAATACCTGTAATCTTTTCGATGTTCGCCATCATTTGTTTCATCAGCACAGAATTATTATAGTTATTGCTAATAATAAATATTAGCTGAAGACATAACTTTGTCAAGAATCGTCATCAACACACGCAAAACCGCGCCTGCAGTTAAGGTTATCATAGACAACACAAGGTAATGTGGACTATTGGTTGAAATTTCGAGGAAGAAGACTACCGGTTGTAACGTATGAAGCTTATCTGAGCCGCAATAAACAACTTCTTCAATACAATAGCTTTTGTTTATTTCCTACCTTTTCTATGCAACCGCAGAACCCTTTGCTGTAAAGCCTTCCGCAGATCTCAAAAAGAATATACTTCGTACTGAGTACGGGAATATTTAATTCTTCCGCCAGCTGAAGTGATTCATAGGGAAGTTTTTTGCCCCTGCCCAGAAGAACAGCCGCAATATCGAGCACATCAGCCGTTCTCAACACCTGCGGATTTGTTAATCCGGTTATCAAAAGAGTGCCCGTCGACGCAAACGCAAGCACATCGCTCATAAGATCCGCAACGAACGCGTTTGATACCTCGATGTGATCGAGTCGGTCTTCACCGACAAGTACTTCCGCATCAAGAAACTCTTTAATGTCACGGAGCTTCACTGCACTCTCCTGCCACGCCTTTCAGGGTTGTTTTGTCTCCTAGTGTCCTGATGCCTTCTATTGAGAGTAGCGCTTCATGTCAACGATGGCCGTACTATATATTTCGGCTATATCTCCGGAGTTACCACTGCCGCTTCAGACTTCTGGTTTTTCCACCTCTTAATAAGTTTTCCAAGAACTACCACTCCGATCGTAAACACTGCCTCTACAAGATACTGAACCGGAATGTTCAGATTCAGATATTGTATAACAATGGGATCTGTAATTATCATCTCACCGGCGACCTTGCCCAGGACCGCTGCGCCTATGTAGATGATAATCGGGTACTTGTCCATCAACCTGGACAACAGGCTGCTCGTACCTACTACAATAGGGATGCTCATAGCGAGACCGAAGCTGAGGAGAAAGAGATTGCCTTTTGATGCGCCTGCCACTGCAAGAACATTGTCAAGGCTCATCACGAGGTCAGCAATGAGAATAATACGGATGGCCTGAGCAAAATTGGAAGCATCCTCGCTTTTTGCATGCCCCCCCGAATCATCAAGAAACAGCTTTACTGCGATCCATGCTATCAGCACTCCACCGCCCAGTTTCAGGAAACTAATCTGGAGCATCTGTGCGGCAAAAAAAGTTAACACAATTCTGAGAAGCACCGCGGCTGCTGAACCAAAAATAATGCCTTTCAGGCATTGAGATCGCGGGAGCGATCTCACAGCCAGGGCTATGACGACAGCATTGTCGCCGGACAGTATGATATTAACAATGATGATGCTCAGCAATCCTGAATAAAAGTCAGCATCAAACGATACGTGACCGAGCACGCCCAGATCCATTGCCTTGTCTCCTAAGCCTGACTGATGGGCCTGGTTAAACCAGGCCCATCAGAAAAAAGCACTACCCCTTCAAGAAGGTGAAGAAACCAACACCGTATATCTGGAAGTTAATCGTAAACCACGTAAACAGGACCGCTGTTATGCAGGCGCCCCACATGTTTACCATGTTGCCTCTCATATCAGGCTGCACAAACTTCTGAACAAGAACGACACTGAATATAGCGAGTAGCACCATATACGGCAGACCGTCGATGTAAGCAAACGCCGAGACCACCTTGAGCGGGTAAGGACCAAGCGGACTCAGGCCCCAAATCATCAGGATCGCTCCGATACAGAAAAAACTGGTCAGGGCCTTCCGGACTTGATGGAATGAATACTTTTTCGCTATACCGGGGAAGACATGCCTGACAGCATCGGTGGCCAGACGTGCAGATCCGTCATAATACGCCATTGGGGTGACAAAAAGAGTTGAAGCCGTGCCGATCAACCACAAATATTTTGCCCACTCTCCAAGCGGTATTGTAAGCTGTGATGCCGAAATAATCATGACGTCAGTCCCCTTCGGAACAAGTCCGTAAGGATGGAGCACAAGAACGCTATTCAACATGATGAGTGCAGCCACCACAAACACGACAATGTACCCGCCGTAAATATCAAATAAATATACCTTTGTCCATTCTTTGAAGCTTTTGGGGCTGAGCACTATGCGTTTGGTGCTGTCGCTCTGGCCGCGATGATATCCCTTTTCAATCACCCAGTAAGAGTACGCTGCCATTCCTACCATACCGCTGCCGCACCAGGCAAGGGAATTGCCTATATATGCCAAGTCCGCTCCGTTTTTCGCAAAATGTGTCCAGAGTGGTGAAATATCGAAAAGCGCCAACAATGTCCTCCAGTCAGGCCCCAGGGCTATGACCGCTATGCCGACTGAGGGAACAAGAACACCGAGAACGATCCATACAATGACCTTTTCCAGAATGTCATAGGTATGAACAACAAGTAAATACCAGATGGCAACTACTACGATAGTGGCGACGACTCTCATGCCGACCACAGGAATATGACCGGTGTCAAAAAACATTCCCATCACGGAAGCTCCAACACCAAGAGGCCAGCCATGTCCACTGAAGAACTGGATCACGAGCAGCGGCATGATCATCACCCATATGACCGCCATGCCGATGCCTTTCAGATCAATAAGCCCCTCAACAAAGGTTTTACCAGTGGCAAAGGAATAACGGCCGACCCTTTCACTGATCCACATTTTTGTCATAAGCGTCACAAAAAATGGTATCCATAAAACTAGCAGGCCGTATTTGGCCGCATTATGGGGGTTAATAATTGTTTCGCCGCTTCCCAGCGCCGCAGCAGCAAAGATAATACCGGGACCGACGAGTTTAAGCCTGCCCATAAAATTATTGGGCGCTGCCTTATCTACTACTTTAATTTCCGTGCTGTCTTCAACTGATTTATCATCACTCATTTCCGATACCTCCTTTTTATTGATTATCAGTTTTCAGGTCTGATGCGGCCGACATATTTCCGGAAATATTATTAAATGCAAATCGCCCTTAAACTGGCAGGCGATCCCGGCGGGAGCAGATCGCTTCGGCTCCCGCCAGTCTCTCGCCGACCATGCTGCTTATGCCAACGTGTCAGAAGATTTTCATTTTTTCTCGTGGTGGGTGGTTCCGTCCCATGAGGAAACACTGGTGGCCTTCTTGTCCTCCTCAGTGAACCATCTCGAGGTTACACACTTGGATTCTGTGTAGAAAGCCATACCGTCCCTGCCAAGGACATGGAGATCGCCAAAAAAAGAATCCTTATGCCCTGCAAACGGGAAATATCCCACCGGCACGGGAATTCCAACATTGACGCCAACCATACCTCCATGAGTTCTCCGCGCGAACTCCCGTGCGTAATACCCGCTCGTCGTAAAGATCGAAGAACCATTTGCGAAACGGCTTTTATTCATCAGTTGAATGCCTTCCTCGAAATCCTTCACCCGCTTTACGAACGCCACGGGACCGAAGACCTCTTCGTCTCCGCAGCTCATCGAGGGGGTAACGTTGTCGAAAATAGTAGGCCCGACGAAAAACCCATTTTCATGTCCCTTGACCACTGTTTTTCTGCCATCGAGCAGCAGTTTTGCTCCTTCTTTCTCCGCTTTATTAATCCAGTCAATGACAAATTTCTTGTGTTGTGCGGATATTACAGGCCCGAGCTGGCTCATCTTGTTATAGGCTGGTCCGACTACCAGCTCCTTCGCGAATTTTACGAGACTCACAACAAACCGGTCGGCAATTGCTTCCTCAACAACAAGCGTTGGGAGCGCCATACACCGCTGTCCCGCACAGCCGAATGTCGAGTTGATGATGCCGAGCGTAGAACGCTCCAGTTCGGCGTCATGTAAAATCAATGCGTGGTTCTTCGCTTCTGTAAGACATTGCACCCGCTTCCCATGGGCGGCTGCGGTTGCATATATGTGTTTTCCTACTGAAGTCGAACCGATATAGGAAATGCCTTTCACTGACGGATGTTTGAGCAAAATTTCCGCCTCGTTTCTGCTGCACGTAACAGCGTTTACCACACCTTTGGGCAGTCCGGCTTCAATAAGCAGTTCCAAAACCCGCATCCCCGTTTGCGGCACAAGGCTTGCCAGTTTCAGCACCAGCGTATTTCCCGTGGCTATGCACATCGGGGTAATCCAGCCGAACGGTATCATCGCGGGGAAATTGTAGGGCACAATACCGGCAAATACACCGAGTGGTTCCCGATACAGAACCGTGTCATGGCCCTGTGAAACTTCCATAAGGGCGTTTCCTTGCATGAGAGCGGGAGCACAGACGGCATTTTCTGTGGCTTCAATTACTTTGAGGATATCGCCTTCAGATTCTCCGTAGCACTTGCCCATTTCAGTTGCCAGTAATGTTGACAGCTCTGCCAGGTGCTGCTCAACGAGGGTCTTGAATCTGTACAGCACCTGAAGTCGCGCACCAAGCGGTTTGCCCGACCATCCCGGAAAAGCTTCCTCCGCTGCCCGGACTGCCTCATTGACTTCGTCAGCCGTGCAGCACGGAGTTTCCGCTATGACCTCTCCCGTGCTTGGATTAGAAACAGGCATGTAACTGTTCGTTTTCGATCTTTTCCACTCGTTGTTGACACAATAGTTCAGTTGCTTCATCTGTTGTCTCCTTTCATTTTCAGGGTTGCTGACCCTGTTGAATAATCACTTTCTTCAATTCCGAACAATTAGTAACATGTTCGATAGAGGTCCACTATTTCTTCTTTGGATGGTTTGCGAGGGTTATTGCCCGGGCTGCCGCTTGCAATCGCATCCACAGCCATTTGCTCAATCACAGATTCAAATTTGCCTTTTTCGACCCCTAATCCTCTGAGCGTGGGAATTTTCAAATCATCATTTAAACGCTTCAACGCTTTGGCGGCCAATCCTGCAGCGTCCAGGACTGAAAGCCCCGTGCAGACCTCACCCATGGCTGCTGCAATATCAGCATATCTGTTTGGATTACCAAGAATGCTAAATTCCACGACAGCCGGCAGAAGTGCAGCATTGGAAATTCCGTGCGGCACATGGAAGTAGGCCCCGATTGGCCTCGCCATTCCATGGACTAGCGCGACCGACGCGTTGGAAAAAGCCATGCCGGCTTTCAGCGCACCTATCATCATCGCGGTGCGCGCTTGTATATTGTTTCCGTTGCTCCATGCCTGTCTTAGGTTTCCGAAAATTAATCTGATTGCCTCAAGAGCAAGCATGTCTGTTATCGGGTTGGCTTTAACAGAGACATAAGCCTCTATGGCATGCGTCAGCGCATCCAGACCTGTTGCTGCGGTTATTGAACGCGGCATACCAATCGTCATCAAAGGATCTACCAATGCCAATTTAGGCATGATAGTCGGACTGATGATCAACATTTTCACATTTCGTTCAGTATCGGTGATGATCGTGACCTGTGTGACCTCACTGCCGGTCCCTGCGGTCGTTGGGATGGCAATAAGCGGTGCGCCCGGCAACGGAATTTTATTCAAACCTTCGAAGTCCGTCATTGTGCCCCGGTTGGTGGCAAGAGCTGAGATCGCCTTCGCTGCGTCGATCGGGCTTCCGCCACCAACAGCTATGAGAAATTCAGACTTGCTGTCTTTAAACATCTTCAGTCCTTCGTTTACATGAGCCAGCGTAGGTTCAGCAACGACATTGTCGTATATTTCAAATGAGACGCCGGCCGTGTTAAGGGCCATCTTCACATCATTCAGGAGTCCTATCTTTTCGAGAACGTTGTCGGTTACAATCAACGCCGACTTACCGAGTCCTTTCGCGAAAACGCTCAGCTCTTTTACCGCTCCCGGGCCATACACGACTGTAGCTGGTGTTTTAAACTGATAAGAATTCATCATAAGCCGCTTTCCTCCTTTTGGTTTTTAAGAGATTCTTGCAGCTAAATCTATAGTTGTATTACTTTTCCCTTATTATCATCGATTCAAAACTCAGCATTTTTATGAAGACCTGATTAACAACTTTCGTGCCATTTCATTCAAAGCGTACTTTCACTCATCAACCAGCTGAAATATAAGCGTTATACAATCAAACAGTTCACAAATAAAATCACTGCGAACTGTTGCCTATTAGAGACAACCGATATCGTTCCTTGATTGTCTGGAGACAGTGTGATATGTTTATACGAAAATACTGTGCGAGGTCACTTACTATGAAAGATGAAGCTTCCGTTGAGAGCAGATTCAGTTCTAGAGAAGTCCTTTGCGAGTATAGCTCCCGTGTACAGGTAAAGATGTGTGAATGTATCGTGAATAATCTTCAAATTGGAATCGTCGTGGCAGATCCTTTTGGACGAATAATTTTTTTAAACAAAACGTACGCCAAGTTTGTTGGATTGAATGCAGAAGAACAATACGGTAAGAACGTTTGCGACGTTATTGAAAATACTCGTGTGCATATTGTCGCTAAAACAGGCATAGCCGAACTGGATGAAATTCAGAGAATCAAGGGCAAGGACGCTATTGTACAGAGAATACCAATTAAGCAAAATGAGAAAGTGATTGCAGTATTGGGTATCGTATCGTTCGAAAGCATTGATGAAATAAATAAACTATTAAAAAAGATCAACGTTCTGGAAAAAAAAGTTAAACTCTATGAGCAGGAAATCCATTCCCTCCGCTCCGTTCGCTATACCATAGACAGCTTCACCGGACAAAGCAAGGCAGCCGTGGCAGTCAAGGCAGCCGTGCACAAAGCTGCGCTCAGCGATCTTCCCGTGATGATTTCCGGCGAATCAGGAACAGGGAAAGAGATAATCGCACAATCGATTCACAATAAAAGCGAGCGGAAAATGTATTCATTTATTCGCGTAAACTGCCCTGCGATTCCGGAAGAGCTTATGGAATCTGAATTGTTTGGTTATGTAAAAGGAGCTTTTACAGGAGCAAACTCGTCAGGGAAACCGGGGAAATTCGAACTGGCCCATAATGGCACCATTTTCCTTGATGAAATAGGAGACCTTCCACTGCAGATCCAGCCAAAACTCTTGCGCATTCTGGAAGAAAAGGAATTTGAACGACTTGGCGGAAGTAATTATATCTGTTCCAATTTCCGTCTTATTACAGCCAGCAACAAGAGCCTGCGTCAGATGGTAGATGAGGGAAACTTCAGGAAGGACCTCTTTTATCGGTTACGGGTAATTAACATCGATATCCCTGCCCTGCGCGAACGTCGTGAAGACATTATTCCTATTGCGGAACATTTACTCGAACAAATTTCCATTAAATCTAAACGACCTAGAGTTTCGTTGGATTTCACTGCAAAGAAAGCACTACAGGACTACGATTGGCCGGGCAATGTACGGGAACTTCTTAACATGCTTGAGAGCACTGTTTCATCGATTAATTCAGATACGATTTACGTCGCTGATCTATCATTTGAAACCGGAATTGAAAAGAAATCTGAATCCATTGCAAACATGATTTCTCTTCCAGATATTTTGGCCAATGCAGAAAAAGAAGCTATACTGAAAGCATTATCGTCAACAAATAACAACAAAAGCGCAGCCGCCAGCCTGCTTGGGATGAATAGAACATTTTTCTATAAAAAACTTAAAAAACACAATCTAGAGTAGCAGGGAAATATAATATGCGAGTTCCATAGCGAAGTGCAACGCTTGGAGTAGTTTATGCTACTCTAAGTGTCTATACCAACAACCTACAAACACCTGAGACATGACGAACGAGAGACCATAGCCTCTGTAGAATTAAAATTTTGAACTGCTTATTGTTGTGTTAAACCGATAAAATCACTTCTGTTCCATGGCTTCACGCACCTTGACGGCAAGGTCATGTCTTGAAAATGGTTTTTGAAGAAATAGAATATCCGCATCCAATACTCCGTGGTGCG
>CAZYEF010000094.1:0-10842 GCA_964646375.1 uncultured Nitrospiraceae bacterium | reverse complement strand
AATGATAAGGCAAAGAAGATAAACATCAGTTTGGGCGAAGGGATGAGCCTGAAATTCGGAGGTTATTTCCGGACAGATGCGTTCCTCGATACCCGCAACAACAACTATTCGCTGGTCGACGGACTGATTTTTGTGATGCCATCGGCTAAAAATCCGGATGCAAACGGACGTGATATCAACGCGGATGCCAATATGAATGTGTCGGCTGCGCTAACCCGTTTCAATGCCACTTTCACTGGCCCGAAACTGGGAACGTTTCAACTCTCTTCTTTCTTTGAATTCGACTTCTCGAATGTCGATACGAAAACCATCTTGTTTCGTCATGCCTGGCTGAAGTTTTCCAATGAAAAGAGCGAATGGCTGATCGGTCGTTCATGGCATCCGTTTCTCGGTCCGGTAACACCCTCTGTGGTTGGCCCTGCATGGGGAGCCCCTTTTCAACCATTTTCGTGCGGAGAGCAAATCCGCTATACCTTCTCGTCGGGAGCATTGCGCTTATCGGCAGCTGCCTTTATGCAGAGTGCTTTCCCGTCGTACGGACCCAACGGGAAATCGAATCTTTACCAACGGAATGCCGATTTGCCCGAATTAACGGGCCTTGTCTATTATGCAAAGGGAAACACGTTGTTTGGCGCCAGTACCGATTTGAAAGCATTATGCCCGCGGACATCATTTCAGGTGGGTAACGCGACCTATAAAACGAATGAAAAACTTACCACAGTTTCTGCCGCCCTTTTTGCACAGCAGAAGAGTGGTTTGTTTACAGCCAAATTTCAGGGACTTTATATTCAGAATATGAGCGAAGCCTTGTTGCAGGGGGGCTATGCCGTGAAGGAGATTAAAGCGAATGGCGATTATGCTTACACTCCTTCGCAATCGCTCAACGCGTGGGCAAATTTTACCTATGGAACAAAATACCAGGCCGGTATGTTTCTCGGATATGTAAAGAATTTAGGTCTTCGGGATAATCCCGTCGGGACCTACTATGGTTATGGAAACAATATCGGCTCGTTGTATAGAGTTGCGCCCTCGTTTGTTTATACCTCGGGACGGTTTCAACTGGCACTTGAAGAAGAGTTGACGGGAGCCGCCTACGGAACCTATGATACTGCAGATAAAGGAAAGGTGAAAAATGCCAGGATGGAGACCAATCTCCGGACATTGCTGAGTGCAATCATGTTCTTTTAATGGACGCAGAGATTATTCAAAAAAACAGCCCTGCTCTTTTGGCAAGTGTGCTTTGTTGTATTCATGTGTAAAATAATGCATGAATACAACAAAACTCCGCCACTTCATATTATTTCTGTCGGATGCCAGCCCTCATCACAATGCACAACCGTTGATTTACATTAAGCAGACTGGTATTATTCTTTTGTCAGTGTTATAAGTATTACTCCGTGAGCAGATCTTGCTCCGTAGATAGAGGCATCGGCACCGTTAAGAACACTGATAGATTTTACCATACGCGGAATAATACCGCTCAGTGGAGCTTCTACACCATCGACAAGTATCAACGCATCGATCTGACCACTATTCGTGTCATAAGCGCCTTTTAATATTATTTTGTCGCCTGATATCTGTACATTCGGGACTTCACCCCGTATCAAATCATATATATTCTGATAGGCGGAGTAACGGCTTTTTTTCCCTGTAACGGTAGCAATATTAGTAGACATATCCTTTTTGGCTATAGTTCCATAACCAATATTTACCTCCTCACTTCCCGGATTCATCTTTTGGGGCGCCTCATTCTGAGCTACTCCACCATCAAATCTAAAATTGATTACTTCCCGTCCCTTAATCTCTTCGTTGAGAATTAATCCGCTCGACAGCGCGAAAACTGACAAAACAGTGGCATCAGGCTTTACCTTCACTTTGTAGTTCCCGTTTGCATCTGTAAAAACATCAGCACTTTTATTATCGACTAACAACGACGCTCCTGCTACCGGTTTGTTATTCGCATCAAAAACCTGCCCTGTAATATAATGTTTTTTGCCTGAGTTCTGAGCAAACGAACCTGTGGATAAAGACAAAATGAGAATCACTAAAAAGAATTTGTATGCTTTCATGGTGTGTGTTTTGTTTTGGATTTACGGTAAGATTATTTCATTATACACTGATGACAAAACTGTGCCTGCTGTGACCCTTCGCTTTAATTATACTGAAAGATGCTTCCGGCGTTCCGGTATATCTACTTAATCCTGCTTAATCCGGGTCTGGCATTTTATTTTACGCCTCCAAAGATAGAGACAATATTGCTTAATATGGGCAGTAAAATGAATTGTACAAGATAAAAAATATAACATACTAATATATAGGAAAGTAAAAACAAAGAACAAAAAACAAAATGTTCATTTACTTTAATTTTGCTTGAATTTTTTGGGGCTTTTTTGGCTCCTTTTTTTATGTCCTCTTAATTACACTTTAAAGATGGGTTAATAATAGCGCATAAGGGCTTATTTACGGCTATTTGAGTAATGTTTGAACGCTGATTAAACACTCATAATAGGACTTAGAAGCATATACTATGTTGAAAGATTTTCGCCGTTCTATTTTGCTTAAAAATGCCTTTGGGTAGCCAAATGGGTAGCCAAATGGGTAGCCAAAAATAAAATAAAACGAGCCAATAAAAATGCTTTTAAGCATGTTGTTTTAGCTAAAAACGCATATTTTCAAAGAATAAACACCCCTATAATTCCACAAATAGACAAACAAAAAATCAACCATAAGGTTGATTATCAGCAATATAATTATATTTTAATTCAAAAACAGGGCATTTCTTTGTGTATGTTTCTAATTATTCAAGTCTTATTACGCCAACTACAAGCGCAATATGGTAAATTTTATTTCTTTCAAGTTCGAACGGTTCATAGTTCGGGTTATCTGATACTATTAATAGCTTATCCGGGTCTTTACACTTCTTTATTCTCTTTACAAGTGCCCCCTGATCCGTATCAAGTACATATACCTTATTCCACTGAAAGAATGTATCTAATGATAGTTTCTTACAGGCTATAATATCCCCTGAATTGTATTTTGGTATCATGCTGCTTCCTTTTACACTAATCAGAAAATCGGCATCCTTAAACGTAGGAACGATATAGCGTTCGCACTCATGTTCCAAAACCTGTATGTCTCCATTGAATGCTCCGGCCATTGCCGAAACTGGTATCAAGGGGATTCCTTGTTTTGGCAATTGGTATTTAACCGTAGATGGCTCCATTTCTGATTGACACTCGTCAATTCTTTCAGGATATTCTGCTTTTACGGCTGCACTATCCCCTGCTATCAACCACTTCAATTCATATTTGGCAGAATATTCTGAATTTTGAAAGCGAAAAAAGAAGTCGTAAGAGGGCGCAGACTTGCAATTTAGGATGTCATAAACGGTTTGAGACCTTTTATATCCTAATTTTAATGCAAATTGATTTGGCTTTAACCCTTCATTATCAATAATTTGCTTTATTCTATCAGAAATTTCTGTATTTTTTTGTCCTTCTTCTTGCATTT
Organism: uncultured Nitrospiraceae bacterium; assembly: GCA_964646375.1. Taxonomy (GTDB): domain Bacteria; phylum Nitrospirota; class UBA9217; order UBA9217; family UBA9217; genus JBAZLV01. Next base: position 7,332 of record CAZYEF010000094.1, on the reverse strand, counting down.
TCAGAATATTCTGTACTATCTTTGTGTCAAATATCACGGACAAAAGTACAACACAAAATGAGAAAGTCAACACTATTTGAGGAAAAAGATAAAACAACGTATCAGCTTTTAGCGAAGCAATACGATGTAAGTGTCAGCTACATTGGTAAAATTGCCCGCGGCGAAAGGATGCCAAAATCTAAAAAGGGAAAAGAAATTCTTGCAGAAATACAAAAACTAATAAACGGTGGATATGAAAACACTTAACCTACTATTCACATTCTCCCTTTTGTTGGGAGGCATTGCTCTAATTGTAATTGCAATAATTACAAAAGCCTATTTTCATATAGGTACCGGTTCGGGGCTCTTGTTATTATCTGCCGCATGGCGCAAAGAGGCAAAACAAATTTAATCTAAAGAGAAGAAAGCCGGGTGATAGAATTGATGGATTGATGTTGATTAGCGTGATTATGTGTTTTTAATATCGCCCGGCAAATTGGAAAGTTACTCAAGTGGTTTTAAGAGGCCAGTTTGCTAAACTGGTAGGCCGTAAAGGCGCGAGGGTTCGAATCCCTCACTTTCCGCAATTAAGCAAGCTTTATGCAACTACATAACAACATATTGAGTGTTGAAGCCAATTGGCTGATTGAATCAGGTGTTATGACAGAAGTCACATACAAACATCTTCGTTCAAGGCGGCAAATTAATGTTGTGCGTCGCGGGTGCAAAAACACTCCGGCTTTGGTTGCATACGAAAGCATGCCGGAGCGTTTCAAGAGAGACATACGCGATATTGTTGGCGATGATCTGTATAAAGCTGTATTGAAAAACGAGATTGAAGAGAAGATTGAGGATAGTTTAGAGGCTACCGAGTTCTTTGAAACATACCAGTTGTCGGACGGACGATACTTACCGAAGGAAACGCGCAGGGAGTATTACGCTAATACTATTGTCCTTGATGCTATTCACCGACTGATTACAGAAACCCGCTCATCACGCTCATCTTTAGGGCGTAAAACTGTACGTAACTGGGAGAAGATTTCAGAGCACGTTCAAGACATTGACCGTTCAAAATACCCACATGCATTACCGGCCAATCCCCGTCGATTGGAAGAGCGGTATAAGAAGTATCAATCAGAAGGTTATTTAAGTCTTGTACATAAGAACTTTCAGAACAAGAATGCTATCAAGGTAGAAGAGGGTGCAAATGAAAACATGATGTTGATGTTGATTAGCGATCCTCGTAATCTTGACAATGAACAAGCCGCCAAACTATATAATATGATGGCCAAAAATATGGGATGGCAAAAAATAGGTCGCAGTACCGTAGCAGTATGGCGTGATAAGTATGATAGCGTGATAGCGGCCCGTCGCCACGGTTCTACGGCTTTTCGCAACACTAAAACGATGCAAGTTAAACGTTCCGCCCCCTCTTTTCCTTTGCTTTATTGGACAATGGACGGTTGGGATGTGGAACTCATGTATCAAAAGACTGAAAACGGTCGTACTACTTACCATCACCGCCCGACGGTTGTGGTGGTTTTGGATGCTTGTTTGAAATACCCGGTAGGTTATGCGATTGGAACGCACGAAACCCCTGAGCTTATTCAGGAAGCGTTGAGAAATGCCGCAAAGCATACCGAAAGCCTGTTTGGGCAGATGTACCGCACTAATCAGCTACAAAGTGACCATTATGCAATAAAGAAAATGACCCCCACATACGAAGGAATGGCCGAAATGGTAACTCCGGCGAAGGTTAAGAACGCAAAAGCAAAGATTATAGAGCCGTATTTCCGCTATATCAATAAAAAACACTGCCAATTGCAGAAAAACTGGTCGGGTTTTGGGGTAACATCGAAGAAAGGTAACCAACCAAATGTAGAGTTTTTGAACAAATACCGCCATGATTTTCCCGATTTTGAGGGTGTTTGTAAACAGGTTATTGAACTTATTGAAAGCGAAAGAGCTGAAAAACGGGCTCAATATATTGAACTTTTCGGCCAATTGCCACAAGAAAACCGTCTGCCATTGGGATACGAACAATATTTATTGCTATTCGGAGCAATAACAGGGCATAAGAACCTGCTAACCGGAAGCGGCTTAAAGGTCGCAATTGGAGGCATCAAACACGATTATGATTGTTTCGACTTGAATTTTAGAAAATATGCTTCCACACGTTGGGAAGTGCGTTTTGACCCGGACGACACCACAAAAGTACTGGCAGTAAACGAAGACGAAAGCCTTCGGTTCTTACTCGAAGAAAAGTACGTGCAACCGATGGCCTTGAAAGAACGCAAAGAGGGCGATTGGGAACAACTGCAACGAGTGAAAGCCTTCAACGAACACTACGAGGAACATGTAGGCCAACGCCTGATGGAAGCGCACGAAGGTGTGCAGAATCTTATAGGCGGAAATCCCCAACTGGAAGCGCAAACGCTCGCGAAACTGCTACTCGTTGATAGCAATGGACAACATAAAGACCGCCGTAATGATGGACGAAACATAAAAGCAAAAGCCATACCTACCACATTTGAAGAAATGGGAGGTTCGGACGACTCAGATGACTTATACGATCAATATTAATTATAAAACATACGAAATCATGGATTCAATCAAAAAACAAAACATTACTAATACGCTTCGCACTTATTGCGATCGCTTTGAAAGTCAGAATAAGGCAGCTAATTCACTAACAGGAGTTAGCTCCGCAACCATCAGTCAGATGTTGAATGGGAAATGGGAACTCATTAAAGATGATATGTGGCGTAATGTTTCCGCTCAGATCGGTTATAAGGATGAAAAATGGGAACCTGTAATGACCGGAGATTTCAGACGTATAAACGCTTTACTCGAAGATGTAAAAGAAAATAGCCTTGTGATGGGTATAACAGGAGCAGCCGGAAGTGGAAAGACATTTGCTTTGAAATGCTATGCCGAAAGTCACAAACAGGTATATCTTCTTTGCTGCAATGAGTACTGGAACCGGAAATTATTCCTTACCGAATTGCTCACTGCAATGGGTAAAGATTACAGCGGTTTCACAGTTGGTGAAATGATGTCCGAAGCCGTTCGTGCTTTGAAGATGCAGGAAAGTCCGCTTGTGGTACTGGACGAAGCGGACAAACTAACAGATCAGGTGCTTTACTTCTTTATTACTCTGTACAACCAGTTGGAAGACGAATGTGGCATTATCCTTTGCGCTACAAACCATCTTGAGAAACGGCTAAAACGAGGCATTAAGCTGAATAAAAAAGGCTACAACGAAATATGGAGCCGCCTCGGTCGGAAATGCATTGAACTGAAAGGTGTATGTGCGCAGGACATTTCGGAAATATGCATTGCTAATGGAATCGAATCGAACAAAGATATCGAATCGATCATATCAGATAGCGAAAGCGATCTAAGGCGAGTTAAACGACGTGTTCATGCGACCAAAAAGAGAGGTGGAAAAAACGGTTCAACCGCCAATTAAACATTGATTAAATGGCGGTAAAACGTGGGTTAACGCTTCAGAATATTTCTGACGCAAAGATATTACGATTCGATTTTAAGAACGAGTGGTTTGAAGCCTTTGGAAAGCCACAGCGGACAAATGTTTGGTTTGTTTACGGAAATACTGGGCACGGAAAAACAAGTTTCATACTTCAACTTATGAAGTGCCTGGCTTCATTCTCCAAGTTCTTATTTGTATCGTACGAAGAGGGGGAAATAAGCGCCGCGCTACAGGACGGAATAAAACGCCTTGGAATGCTTGAAGTAAACAAAAAGGTGCTTGTAGTAACCGATACTATTGAAGAGCTCGAAATAAGACTTAACAAGAAAAAGAGTCACGACATCATCTTAATTGATAGCCTCGAATATACCGACTTCCGAACCATTCGACAAATACGATCTTTTGTACTGAAATATCCCAAAAAGCTATTCATTTTCATTGGTCAGGCCGATGGGAATAAGCCGATGGGAAAACTCGGACACGATGTATTACACTATGCCAACCAAAAGATATGGGTTGAAGGTTTCCGCGCAATATGCAAAGGTCGTTCTTTTGGTACTAAAGGTTATTACACAATTTGGGAAGAGCGGGCACGTGAGTACTGGCGATTTGAAGAAACCGGCACTAAAAAGACATAAGGCTATGGCAACAACTTTTATGGACAAACAGAAAAACCAACTCATCAAGAAGTTTCACACACTGCTTGGAAAGGTCAATTTAGACAACTACGCCAAAGAGGGAATTCTCGCAGGTTATAAAGTGGAGCATACAAATGAGCTAACGGTAAAACAGCTATTAGATGCTTGCTCAATGCTTGACAAGATGGCAAACCCACAAGCAGCAGAATTAGACAAAGGCCGAAAACGGTTAATGGGTGCAATTGGAGGATATTTCAATGCAATGGGAATTACAAGTAACTCGGCAATTATTAAATCAACAGCCTGTAGGGCCGCAAAACGCGAACGATTTAATGATATCCCGATAGAGCAACTTAGAAGCCTTTACTCGGCATTTAGTAAGAAGCAAAAAGACCTTGCAACTGTTGAGGCGATGACAGTGGATATGATTGATATTTTGACCCGGCAAAATTAATACTATGGCTAAAAGTAACGAGAACCTGAAAAGGAAGATAAAAGCGGTAAATGAAATTTTCGATGAATACAGCAAGAAGGGTTACACCAACGCATGGATTTTTCGCAACCATATCGCCAATACTTTCTTTATCAGCGAACGAACTTTTAACCGATACATAAATGAAAGCGCAGAATTAATAAATAATTAACAATTAAGAAAGTATGGACATTACAAATTTAACCAACGAAGAAAAGGCTGCACTTAAAGCGCAGTTGGACGCAGAAGAAAAAGAACGCATCGAGAAAAGAAATGCCGACAGGTTGGCACTACTGGATATGGAAGATGCGGCAGTGATTGAAATGATGCAAGAGGTTGAAACGTTATCGGATGCTATTGTGCTTTTTAAACAGAAGAGCATTAAAAAGCTTGAGCCGTTAATGAAGATGAAGACTGAACTTGGAAAAGCTGCGGATAAACAACGCTCTTTTTCCTTTAAGTCGAAAGATGGAAGTGCGAAGATTGTGATTGATTACAACGAAACATTCAAGTATGATGATGGTATTCATGCTGGAGTAGAGTATGCAAAGCAATGGTTGCAGGAAAATGCCGAAGAGAGCAATAAAATGAAAATGATGACTACCATTATTGAGGATTTGCTTGGTAAATCCCGTGGAGGTACCTACTCGGCTGAGAATCTTTGGGTGTTTGTAAATGCAGCGGAAGATTATGATGTTCCGTTGTTGAAAGCGGCTGCCGAAGCTGTAAAGAAGTCTTTGTATAAAGAGATGACTACTGTTTCTGTAAGAGTATTCAAAAAGGATGAATTCGGACAAATGAAACAATTGCCTTTATCGGCAACAAAAGCATAGGCAATGACAAAGTTTAAGGGCATTAGTTTTAGAATTACAACTCTTGGAGGGTATCCGGCTAAGATTATTGTTTTGGTCAATAGCAACGGCGTTATGTTTATTTACCAACGATTTCTTATTCCAATTGAAGAGTATAATGAATTTGCTGATAATGGATGGGTACACTTACGGACATCCAGAAATAAATGTCTTGTGCAACGTGAATTGGGTTTTAGAGATTCCATTTTTACGGCTGTGTTGACAGCATGGGCAGGGTTGATGGATGAATGGCATGATGATGGACAATTAAATATACCTGAGGATGAAAACGCAACGCAACAAACAACAAAATTTACAACTTGGCTTACATAAACCAAGGGCTTCACGTGGACGATTTGCTACAGAACGAGAAGCTGCTCTGTATGAACGGGAGCGGCGGATGGGACTACTTGAAATGAAAATAGCTTCCCTTGAGGCTGACCTATTAATCGAAAGACGAAAAAACAATCAGTTGGTAAAAACCAACACAACATTACAACAACTTAATAAAATCAACACACAATGAAACAACTACAAATTGACGAACGCAAAGTACGTGCATTGTACGCAACGGCATCACCGGAATTCCGGCAAACACTCGAAGATTCTTTTGGTAAAGATTTTTTTTCAAAAGACATCTGTGAACGGATTAATAGTTTAGAGGATTGCCACGCGGAAACTGGTCGCCCCGTAATTACCGACTTTTCGATATTTCCTGAAGACCTTCGCTCATTTTTCAAAAGAATGTATGACGGAGTTGTAATGACAGAAGCATACAACCAAGGCGTAAAGCTGGATTATAAGGATGAAAACCAAAAGAAATGGCGTATTTGGCTTAAACAGCGTGCTTCTGGCGGTGTCGGTTATAACGTTTCGTACTACGACTGCTCGACTGCGGCTGCGGGGGACGCCTCTCGCCTTGCTTTTGCCGATCAGCGTTTATCGAAAGACGCCTTTGAAAAATTCCCTGAACTGTACGAAGACATTTTGAATTTCTAACCCTTTAATATTAACTCTCATGGAAACAAAAGAAAAACAATTTACAGATGTAACCTCTATTGAGGAATGCTTTGAGGTTGCGGGCAGAAAACCAGCCAATTCATTAGCTGAAATACCGGAAGATTTGGCTCCTATTATGTTGGCTCTTTTTAAGGAAATAGTAGTGGTAGAAGCGGCCAACAAATTGAGAGCACCGAACACAAAAGCGGAATGGACAAATACAAATCAAAAGAAGTGGTTCCCGTGGTTTTCCTTCCGTGCTTCTGGCGGTGTCGATTATTGCGGTTCGGACTACGGCTACTCGGGTGCGGATGCGGGGGACGCCTCTCGCCTTGCTTTTCTCGACGAAAGCGATTCACGGCACGCGGCGAATGTTTTGCCGGATGTATTTGAAGATTTTTTGAAGAAATAACGAAATAGGCTGTTTTCTTTTGAGGCGGGCTTCTGGCAGTGTCGATTACAACAATTCGAACTACAACTACTCGAATGCGAATGCGGGGGACACCTCTCACCTAACTTTTACAATTTTCAAGGAAAAAGCCTTACCTATTGGTAAAAAATCACTTATTCAAAAGGGTGTTAGTAGCCATAAGCGAATCCTCCCGGACGAAAAGCAAGAATTAAAAACAACAATAATAAAACAAAGAAATTATGCACAACTGGTTCGAAACTACAGTTAAGTTTCAAAAAACATGCGAAGACGGTCAGATAAGAACCGTCAGTCAAAAAGATTTAGTAGATGCCCTGACATTTACCGAAGCGGAAGCCAGGATACTGGAGGAAGTGAAACCCTTCGTGTCAGGCGATGTCGGGGTCGTAACAGTTAAACGCGCCCGCATTGCCGAATTATTTGACAATCCAAGCTGTGACAGATGGTATCGTGCAAAAGTAGTGTTTGTG
>CAZYEF010000093.1:0-10873 GCA_964646375.1 uncultured Nitrospiraceae bacterium | reverse complement strand
CCGCTTTGAACTTTGTAAAACGCTATGTGGCCGACCTTGAATATGACAGGCTTGAAAAGCCCGCCCCCGTTCCGAAGAACGGCAAAAAGGTCGCGGTTGTTGGCGGCGGCCCTTCTGGTTTGACCTGTGCATATTTCCTTGCTAAGAAGGGATACGAAGTCACCATTTTTGAAGCCCAGCCGAAACTCGGCGGCATGGTGCGCTACGGAATCCCCGAATATCGTTTGCCTGCAAAAGTACTCGATAAGGAAGTCAACTTTATTATTTCCCATGGCATCAATGTTGAGACAGGAGTGAAGCTTGGAAAAGACATTTCTCTTGATGATTTAAAGTCAAAAGGGTATGACGCCGTTTATCTTGCCATCGGGTCCTGGGTTGGAAAACCCATGGGCATCGATGGAGAGAACTCTCCCTTTGTACAAACCGGCATCAAATTCCTTGAAGATGTCAAGAAGGCCACTGTTCTGCCCCGCTTGCGCGGGACTGTTGCCGTTGTCGGCGGCGGTAATACGGCGATCGACGTGGCGAGAACAGCAGTCCGGTGCGGAGCAGACAAAGTTGCGCTTCTGTATCGTCGTACGCTGGACGAGATGCCCGCGGATAAGGAAGAAATCCATGATTCGGTTGAAGAGGGCATAGAATTCAAGATGCTCACAGCTCCCAAGAGAGTGGTGACCGACAACGGCAGCCTCGTCGGCCTTGAATGTTTTGAGATGTATCTGGGAGAACCTGACGCGAGCGGCAGAAGAAAGCCGATCCAGAAGGAGAATTCAGAGTTTGTCTTCAAGTGTGACATGATCGTCTCTGCGATCGGGCAGGAAGCAGACCTTTCGGCACTGTCAAACAAGACCTTTGGCGAAATAAAGACCACCAAATGGAAAACAATTGATTTTGACCCGAAGTCGACAGCCACGAATGTTCCGGGGATTTTTACCGGCGGTGATGTGGCGAGCGGTCCCATGGCTGCCATTGATGCCATCGGCATGGGAAGAAAAGCCGCAACGGTCATTGACAAGTACCTTACGACCGGCAAAATCATCCCGATTCACGATGAATTCATCAGCGACAAGGCGGCCCTTGAAAAACTTGACAAGGCTTCCTTTGCGCATATCGAGCAGGTGGAGCGCAGCCATAGCAAGAAACTGGATCCTGCTGAAAGAATCAAGACATTTGACGAGGTTGACCTCGGGGTCACTCCTGAAATTGTTTCCCACGAGGCAAACCGGTGCCTCGCTTGCGGCTGCGTCACTATTTACGACTGCGACCTCAAGGATTACTCGACCGCAGTCGGCGCGGTGCAGAAAGCATATACCGGCAAATTCAAGAAATCCAAGGTTGACGATCAGCACCCGTACATTTCGCTTGATCCCAATAAATGCGTGCTCTGCGGCAGATGCGTAAGGTATTGCGGTGATCTGATCGGTATTCATGCCCTTGGCTTTATAAACCGCGGCTATTCAACCGTGGTAAAACCGTCCATGGACAAGCCGCTCGCGGAAACGTCGTGCATTGCCTGCGGCAACTGTATTGAAGTCTGTCCCACCGGAGCGATTGAGTTCAACTATCCCTTCAAGAGACAGGCGCCTTTTAAAACCACGGCGAAACGATCGGTTTGCTCCGACTGCAGTGTGGGTTGCGAAATCGACATCAATGCATATGACCGGGATATCTTTTATTTGACCGCAAAGCCATACGATAAATATATCGAAGGCGAACTGTGTAAAAAAGGCAGATTCGAAAGCACCTATTTAAAACATGAGGGCAGAATAACCGAAAGCTATGAAAACGGGAAGGGTGCTGTCCCCATGCAGACTGCGGTTTCCAAACTGGCGGCGCGGCTTGACGATATCAAGAGTAAACAGGGCGGAGATTCCCTGCTGTTTCTTGTTTCGCCATCCGCCACGACTGAGGAAATTTTCCTTCTCTCGTCGATAGCAAAGCATTACGGCTCATCCTTCATAGCTTCTGCGGAAGATATCGAGAGGGCTGAAATACCTGATATCAGTGACCTGACGGGCGTTAATATCTCTTCCGCCACGCGTGAAGATGTTGCAAAAGCCAACGTGATAATCAACATCGGTTCCGGACTGACACTTAACAGCCCCGTGTTCGGCTTCCAGGTAAAGAGGGCAGTCGCGAAGGGCGCACAGTTTATCCAGATCGGACCTCTCAACTCAGAGCTTGAGAAATACGTGTCCCTCCATATTGATTGCAAAACCGGCGAAGAGGGACAGGTCATTAATGCCGTTCTTAAAAGCGTGATCAGCAACCAGGCGTTTGATGCGAAAACGGCGGCTGCCATCGCGGGATTTGATACATTCAAGTCAGGAATTCAGAAAGCAGCGTATTCCAAGAACAAAGAAGGAATTGAGACTGTTGCTTCTGCACTGCTTGATAGCGCAAAAAATGCAGTGGTCCTTTATAATGACACGGTTGACAATATGAATCTAAAGGATCTGAAATCTGCTGTTAACCTGCTTCTCTGCACTGGCCGGATGAACAAAGCAAATAACGGTATTGCCATTATCCACAAAAACAGTAACAGCCAGGGATATCGGGACATCGTGTTCGGCAGCGCCGCCGGCTTCTCGTCAGCGGAAAACCTCAAAAAGATCAAAGAGGCTTTGCAAAAAGGGAAAATCAAGGCTGTATTCTCCCTGGACGAAAACATCAATTTATCGGAGTTTTCACCAAAGGGACTTGACTTTGTCGCCGCACTGTCCTCATTTGAGAGCGACATAACAGCGAGCGCTGAAGTCGTCATCCCGTACTCTCCGAATATTGAGTCGGACGGATCAATCGTCACCTTTGACGGAAAGGTTGTCAAATTTAAGAAGGCGTTTGAACCGCTGCCGGGAGCATCAAACTTTGAAGTCCTGAATATGATCCTCCAGCAGGCAACGGGAAAATCGTACAGTGTGGATCACGTGCGAGGGTTGATTGCCGAGAAATTGCCACAGTACAAAGGGCTTGCTGATGCTGCAGTCGAATCTTTCTACCTCATTGATGCGGCGAAGGACAAGGGTCTTTTCTGCAAGAAACCAAAATATAATTCTTGATTGTTAAAGAAAAGCCGAGCTGTCACGAAGGGTTTTTGTTGAGAGGCGTTGCAGGATTTGTCCTGCAACGCCTCTTTTTTTAGGAGGGTGCTGCTGTTGAAGCATTCGGAGCTGGATCTCCAACTCTTGAGCTGTGTTGTCAGGCGGTTCTTTATTCAACCGTTACGCTTTTTGCGAGGTTTCGAGGCTGATCCACATCGCAATTTCTGAGCACACCAATATGATAAGCAAGGAGTTGGAGAGGTATTACGTTAACAAAGGGAGTAAGCAGAGGATGGGTTGATGGTACGGTTATGACCTCATCGGCTTTTCCCTTCATCGCCTCAGGAACATCAGTTATCGCAATAACCCGTCCCCCCCGGGCTTTTACTTCTTCAATATTGGAAAATATTTTTTCGAAAAGATCATTCGAGGGGGCAACAACAACAACAGGCAGATCCTGGTCAATTAACGCTATTGGTCCATGCTTCATTTCACCTGCCGGGTATCCTTCTGCGTGAATATAGGATATTTCTTTCAGCTTTAAAGCTCCTTCCAGAGCGAGGGGATAGTTTATTCCCCGCGCGAGATACAGAAAATCCCTGGCTGATGCAAGGGATTTCGCAAGTTCCTTGATTTTTGCATCTGCTTGCAGTGTTTTCTCGATGAGTGTCGGGATCTCCGCAAGCTGCGACTTCAGGGCGTCATATTCTGCCTGCGAAATAGTGGATTTTTTGAATCCCATGGCAAGGGCCAGTATGCACAGTGCCGCTATTTGCGAAGTGAATGTTTTTGTGGATGCCACGCCGATTTCTGGTCCTGACCGGGTATAGAGAATAGAATCCGCTTCTCTTGTTGATGTGCTTCCTACGACATTGCAGATTGTGAGCGTCAGGGCGCCCAGACGTTTTGCTTCCCGTTGTGCCGCAAGTGTGTCAGCTGTTTCCCCGGACTGGGTGATCGCAACAAAGAGTGTGCCGTTTTCAATGATGGGCTGCCGATAGCGATATTCCGATGCAATATCAACGCTGACCGGAATGTGAACGATATTTTCAATCATGTATTTCCCGATGAGCGCGGCGTGATAGGACGTGCCGCAGGAAACGATGTGAATTTTCTGCACATCTGATTTTCTCTGGACATAGATGCCAAGCTCGGCCAGGAAATTCAGCGGACTGTTTATGCGTTCGCTGATGGTGGCCGTAATGGCGCGTGGTTGTTCATATATCTCCTTGTGCATGAAGTGAGCGTAGCCGTCTTTTTCCGCCATATCAGGGGTCCAGTCAATTTCCACGATCTTTCCCATGCTGGAAACCACTGTATCGGATTCAACAAGTCGGATGTCAATTCCTTCGCCGGTGAGTGTGCAGAGCTGGCCGTCTTCCATAAAAATAAACTTGCGGGTATAAGGAAGAATTGCGGGAATATCTGAAGCGAAGTAAAAATCCTCCGTACCGATTCCCAGGACAAGCGGACTTCCCTTTCTGACCGCGAAGAGCGTGTTGGGGTGCTGCTCGCTGATGATACCCAGTGCATAAGAGCCGTGCAGTCGGGCGATGGCGGAACGGATCGCTTCCCTGATCTGCAGTCCTTTTTTACAATAGCTTGCTATCAGCTGCGGCACCACCTCGGTGTCGGTTTCAGACAGAAACGTATGCCCTTCACTCTCCAGCGTCGTCCTCAATTCCCGGTAATTTTCAATAATGCCATTATGCACCACGGCAATGCCTTCTACACGGTGCGGGTGTGCATTTTTCGAAGAAGGGCCGCCATGGGTGGCCCACCGCGTGTGGCCGAGTCCCATGCGTACCACGGGGGCTGGTTGAGGGAGCATGCGCTGCAGATCTTTAAGTTTGCCTTTGGTTTTGCATATTTCTAGCCCATTGCCATTAACAAATGCTATACCCGCCGAATCATATCCGCGGTATTCAAGCCTCTTGAGTCCGTCCACAAGCACTTGGAGCGACCCGGTTTTTCCAACGTATCCGACAATGCCACACATAAACAAGACCTCCTCTTATCGAAAACTTCCGGCAGTGAATCTAACTAAACTGGCTGCTGGACAGAAACGGTTTTTTTGGATAACAAGCAAAAAACATGCTCAATAAGATTGTTTCGCTTAATTAAAATCCATTATGAAGTTTATTGATTTTATGGGAATTTGAAAGTGTTGATGTCGAATTGACACCGAAATGAAAGATTATTTGTGAAATAAAATGCTCATAAATCAGCTCTCGCTGCCGAAATTGTGTACATCCGAAGGTTGCCAGGTAATAAAATATGTTTCCAAAAGAAACAATTATTAAAAACAAGTTTTGAATTTTCAATAAGTTAGAATTTATGTTTCCATAGGATACATCGATAAAAAAGACGTTTCCTGCGAAAGTGTATACTTGAGAAACAGTTCTGTGAGAGAAAGCGGATATCATGCAAAAACTGCCTTGATAATTGACCATTTATTTCAGGCATTGAATTTGCTATTAGTATCAGTGCCATGGGAATGCAAACGAAGAAGATCTTAATTATTGATGAAGCCGGATTTGCGCGTATCTGTTCGGCAATTCTCCAGAAAGAAAGATATTTCACGACTGTTACCAGTGATATACGAAATATCGCACCGCTGTTTAACTATGAGGATTTTGGTCTCATCATAACAAGCTATCCATACGGAGCTGGTGTATTGCCAGAGCTTTTAAAAATGAAGCTTCCGGTTATTATTCTTTCTGACCGACTGAACAGAAATTTGGCAATAATGCTTGAAAATGTGGATAAATCCCTTTTGCATTGCATGATAAAACCGCTTGATTATACGAAGTTCAGGACTCTTGTAAACCAAATTATGGGAAAAGGCGATGGCAACGCTGAGCAGGCCATTATCAGCAATGCAGCGCAGTCTGATGTCAGAATGGAATTGCGAAACGATCAATGACGAACTACGGTGCCGGCAGAGGACACAGGCCTGCCGAAACTGCCCTCTGAAAAACTTATGTGGGAAGGACAATATATCCTATGTATGAAGCTTTTTTTAATTTCAAAACAAAACCGTTTGAGTTGATACCAAACCCCGATTTTCTTTACATGAGCAGAACCCATAAGCGGGCTATTCATTATCTTCAATATGGAATACGGGAAAAGGCCGGTTTTATACTTCTGACGGGAGAAGTAGGCTCGGGGAAAACAACACTTATCAGCGATCTTATTAAACGGTTGGCCGGAAACGTCACGCTTGCCAAGGTTTTTAACACAAAAGTCACCTCAGAACAATTGATAGCCATGATCAATGATGACTTTGGACTTGAGGTAAAAGGGAAGGACAAGGTAACACTGTTCAAAGACTTAAATGATTTTCTGATTGAACAGCACGCAAGACGGTTCAATCCGGTCCTCATCATTGACGAAGCGCAGAATCTCAAACCCGACCTGCTCGAAGAGATCAGAATGTTGTCGAATCTAGAAACCAGCACTTCGAAGCTTCTGCAGATTGTTCTTGTAGGACAACCTGAGTTGAGGGACGTCCTTGCCCTGCCGCAGCTTCGTCAGCTTCGCCAGCGGATCAGCATTAATTGCCGTATCAGTCCGCTGACAAAAGAGGAGACGTTGGAGTATATTCTCCACCGTCATGAGGTGGCGGGCAACAAAGATGCCGTAACATTTGCCGATGGGAGCGTGGATCTTATTTATCAGTACACGAAGGGAGTCCCACGGCTGGTAAACATCATGTGCGACTTTCTGCTGTTGACCGCTTTTGTTGAGGAAACGAAGGAAGTGGACCCCGCCATGGTCCGAGATATCGTTAAAGACCTTGATTTTGAAACGCTCTACTGGGGGTCGCATGATCAGGGCGTGAGAAAAAGCATCGATTATTCCGCATTGCTTCATGCTCTGGGAATCCAGGATCCGGAATAAAATATTTGGAGAACGCATGTCGAACCGGCTGATACGCTTTTTTCGCATGCGCTCGAATCGAACAACGAGTCAGAAATATAAAAAACAGGGAACGGCATGAGACGAATGAGCCAATGTGAACTGATGCAGTCAGCGATAGTATCGGAACCTCGTTGCGGGGAGCATGCTCCAGCAGGTGAGATGTCTGTTTGGTATGCCGTTCATGTAAAATCAAGACATGAGTTCGTTGCGCTTAACGAATTGAAGGAGAAAAACATTGAAGCCTTCCTTCCTTCGGCAAAACGAGTGAGTCAATGGAAAGACAGGAAAAAAGTTGTCGAGTATCCGCTGTTTCCCGGATACCTTTTCGCGCGGATCAGCCCCGGACCGGAAGAGTTCCTTGCCGTACTGCGGACCCGGGGGGTTGTGACCTTCATCTCTTTGGAACCCGGCAAACCGACACCGATTGTGTCCGAGGAAATAACCTCGTTGAGGCTGCTGGTCGAAAGCGGCAGCGAAATAGACGTATATCCTCATCTGAAGCAAGGCACCCGGGTCCGGATTAAATGTGGTCCCCTGAAAAACGCCGAGGGAATCCTGTCCAAAAAGGAAAATGAGTATCTGTTCCAGGTTAATGTGGAACTGCTGGGAAGAAGTGTTGCGATAAGAATGGCGGCCCAGGAAATTGAATCCTTGTACTGACGACCTGACCATCGGGGCTGTTCAGCCATGTCGTGAAAATTATTCAGCGCAGCTTTTTTTCAGCTGCGTTTGCTGCGAATCAGCATTTTAATATTATTTCCCCGTCCCTCCGGCGCATGCATGTGACTGAGAGGGCGGAGCATTGCAAAAAATTGACGTATTCTACTGCAAATCAACTACAGGGGGCAAATATGAACGTATCATACAGGAATTTCTTCGCCTTGGTTCTCGCATTTGTTGTGACGGCATTGTTTTGTACCGTGAAAACGACTCATGCGGAAGGCTATATCATAGGCGCTGAAGATATGCTGCAAATTTCAGTTTGGGGCAACAATGAATTGAATGTCCATGTGCCTGTCAGACCGGATGGAATGGTTTCAATGCCTCTTATCGGCGACGTCAAGGCGGAAGGAAAGACTCCCCTTGAATTGAAAAAAACCATTGAAAAGGAACTTCTGCGATTTATAAAAGCCCCGGTGGTCAGCATAACAGTGACGGCAATCAACAGCTTTAAGGTTTATGTTTTCGGCGACGGTGTCTCGAGAACAAACGCGCTGCTGTCTGATACTGCAGCGCAGACCGCCACCGCAGCTTCGGTTTCCGGAGGAACTGCAACATCCGGCCAGATAACCCTCAGAAGAAACACGACACTGCTGCAGCTTCTTGCACAGCTGGGTTCCATCAGCAACATAGATTTGCCGAATGCATATTTGCTGCGAGCGGGGAAAAAGGTCGCCGTGAGTTTCGAACAGCTGGTCGGCAAGGGAGATTATTCACAGGACGTGAAGCTTGAGCCGAACGACATCATCTATCTTCCCGGCGGGTTCAGCAACCGCATCCGGGTCACCGGCGCCGTCAGAACACCGGGTATTATACCCTTTAGCGAAGGAATGACCGCCCTCGATGCCATACTGGCAGCAGGTGGATTTACGGAGTTTGCAAGCAAAAATAATGTCCTTGTTTCAAGAAAAGAAGGTGACGCAATCCAGAATTACAAGGTAAAACTAAAGGATGTCATGAACGGGGACATAAACAAGAATTTTACTTTAAGACCGGGTGACGTGATCACCGTAAAAACCAGCTGGTTTTAGGAGGGATGCATGGAAGAAAGCGGCTCCTTTAAAATTGATTTCAAATATTACATCGGTATCTTATATAAAAGAAGATACTTGGCCATTGCCGTTGCCCTGCTCGTGATTTCCGTGTTTACCTGGGGCGGTTTTCTGTTGCCCAAGACATACGAAGCAAACGCGACCGTGTATATACAGGGCACGTCACTGATCAATCCCCTGATGCAGGGTGTTGGTGTCACGGTGAGTCTGGAAGAGCGGCTGCGAAACCTTAGAAACATTTTGACCAGCAGAAGCCTCATCGAACGCGTTATTAAGAAACTCAATCTTGACGCAAAGATCAGCAATCCGACGCAATATGAAAGTCTGGTTGAGGGATTACGGAAAAGCCTTACGGTCACCGTCCGCAGCGGTGGTGCCACGGCGTCGGATCTTTATTTTTCGATTGCGTACCGGGGCGGCGACCCTAAAAAAGTGACCAACCTGGTAAACACCCACATCAGCGAATGCATAGCGATCAACGAAAGCTCCCGGACGCAGGATGTATACGGGGCATTCAGTTTTATAGAAAAGGAATTGAACGAGTACCGGGAAAAACTTGACGCATCCGACAAACTCATACGGGAGTTCAGAGAGCAGCATCCGACACTGGTTCCCCAGAGCGAAAATACGGTAGTCAGCAGAATTGAAACATTCCAGTCCGGAAAAATTGATGCGGAAATCAAGCTGCGGGAGCTGGAAAAGAAACGAGAAAGCATCAAAAAACAGCTTTCCGGGGAAAAAGAGCTGACGGTTGCCTTTGTTACCCGGGAAGGATCTCCCCAGGCTCGATTGAGCCAGCTGAACAATCAACTCATCCTTCTGACGACAAAATATACCGACGATTATCCGGAAGTAATAAAGGTCAAGAATGAAATTGATGAGCTGAAAAAACAAATTGCATCGGCTTCGTCACAGCGACACGAGAACGCTGGTACGGAGACTGCGGCCGCCAATCCTGTTTATCAGCAGCTGCGTGAAGAGCTGGCCAGGACCGAGACGGAAATTGAAACGTTGCGCGCGCGCCAGGGTGAACTGACAAAGCAGCAGCAGGAGGGGCAGTCTCTTCTCAGGAAGATGCCGAAGGAGCAGGAAGAATGGACGAAACTGCAGCGCAACCGGAGCGTCTATCAGAGAATCTACGACGACCTTCTGATAAAACTTGAAAGCGCCCGTGTATCGCGGGACCTGGAACTGGGTCAGAATTCCACCTTCCGGATCATGGATCCCCCGGTCGAACCTCATTTGCCCATTTTCCCGAACCGGGTAAAGTTGATTCTGGTCGGGTTGTTTTTGGGGCTGGTGGCGGGTATCGGTAGTGTGGTGGCACTTGATTATTTTGATCCTACCTTCAAGAACGAGGATCTGTTGGAAAACGGTCTCAAACTCCCTCTGCTGGCCACTGTGCCGCAGATTGAGACAGAGGAAGACAGGACTGCAACACGCCTGCTCGACAAGAAGTATTACAAGGCCGCTGCCATTTACCTTGGCATTGTCGGTCTGGTGCTGCTAGAGGAAATTATCAGCCAAATTTTGGGTATACGGATTCTATAACCGTAGCGTGGGAGATATCTGATGAGCAGAATAGAAAAAGCATTGGAAAAAGCATCGCAGTTGCGGCAGGGTGGCAGGGAAACATCATCACCGACGATGATTGCAGCCCGGGAGCGGCAGAGCACGGCGCCGGTTTTTGAAGTGGGGGAATCCATCATTGATATCGCAGCCGTGAATAAGCATATTGTTTGCATAACCGACCCGGCATCACCTTCTGCAGAGGAATATAAAAAACTCCGCGCAAGGATTTTTAAAAGCACGGAAAAAGACTTTTTAAACAGCCTTCTTGTTACCAGTGCTCTTGCGGGAGAGGGGAAAACCGTCACGGCGATCAATCTGGCCATTACCATGGCCCAGGAAATAGACCATACCGTGCTCCTTATTGACACGGACCTCCGGCAGCCGTCGATTCATACCTATCTCGGCATAACACCCCAGCATGGCCTCAGCGATTATCTGCAATCCAAAGTGCAGCTCTCTGATATCCTCATCAAAACAGGAATTGGAAAGCTTGTTCTGCTTCCCGCGGGAACTCCGCCGAGCAATCCCTCTGAACTTCTGGCATCGGAAAAAATGAAGGATCTT
>CAZYEF010000092.1:0-10975 GCA_964646375.1 uncultured Nitrospiraceae bacterium | reverse complement strand
CCGCCTGTTTTATATGTTCAAGCTTCACGCGTCTGGGGTCATCCTCGGGAAGACCGCGCATCAAAATTTCACTGTAGCCGAGGACCGGCGTCAGCAGGTTGTTAAAGTCATGCGCCACACCGCCCGCCAGCATTCCCACGGTCTCCATTTTCTGAGTTTGAAAAAGCTGCTCCCGAAGCTTTCCCTGTTCTTTCTCCGCTTGTTTGCGCGAAGTTATATCGTTATAAATCCTCATGGAGTGATATCCGAAAGGTCCACCGTATACCTCGGCGGTCTTGACCGAGCCGTCCTTGCAGCGGATATAGACCTCATGCCCCCTGATCGGCGCCCCTCCCGCCGCAACTCTTTTTATTGCCGCGTCAAGAAGCTTCTGCAGATATTCGCGATATACAGGATCGGGGTACGCAAGCTGAAACCATGCATCCAGGGTGGGGACGTCTTCCAGAGCATAACCAAACGTTTCGACAAACCTCGGATTCACATACTCGATCTTCCCCGTTTCCGTGCCCGTCACGATAGGCAGCGGCAATGCCTCCAGCATTTTCCTGAATTTTGCTTCACTCTCCCGCAATATGTCATCTGCCTGCTTCCGTGCAGTGACGTCACGGGCGGCCGCGTAAATCAAATTGTTCTGGAAAGGCTTCGAGCGCCACTCAATCCATCGATAGGAGCCGTCGCTGCAACGGTATCGGTTGGTAAAATCAATAATATTCCGTCCGGCGGCAAGATCAGCCGTCACCTGCATGGTGGAGGCGGCATCGTCGGGATGGACAAAATCCATGAATCTTCTTCCCTCCAGTTCGTCCAGCCGGTAGCCGAGCGTTTGCTCCCACGCGGGATTCAGCTTGATCAGCCGACCATCAAGGCTGGCAACGCACAGCAGATCAAGCGATAGGCTGAATATGCGGTCCAGTTCCTCGGATTTCTCCCGCAGCGTCTGTTCCACCCGCTTCTGTTCCGTGATATCGACATGCTGCACGATCACATTCAGCAATCGTTTCTGATCATCGAGGACCGGAGACATCGTTATGTCCAGTATCAGCGGCTGCACCGGCTGTTTGTTTTCACTGCCCAAGATCCTGGAGCTGTCATATTGCATCGTGAATCGCGCGGTTATCCCCTGCTCAAAAACCTGCCTGACCAGCGGCATCAGCCCCTGCTCCCGCACCATCTCGTCCTGAAACACATTGTACTTGTCGAGCAGATCCTTGTCAGCAACCTGCAGCACGTCGCGCAGAACCTGATTTGATCTGATCAGCGTGCCGGTATTATCGGCCACCCACGTGGAATACGGGCTGTGCTCCAGAATGCTGTCTAAAAAAATTTTAGACGCCCGCAGTGAATCCTCTGTGCGTTTGCGCCGTACAACCGCCCCGACAAGCAGCAGCACCAGTGTGACAAGCAGGGTTACTATTGCGACCGTCACCGTTACCAGCTTTTTATGTTTGTCAAGAAATGACTCCGGACTGTTTACCAGAATACTGTCATAGGGAAGGTTTTCCCGAGAAATGCCGAACCGCTGGAGTTGCGCAAAATCAAACATCGGCGTGGAACCGCCTCCCTGATCGACGGGAATCGTGTCAGCCGATTCGCCGGACAGAATCCTCAACGCAAGGTCTGCCGCCTTGCGTCCATGCTCCCTGCCGTTCAGAAGCATTCCGCCGACAATGCCGTGCCCCAGCCGGGTCTCATGCATGGCATACACAGGGACCGCTGTCAAGGAAGTAAACAGGCGTGTACTCTCGGGAAGCGAGACGGTGTTGCCCTCACGGTCGGTGGAAAAGGAATGAATCAGCACTATCGCATCCCGGGGAAGAGCGGCTATTGCCGCCCGTGCTTCCTCGAACGTACTGGGTGGAAGAAAGCGCACGGCAACACGCCCTTCGAAATGCGGAAGCAGTTTCTCCATGTCCCTGCGCACTGCGATCCCGCTGTCGGTAGTATCGCTAATCACAAGAACTTCCTGTGTTCTCGGGTGGAAAGCAAGAGCCAGTTCCAGTGTGTTTTTTACATCTTGCTTTTCCAGGACGCCCGTCATTTGCTTGCGACCCGCCAGCCTGGTCCGGTCAAAATTGCTGATCCCCGCAAAAACAACGGGCACGTCCGGGAAGAATTCATTCCGCCAGCGAATGAGCATATCCAGCGCAGGATTGTCGAAGAGAATTATCAAATCGGGTTTTTTGTCTCGGTATTTTTCGAGTAAAAAGTTTTTTACGCGCAGCAGATCTTCCTGATCATAATGCCGTTTCGCGTCCATAAACTCGACCGGCACTTCGACTTCAGAATACACGGTCCTCAACCGTTCCATGAATCCGGACACTTCGGCGTCGGACCATTCAAACCCTTGATGGTAGGAATTAATGATAAGAACGTTTTTCTGGGGGGAAGAGGGAGCAGCGTATGCGGTCTGTACGGCGCAGATAATCAGCAGCAGTACAAGTCGGGCTGTCCGGGACAGCTGAACGCGAAAAAACATTGGTTGCCGTTGTCCCTTTCAATGGGGATGTGAGCGACGTTTGTTCATTCGAGAAATGGATATGTTTACAGGAATATAGCAGAATCCTGCTCGCTTTGTAAAGTTTTTTCTGCAGCCAGGGAGAAAAACCGGGGTCCGTTCAACTCCGGGGGCCTATGATTGCAACGCCCGACGGACCTTCTGCGACAGGTCTTGTATGGTAAACGGCTTCTGAAGAAAATTGACGTCCTCATCCAGAATGCCGTGGTGGCCGATGACGTTCGCCGTGTAACCGGACATGAAGAGAACCTTCAGGTCAGGCCGGAATTGCTGTAATTCCGCGTACAACTCTTTCCCGTTTTTCTTCGGCATGATCACGTCCGTCAGAAGCAGGCTGATGGCCTCGGGATGTTTTTCCGCCATTTCGAGACAATGATCCGTGCTTTCGGCCATAAGAACATGGTATCCGAGGTTTTCCAGCATTTTACAGGCAAGTGTACGGACGTTTTCGTTGTCCTCCATGACCAGTATGGTTTCGCTGCCTTTCTCAAGGTCTTCAGACCGCAGCGGATGGTCCTTCGTGCTCCCGCTTCCCCCGTTGACTCGCGGCAGAAAAATTTTGAAAATGCTGCCCTGCGTTTTCTCGGAATAGACGGAAATGGACCCCGCATGCTGTTTGACAATTCCGTATACCGTAGACAACCCGAGACCCGTTCCCCTGCCCAATTCTTTCGTGGTAAAGAACGGTTCAAAAATATGCTCCTGAACTTCCGCATCCATTCCGATACCGCTGTCATTCACGGAAAGCATTACATAGGGGCCGGGCGCAATCTCCGGATGCTGGATTGTATATGACTCATCAAGATCAATGTCTTTCGCCTCAATGATCAGGACACCGCCTTCAGGCATCGCATCCTGCGCATTGATTGCTAGATTCAGCAAAGCCTGTTCAATCTGTCCCTTGTCGGCCCTCACGGTCCCCAGCACCGGCGCGATATGGATTTTGATCTCTATATTTTCACGGATGGTGCGATGCAGCACATGTTCAAATTCCCGGATAATGTCGCCGAGATTCACCGGCTTCAGCTCAAGCATCTGCTTCCGGCTGAACGCCAGCAGTCGTCTGGTCAGTCCTTTCGCCAGGTCTGCCGCGTGGTTGATCTGTTCAAGCTTCTGGCGTTTTGGATCTTCCGGCGGAAGTTCCAGCATCATTATTTCGCTGTATCCCAGTATCGGCGTCAGGAGATTGTTGAAGTCATGCGCAACGCCGCCCGCCAGCAGCCCCACGGTCTCCATCTTCTGAGACTGAAACAGCTGCTCCTTCAGCTTTACCTGCTCCTCTTCCGCCTGTTTGATTTCGGTAATATCGCGAATTGACTCTATGGCTCCGGCGATGTCGCCCTTGCTGTTGTAAAGCGGCACCGCCCTCCCCCAGAGATGGAGACGCTTTCCCCGAAGAACGGTGGTGGCCTCGGCCATGAGCACTTTTCCTTCGCGTTTTATGGTATGATAATTTTGCTTCATTTCCTGTTCCGATGCCGCTATGAGATCAATCAGCATCGGCCTCCGGACCCCGTATATCGGCAGGGAATATTCATAGTTTCCCTTTCCCAGCATGGCATTTGACGGAACGCCGAATAATTCCTGAATTGCACGGTTCCAGGCGATGACTTTCCCTTCCCGGTCTATCGCAAATGTCGCGTCCGGCAGAAAGTCTATGATTTCGGACAGCCGTTGTTCGGATTCCTTCAACGCCTCCTCGGCCTGCTTGTGTTCGGTAATGTCCTGAATCGTGCCTATCATATACAGCACATTTCCCTGGCCGTCAAATTCCAGTTCGCCGATGCCGTGCACCCATCGAATTGCGCCATCACTGCGCCTGACGATCCGGTACTCCCGGTCGAAGCGATTGTGCCCGGCAAACACATCCTGACGGAGATAGGAATACATCGCTTCTCGGTCCCCAGGCAGTATCAGCGATGTCCAGCCCTCAACAGTTCTCTGATAATCGGAGCTGATGCCGAAAATTTCATCCAGTGACGGCGAACTCATCCACATACCGTTGGTGACATCCAACCGGTACGATCCTATGCGCGCTACCTGCTGGGACTTGGTTAAAAAAAACTGGCTCTCCCGTAATGATTCCTCCGCCCGTTTCCGCTCGGTAATATCAATAATGATCCCCTGGTAGTACGTAATGTCTCCCTGAGCGTTTCGTTCTATCACCGTGCGGTCATCTATCCATCGGAGATCCCCCTCCCTGGTGACGATCCGGTATTCCTGCTGAAAGGAATTGCAACCTGACACGGAAAAGGATCGGACCTCAGCTGCCACCCGTTCCCTGTCGGGAGCGTAAATGAGCGAGGTGTAGGGAATTTTTCCGGAACAAAGTTCTTCCGGAGTATACCCGAACTGTATCACGTTCTCTGAAACAAATTCAACAGGCCAGTTTTCCGCTGTCTTCCAGCGGAAAAGGACTACCGGGCTTTTTTCAATCACCTGGTTCGCCTGCCGGAGCGATTCCTCCGCGCGTTTCCGCTGGGTAATATCCTCCATCAATGCCAGGACATAATCCGGTGAACGATCATTTTTTCTGACGCAGCCGACCGCAAGGTTCGTCCAGATGATTGTTCCATCTTTGCGAATAAACCGTTTTTCCAGGGTATATTCATCAATCTCACCTGCGATAAGCCGTGAAAAGAAAGCCATGTCAGGAGCAATATCATCGGGGTGGGTTAATTGTTCCCATGTCATCCGGACCAGTTCTTCCCGTGCATAACCCAGCATCTCACATACTTTCTCATTGACCCGCAGCCATCCTTTCTCCGGCGATGTGATCGCCATGCCTATTAACTGACGTTCAAAAAAAAGGCGCGTCATTTCATCGCTTTTTTGCAAGGCCTGTTCCGTTTTGCGGTGGCGTATGATGGCAATGCTGAGAGAAGTCGTCAATCCGATCAAAACAATGATAACGCTGCCTACCGCCCAGACATACGTCTTGTACGTTTCGTAGAATGATTCGGGCCGATTGATAATAATCGAGTCGCGGGGAAGCTGCGATGGAGAAATACCGAACCTCACAAGCTGATCGTAGTCAAACATATAGCGGTTTGCGGCTATTGCGCTATAAACAGGAATGGCACCCGCCTGTTCACCGTTGAAGACGCGCACTGCCAGTTCTGCGGCCAGCTGCCCCTGCCGATAACCGCTTACTAATTTCCCGCCCATTGTTCCGTGTCCGAAAAAAACATCCCATAAGGAATAAACGGGCACCGGACTATTCTTGGATATCCAGTTTTCCGTCCGCTCGATTACCATCTGCCGACCGTGCTCATCCCGAATCTGACCATTCAGGAAAACAACGGCATCATCTTCGAGCGTTTTTAATCTCACGCGCAATTCGGGTGTCGCAAGATCATCCCAAAAAACAACCTTTATCCGGGAAGTCAATTTCGGCAGCGCAGCTGCGAAACCGTCTCGGTTATATTTGTCCGCAGCAACTTTCGTCTGGCCGATGACGATAATCGTTTTTGTCTTTGGATGCAGCCGGAGGGCAAGATCCACGGTCTCAAGAAGAGAAGAAGCCTCTGCCACACCGGTTATTCCACGCTGCCCGGAAAGCATCTCCGGATGGAAATCATTTACCCCGCAGAATACGATGGGCACATCAGGAAAAAGGCGGTCGCGCTCTTTCAAGATAAAGGCGAAAGCTGCATTATCAGAGACTATTACAAGCTGCGGGACTGCCCGCTTCAGCTTTGACAGTAAAAAAGCGCGGACCGCGCTTATGCCCTCCGGATCAACTGTACGCCGGGCATCGAGATATTCAGCGCTGAGCTGGACGTTATAAGGGCTATGGCTGAACGTGTCCTGTATACCGTTCATGATGGAATCGGTCCAGCCGAGACCGGAATGATAGGAATGAATAACGAGAACGTCTTTTTGAACAGGAGCTGCGCTTTTCGCGGCTGCCGGCATCGTCATAGTAAGAAGCAGCACGAATCCAGCGGCAAGCATCCTGGTCGCTTGAAAGTTCATCATACTTTTATCTTAGTCCCCTAAAGCCGCATCTTCCTTTTTAATACTTATCGGACGGTAAAAATAATCTCTTTAGAATGAAGAATTCCCGGTTTTTTAGTGGAGCCCCCTCTGTCAGGAGCCGGAGGCTCCCTCGATAAATGCGACCTCCCGCGACTTATTGTATTCCTCCCCCGGCTAAAGCCGGGGATTCCATGTCGCAGGGATTGGGGAAAAGATGCCTGGCGGATCCATTTCATGCGTACTACTATTCAATGGCTTCATGAACTTTTTGGGACAATGCGGTCAGGGTAAACGGCTTTTGAAGAAAATGGACGCCTTCTTCCAGGACGCCATGATGGCCGATCACATTCTGGCTGTATCCTGACATAAACAGGACTTTAAGATCAGGGCGGCTGCGCTTAAGCAGTTCATACAACTCCTTGCCGTTCTTCTTCGGCATGATAACGTCGGTCAAAAGCAGATCAATAACGCCCGCATACAGCTCAAGCGCCGCGACGCATTTGTCCACATTTTCGGCCGACAGCACCTTGTAGCCGAGTTCTTCGAGCATCCTGCAGGTGAGCATCCGGACGGTTTCATTGTCTTCGACAACAAACACTGTCTTTCCGCCGGGCGCAGCAGTAATTTCTGCCGTTGATGGATGCGAAATCGTTTGTTTTTCTTCCTCTGCTCTCGGCAAAAAAACCTTAAAGGAACTTCCCTTGTTTTTTTCCGAATAAACATATATATATCCGCCGTGCTGCTTGACAATGCCATACACAGTCGGAAGTCCGAGGCCGGTTCCCTTCCCAAATTCCTTCATGGTAAAGAATGGTTCGAAAATATGCTGTATGGTTTCATCATCCATGCCCATCCCCGTGTCGCTTACAGACAGCATAACGTATTGACCTGGGTTCACTTCCGAATGGACAGCTACATACGAGGCATCCAGATCCGCGTTCGATGCTTCAATGCTCAAAGTTCCCCCTTCCGGCATGGCGTCCTGCGCATTGATGGCCAGATTCAGCAATACTTGTTCAATCTGTCCCTTGTCAGCTCGCACCACTCCTAATGACGGTTGCATATTCATTCTAATCTCGATATTTTCCCGGATCGTACGATGAAGCATATGTTCAAATCCCTGAATGACGTCACCCAGGTTCAGCAGTTTCAATTCAAGCATTTGCTTCCGGCTGAACGCAAGCAGGCGCTGCGTCACCTCTTTTGCCTTGTCAGCGGCCTGTTTGATCAGCTCAATTTTCAATCGCCGGGAATCTCCCTCGGGAAGACCGAGCATCAGCAATTCGCTGTAGCCGAGTATCGGGGTCAGCAGGTTGTTAAAGTCATGCGCCACGCCGCCTGCCAACAGTCCCACGGTTTCCATTTTCTGCGACTGAAAGAGCCGTTCCTTAAGCTTCGCCTGTTCTTGTTCCGCCTGCTTGTGATCCGTAATATCGCGGATCGTCTGGATAAAACCCGCCAGCTTGCCCTCGCTGTCGAGCAGCCGGCCCAGTTTCCCCCACACAATGCGACGCTGACCGCGCAGCAGTACTTCAGTTTCCGCCACGAATGCCTCGCCTTCTTTTTTTATATAATTGTATTTCTTTTCTATTTCTTCATCGGATTTTGCCGCGAAGTCAATCAGCGTCTGCCTTCTCGTCCCGTAAAACGGCAGGGCGTATTCATAGTCGCCTTTTCCCAGCATGTTTTCCGCCTTGACTCCGGTCATTTCTTCGATGGCCCGGTTCCAGGCAATAACCTTTCCTTCTGTATCAATGGCAAAGGTGGCATCAGGCAGAAAATCTATGATTTCCGACAGCCTCTGTTCTGATTCCCGCAGTGCTTCTTCCGCCCGCCTGCGCTCCGCGATAAACCGCGCCTGCTGCACATTCTGATATGCCTTATGTGACAGTTCATTGACCAGCACAAACAGCATGCGGGCGATTTTTTTAAACCGCTCGTTTGACATGGCAGGGACTTCCTGCAGCGCCACGCGGAATTCATTTTCCTCGATGCCGATTTCAACGGCATGCTGGATTATTTTTTCTTCATCAACCTCGTCATTTTTTACCTGCCCCATAATCCAGTTGGCGATATGCTTCCCGCCCACGGTGATGCTCGCGCCCGCATTCCACAGCCCGGCGCTCAGACAAAGCTGGATATTCGGCCCCTGTGGATTGTGCTTGCCTATGACCGAGTCGGAGTGAAAGCAACTGGCCCGGCCTTTTTCCGTTTTCCGAATGATTTCCCTGCATAAACGGCAGAAATTACTCGGCCTCGTGATAGGAGTTCCGTCCGGCTTGGTAATAATGGACGACACGTTGTTTGCTTCGGCAAACGTATCCTGTATATTCTGGATTTCTTCGATATTAAACAGGTCGGTAAATGAAATATTCGCCGCGTCATCAAGCGGTTTCACCAGTGCAACCAGGCGTCTGTGCAGTGCGTCTTCCACTCGTCTTCGCTCCGTGGCATCGCGCGCCACGAGCACTGCATAATCCGCATCGCTGAAAGACACTTGTCTGACCGTCATTTCAATCGGAATGCGGACTCCATCGCGTTTGCGGAGCTCGGAAATCACCACGATCCCTTCCGGCTGTCGAAGTCCGGTACCTGCAAAAAAAACGTGGATTTTTTCCGCCGCATCTGACGAAAGAAGGTCGCTTAACGGCCGGGCCAGCAATTCTTCGCGGGAATACCCCAGTTGTCGGCAGGTGGAGGCATTTACATCAACAAGATGTCCGGAAGGGATTTCAATCAGCAGGATGGCATCCTGACTCTGGTCCAGCAGGGCTCTGAAGCGCTCCAGCTCCACAAGCTGATGCTGAAGCTCCGGGTAATAGCTTTTCCGGATGGACCGTTCCCCGAGACCGATGATTTTGTCGCGAGTGTTTTCCTTGTCAGAAGGAGGATCAGAGGGCTTTCTCATAAATCTCCTCGATCTCCTGCCGGGTCAAGCGGCGGGGGTTTGTGACGATGCAGGCGTCATGCATTGCCTTTTCGGAGAGCTCGGCAATACTGCTCTTCTCCAAACCTATTTCGCCGAGTTTCTTGGTAATGCCCACCTCTTTCTGCAGCCGTGCTATTCCTTCGATCAGGACTGATTTTCCATCGTTTGCCGGCAGCCCCATGGCCTTGGCTATCTGCGCATACCGTTCGGCGGCAGCAGCAAAATTTACATCAATGACATGCGGCAACAATATGGCATTGGCCTTCCCGTGGGCAAAATTCAAAAAGCCTCCCAGACTGTGGGCCAACGCATGGACGGCTCCCAGGCTGGCGTTTGAAAACGCCAACCCCGCATACAAACTTGCGAGC
Organism: uncultured Nitrospiraceae bacterium; assembly: GCA_964646375.1. Taxonomy (GTDB): domain Bacteria; phylum Nitrospirota; class UBA9217; order UBA9217; family UBA9217; genus JBAZLV01. Next base: position 1,182 of record CAZYEF010000092.1, on the reverse strand, counting down.
ATCATTTGGCTGCGTATCTGCAGATCATCAGGCTGTTTTATCGCAGGAACGAGATGCGCCGTCACCAGCCGGATGGCTTCCAATGCGTGCAGGTCCGTAATGGGAAAATGGGCATTGGAGACATAGGCCTCAATCGCGTGAACGAGCGTGTCCATACCGGTCGCCGCGGTAAGGCGGGCGTCCATGGTTGTCGTGGTCTCGGGATCGATAAGGGAAACATCAGGAACAACGGTTTTGCTGATAATCGCTATTTTTACCCTGCGCTGCACATCGGTTATTATCGCGAACTGGGAAAGGTCGGCGGAACTTCCAGCGGTCGTCGGAATGCAGATAAGCGGCGGCCCCGGAACCGGAACTTCATCTACTCCTTCAAAAGACAGAATATTGTTCTTGTTTGAACTGACGATGCCGATGCCCTTGGCGCAATCCATGGAACTTCCGCCGCCGACTGCCACTATCGCGTTGCAACCTTCTTGCTGATAGGTTTGCGCTCCGGACATCACTTCTTCCGCTTTGGGGTTTTCGGTAACCTGCGAAAAGCAAACACATACAATTCGTTCCGCCTCCAGGCTTTCCATTACCTGCTTTGTCCATCCGGCAGACATAACCCCGGGATCAGTCACCACAAGCACTCTTCGGGCCCCGAAGTTTTTTGCATAACGACCGGCAAGATTTCGTCCGCCAACTCCAAAAATGAATTCAGGAGCAACAAACTTTCTCAATTCCAAAGTATCGGAAGCCATATGCTATCCCCCTCTGCAGCCAGAGAATATTGTTTAAGCCTTTACCGGTGCCCCCCTTTTATCCTGAACTCGTTATTGTTCATGTGTCTCTGCAATGGCCGGAATTTCTTATGGTTTTGGACGCGACCTGACTACTTTTTGAGTGGCGGAAAAACCACCTCAGCAGCCACGCCACCTGCGGTGGGTACTTGGCTGGTGGTTTGAATTTTCAAGCCTTCCAGTCGGAAATGCATCATAAACGCCTAAAAAGACTGTTCTTGCGTTAACTATAGCAAAAAAATGCATTATTTGTCGGTTTTTTTTGGGATTGTTATTGTTTTTTTGGTAATTACCGGCTGGCTTTTTGTCCGTAAACAGGCGTTTTGCTCACTCCCCCTGTAAAACTTTCGCCACCTGTTCGGTCAATTCATTCACCCGGTATGGCTTTGTGACAACACCG
>CAZYEF010000091.1:0-10984 GCA_964646375.1 uncultured Nitrospiraceae bacterium | reverse complement strand
CGCGGTCGCCCACACGGAACAAAGGCTGGTGGTGGATTACATCCGGTTGGAAGAGAGATAAGTGAATTAGCCCGCCCCAAGGGGCGGGCTAATTCACTTTATATGCAAAACTGGAAGTCTGGTGCTTTGTCGGGAGGAGTTTTTTGTTTTCTTATTGGTAGAAAGAATAAAAAAGTCGCGACCAAATGGTTGTTACATACGTAGACTTTCCTTGTAGACTTCCTTCTTCGGCAGTCCCAGTTCATCTGCCGCGGCTGCGATGGCTTCTTTTTTAGTTAACCCGCGCTGCGTCATAAGGTCTTTCAGATATTCCACCGTACTGACAATCTGCTCGTGCGGTTCTGCTGAGGAACCGTGGACAATAATGGTAAATTCGCCTTTCAGCGGTCCTTTCTCCAGCTGTATCAAAATCTCCGAAAGCGTTCCCCGGAGAACCTGCTCGTGAATTTTGGTAAGCTCGCGGGTGATTACGGCACGGCGGCCGCCGAAGCTCTCGAGCATTTCACCGATTGTCCTGATGATCTTGTGCGGTGCTTCATAGAAAATGATTGTGCATTCGTCTTTTGCAAGCGCACGAAGGCGGGCAAGGCGTGCGCCGTGCTTTTGGGGGAGGAAACCTGCAAAGCGAAAACTGTCAGTCGGCAGGCCGGATATGGAAAGCGCCGTAATGGCAGCGGTGGCGCCGGGAACCGGCACCACCGGTATCTGCTGGTCTACCGCAAGATTGATTAAAACATATCCCGGGTCGGAAATTCCCGGCGTCCCCGCATCTGATACGAGGGCGACATTCTTGCCGTCAAGCAGACGCGCAACGAGTATAGGTGCTTTTTCGTCTTTGTTATGGTCGTGGTAACTGGTGAGCGGTGTGTTGATTTCGTATTTGTTCAGCAGCTTTTGAGTGTGACGAGTGTCCTCCGCGGCAATAACATCCGCTTCTTTGAGAATACGAAGCGCACGGAAGGTTATGTCTTCTAAATTTCCGATGGGAGTAGCGACTATGTAAAGAGTTCCTGTTTTCATGGAAAATCCGGGAACGATAAAAAATTGTGATACACCGGCGATCAATAGCTTCTATAGCGGTTGGTGATCGGGAAGCGCCGGTCTTTGCCCAATCCCCGAGCAGTGATTTTGACGCCGGGAGGGGCTTGGCGACGTTTGTACTCGCTGGAATCAACAAGATGAATGACCCGCTCCACGGCCTTGCGATCAAAACCCATGTTCAACATTTCATCGAAGTCCTTGTCGTCCTCTACATATGCCTTGAGAATGGGATCAAGGAGATCATAAACCGGGAGTGAATCGCTGTCCTTCTGATTGGGACGGAGCTCCGCCGTGGGAGCTTTGACAAGCACTCGTTTTGGAATGACGTCTTTTCCCGCAAGACGGTTCACATATCGGGATACATCGTACACCAGTGTTTTCGGCACGTCCTTGATTACGGCAAAACCGCCTGCCATGTCTCCATAGAGGGTAGCATACCCTGTTGCCATTTCACTCTTGTTCCCGGTCGTGAGCACCAGCCACCCGAACTTGTTCGAGAGTGCCATAAGAATATTTCCCCGTATACGCGCCTGCAGGTTTTCCTCGGTCACGTCCTGCTTGGTGCCTGCGAACGCACCGCGCAGTGTGCTCAAATAGGCATCGAACGGCTGATGGATGGGGATGGTCAGAATTTTCATGCCCAGATTGCGCGCGAGTAGAATGGCGTCTTCCCGGCTTTCACGGGAACTGTACGGGGACGGCATGAAAACACCGGCCACCTGGTCCTTTCCGATTGCCGCGCATGCCACGGCGGCGACCAAGGAAGAATCAATCCCGCCCGAGAGGCCGATTACCGCGGACTTGAAACCATTTTTTCTGAGGTAATCGCGAGTTCCGAGAACGAGCGCGTGGTACACTTCCTGTACAGAAGAACAAGGTTTTTCGACTCGTGGCGGAGGCAGTATTTTTTTCCTCGCTGTACCGGTGGAGATCAAGACAGTATCGACGGAGTCGCGGTGCTCCCGGGAAAGGGAGTCCGAAGCCGCAGTCTTGCCGCGGCTCGAAAGAGCGGGAAGCCTAACATCGCACGTAACGAAATCTTCCTCAAACTGTCTGCCTGTCGCAAGCACCTTTCCCTTCGGGTCAACGAGGAGGCTGTGGCCGTCAAAAACAAGCTCATCCTGTCCGCCCACTGCGTTTGTATACGCTATATAAATTCCGTTTTCACGGGCCCGGTCGGCAAGCATCCGCATCCGCTCGCGTCCTTTTCCTTTATGATACGGCGAAGCGTTGATGTTGACGATGACTTCCGCCCCTGCCAGCGCCTGAGTATATGTCGGTCCGTCCGGATACCAGATGTCCTCGCAGACATTGATTCCTACCTGAACTCCATTGACAACGATGATAGGGCAGCGTTTGCCGGGTTTGAAATATCGATATTCGTCAAACACGCCGTAATTCGGCAGCAGCATTTTATGATAAACATACGACAACTTTCTGCGAGAGATGACTGCCGCGGCGTTGTACAAGTATTCGTTCACGTCGACAAAACCGACGACGGCTGTGATTCCCTGTGTAGCTTTGGTGATTTCCCGTAAGGTGCGCAGATTATCTTTAACAAACTGGGGCTTGAGCAGCAGATCTTCCGGCGGATATCCTGTGACAGCCAGTTCCGTGAACGCGACGATATCGGCGCCGAGTTTTTTTGCACGGAGAATGCCTGCAATAATTTTGTCCCGGTTGCCCGCGAGGTCTCCTACGGTGGGATTGATTTGTGCCATGGAAATGCGAAGAGTACGCATGAAGCTCCTTTGGTCCTTTGTCGGGGAAAAGAATGTTTTCTCTGCCGCAGTGCTACCGTGTAGTATAGTATACTTTTTTTGCTTCTTCCATGATCTGTTTCAACGGAAGCTGTCTGTTTTCCGCGATTTTTTTGCAGTCCTCATATTCAGGAGTGACTGAAAAAATTTCATTGCCCCGTTTGCTCACTTTTAGCCTGATTCTGCCGTAGGGGGTGTCCACTTCCGTGATTTCACGGAGCAGCTTCTTTCTGTGCACATCCTGAAGGCGGACGCCGATGCTCGTTGTTTCGCGAAACAGGATAGTAAGCATGCCATCTACTTTTTCCTTGTCTGTCAACACGGTGAGCAGCACCGCCGGCCTTCCTTTTTTCATGGTGATGGGCGTGAAGTACACGTCCTGCGCCCCCTGGCGCATGAGTTTTTCAGCCACGTAGTCGAAAATCTGGGGGTTCATATCGTCGATATTCGTCTCGATGACAACCGTCAGGTCTTCCTCCCAGGATGCTGCGGGCTCGCCGATCATAAGCCGCAGAACATTCGGCGTGCCGGGAAAATCCTGGTCCCCTGCTCCATATGCTATCCGCTCGATATTCATGGTCGGCATACGGCCAACAGGTGTGCCAAGCGTGCTGATGATTGCAGCTCCGGTGGGGGTTGCAAGCTCGAATTTTGTCGAAGATTCGTAAAACGGGATTCCCCGCAGCATCTCAGCGGTTGCCGGCGCGGGTATGGGCAGAATGCCGTGAGCGGTTTTCACTGTTCCAGAGCCTACATTGACCGCAGAAATGATGATTTGCGATATGCCCAAAAGCTCAAGTCCGATGACAGAGCCAACAATGTCAACAATGGAGTCTACCGCACCGACCTCGTGAAAATGGATGTCTGCCACCGCTGTGCCATGCACTTTGGCTTCAGCCTCAGCCAGCCGGGTAAATATCAGTTCGCTTTTTTGTTTGACCGGCGCTGAAAGAGCAGAACTGCTGATGATGCCCAGAATGTCGGAAAGGTGCCGGTGCTCGTGCGTAATATGATGAATATTGACCCGCACTTTTGTCGCCGCGATGCCGGAGCGGGTGACTTTTTCAGAGGTTATTTCGTATCCCGGAACACTCAGTTTCTGAAGCTCCGCACGAAGTAAATTGATGTCCGCACCTGCGTCCACAAGGGCGCCGAGGGTCATATCGCCGGATATCCCGGAAAAACAGTCGAAATAGGCAGTATGCATGGTTGCTATAGACTCCCTTAGATGGTGAGGACGGCTATACAGCGCCGTGGTTATGCTCTCCGAGTAGATTTATCCTGTGGGCCAGAACGCCGGCGCCAAATCCATTATCAATGTTCATCACGGCAATACCTGAAGCGCAGGAGTTGAGCATGGTAAGGAGGGGCGCCAGACCCTGGAACCCCGTACCGTATCCCACGCTGGTAGGAACTGCAATCACGGGTTTGTCTACCAGGCCGCCGACCACGGACGGGAGTGCGCCGTCCATGCCGGCGATCACAATGACGACCCGTGCCTCATCAAGGGCGTCCCGCTTGCTCAGGATCCGGTGAATGCCGGCTACGCCCACATCATAGACGGTTTTTACCGTGCTGCCGAGCGCATCTGCAGTAACCGCCGCTTCTTCTGCCACCGGTATATCCGACGTTCCACCGGTCAGGACAAGAACAACGCCATTGGTCATTTTTGTCTTTGTCTGACGGACCACAATCGTACGGGAGCGTTCGTGGTACACGGCATGGCGGTTCAGTTTTTTTACCGCAGTATACATTTTTTTCGAAGCGCGTGTTGCGAGCACATCGCTGTTATGCGCGAGCATGCGTTTCGCAATACCCGCGACCTGTTCCGTTGTCTTGCCTTCGCAATAGATGACTTCCGGCATTCCGTGGCGCAGGTGCCGGTGATGGTCGATATGCGCATAGGCAACGTCTTCAAACGGCAGGTGCTTGAGCCGCTTGAGTGCGGTTTCTATACCAGTTTTTCCATCGCGAACGCTCTCAAGCAGTTTCATGAGGTCGGATTTATTCATGAGTATGATTTGTCCTTGTGTCCCTGATTTTTTGCGGATGTCCTGGTTGGTTCATACCGCAGTCCTCAATAGCCTGAACCGCCGTCAGTTTTTTCTGGGGAAATGCCTGCACCCTCGGGTTATGTAAAAACCGGTTTAAATACTGAACTGATCTATTGCATTGGCCCATTTGTCTAAATGTCATGCCGGTATGAAACAACATCAGAGGATTCTGCGGTCTGAGCCGCTCCACCGCATGAAACTCCCTCAATGCCGATGGATATCTGCCCTGTTCCTGCAGTAAAATACCGAGCTTCATACGCAGGTCGATGCTTGAGGGATTTCGCCCGAGAGCGGTTCTTAATTCATTTTCTGCAGCGGACATATCGCCTTTTTTCTGATACAACGAAGCAAGCAGGGAGCGCGCGCGCTGGTTTTGCGGGTTAACGCGGATCGCTTTTTGCAAAATTATCGTTGAGCTGTCGAGATCAGCCTGCTTGATCGGACGGGCTTCCGTATCATTCTGAGCCAGCTGTGGGCCGATATTGATCCAAACCTTGTTTGTTTGCTCGTTGGATTCTTCTTTTGTGAGTATTGTCCCGATCTTTTGGCGGGTTTCAGCTGCTTTTGTTTTGTCCTTTTCCGCCTTGAGCTGTGCAACAAGCGCGTCGCGTTCTTTTCTGAGCTCGCCGTTCTCTTTGGCAGAAGCATCGAGCTGCTCTTTCAGGTCCTCATTCTCCCGGAATCCGGCTATTTGGTTTTGCAAGAGGGCTGTGTCAATTGTGCAGCGGGTTTTAATGTAGACTTCCGGCCGGTCGACCGTTCCGCGCATCTGCTCCGACACAATCTCTGTTTCCAGCATGCCTGCAGTGTACGATTGTATCTCATCACGGGAAAGCTGATAATTTTTTACCACGGTCAGGCTTTGCACATAAGTGCCGGCAAGCTCAAGGGCTTTTCTTTTCGCTTCCTGCGTGGCAATCCTGCGTGCGTCGATTTTGCTGTCGTTATCCCCTATGATGTACGTGCTTTCCGCCTCAATGATTTTCGTTTCTGCTGAGGCGGCAAAATTCACAATACCGGCAAGTGTACATGAAAAAAATATGAAAAGAAATTGCTTCATGTACCTGTCTCCTGGCTGCGGCATCCGAAACAAATTATTCTCCCCTGAGCTCCCGGCTCATCAGGTCTTTTGCCGCATGCCGTGGGTCTTTCTGTTCGTACAGAATCTGATAGACTTCCTCTACGATAGGCATGTTGATGCTGAATTTTTTTGCCAGATTGCGTGCCGCCAAAGCGGTCTTTACGCCTTCCGCAACAGTTCGCGACCCCTGCAGAATGTCATGCAGCCGCTCACCCTTTCCCAGCCGTTCGCCAAGGGATCGGTTTCTTGAAAGAACGCCGGTGCACGTTAGAACCAGGTCTCCCATGCCGGCAAGGCCGGAAAACGTCTGCGGATTCGCACCCATGGCCGAGCCAAGACGGGCCATTTCCGCGAGTCCGCGGGTGAGCAGCGCGGCCATGGAGTTGTGTCCATAACCGAGTCCGAGCAGCACGCCCGCTGCGATGGCGACAACGTTTTTGAGCGAGCCTGCAAGCTCCACGCCGGTGACATCAAGGTTGGTATACACGCGGAAATAGGCATTACTCAGAATGTCCTGGGCTTTTCTTCCGACCGCAAGGTCATAAGCGGCGAGCGTGACGGCCGTAGGCATTTTTTGTGCGACTTCCTTGGCAAAGCTCGGCCCGGACAGAAAGCACAGGCGACCATGGGATTCTTCGGGCAGAACGTCCTTCAGCACCTCGGAAAGCAGCATAAGCGTGTCCGGTTCAATCCCTTTTGCGGCAGAAATGATGACCGCGCCGCGGGGCAGAAAAGAAAGAATCTGTGTCGCCACCGCCCGGACGGTGTGTGACGGCATAACAAAGAGCAGGATGGATTTGTTCCTGACGGCGGCTTCAAGCGAAGCCGTTATTTTGAGCGAAGCGGGCAATGCAAACCCCGGCAGATAAACACGGTTTTCCCGGGCACGATCCGTTTCTGCGCAAAGATCTTGCTCATACATCCACAGTGTTACATCATGATTTTTTTCCGCGAGAAGAATGGACAGGGCCGTTCCCCAGGCGCCTGCGCCGATTACTCCTATCTGTTCGATCATACTAGGAATTATAGAGGGATTGGGAAGGACTGTCAAAAGAAATGTACCGCCGGATGCGTGTACATGCCTGAATATCGCGAAAGAATGCAAAGGAAAGCGCAGCTTAAAACGGTTTTCAGTTGACCCTGGCGCGTCAAATGGATTATCATCACCGTATGCATGCATGGCAAGGAAAAATGCTTTATGTCGATCTTTCTGCAAACAAGATCCGGACCGAGAGCTTAGACGCGGAGGCCCTTTCTTCGTATATCGGCGGCAGGGGTCTCGGCATGGCGATGATGAAGGATTTTTTCAGTCTCGACCCGTTTGACAGCAACATGCCCCTTCTTTTCATGAACGGACCGCTGTGCGGCACCCCCGCGCCTGCCTCGTCTCGGTTGGCCGTGGTCTCACGGTCGCCTCTTACCGGAACAATAACCGATTCATCGGTGGGCGGCACCTTTCCCCTCCGCCTGAAGGAGGCCGGCTATGACGGCCTCTGCATCACCGGCAGGGCTCCGTCCCCGGTCTATCTTCAAATCGTTGAGGACAAGATCGAAATCCATGACGCAGCGTACCTTTGGGGCAAGGGATGTCTGGAGACAAACAGGCTTCTTGAGTCCGCCGGGTGCACTGCTTGTATCGGTCCCGCAGGAGAAAAACGAGTCCGGTTTGCCAATATCATGATCGGCGGCGCGAACTCTGCCGGCCGGGGCGGACTCGGCGCTGTAATGGGGTCAAAGAACCTGAAAGCGATTGTGGTCAATGGATCCCAAAAGGTATCGGTCGCGGATCCGGCCGCATTTAAAAAGGCACAAGAAGATGTAATGCGGCTTTTGAGAGCATCACCTGCCGTCATGGGAGAACTGGGGCTGGGAGAGTTTGGGACCGCGATGCTCGTTGATATTGTGGGCCAGCGCAAGATGGCGCCCACGGAAAATTTCAGAAAAACGTTTTTTCCGCAGGCGGCCGCGTATTCCGGCCCGAGCCTCAAAAAAGAGTTCGGCTATAAAAAGCATGGATGTGTTGCGTGTCCCATCCAGTGTAAAAAGATGCTTTCCTGCGGCAGGCCTCTGCCGGAATATGAAACCCTGTCGCATTTCGGTGCCTTGAACGCAAACGCCGACGCAGACTCCATTGTAGAGGCAAATTTGCTGTGCAACAACCTCGGCATGGACACCATCTCCGCTGCGGCGACGGTCGCGGCTTTTGGAGAGGTCCGGGGTGCATTTCTTTCGGGAAACGAGATCCTCGAAATGCTTCTGCAAACTGCGAAGCGCGAGAGAGAAGGGGACCGGCTCGCGGAAGGTTCAAAGAGGCTGTGTGCCGATCTGGGAAAACCGCAGTGTTCCATGAGCGTGAAGGGGCTGGAGCTTCCCGCCTACGATCCGCGCGGGTCCTACGGCATTGCGCTTGCCTATGCCACGTCCACGCGCGGTGGCTGCCATCTGCGCGCGTATCCGATCAGCCAGGAAATTCTGCGCAAGCCCGTGGCGGTGGACCGGTTCAGCTTTGATGGAAAGGCCCGCATGATCAAGATTGCGGAAGACAACAACGCGATGGTTGATTCTCTCTGTGTGTGCGCGTTCGCTTTTCTCGGAGCATCCCTTGAGGAATATGCCCATCTGCTTGCCGCGGCAACGGGGCTGCCGTTCTCGGGGCAGGGCCTTATGAAGATCGGTGAAACAATTGTTCTTACCGAACGGACGTACAACACCAGGAATGGATTTACCAAAAAGGACGATTTTTTGCCGGAACGGTTTTATACTGAGGCGGGCTCCTCGGGAGAAGGGATCGATATTCCGCCAGTTGACAAAAAACGGTTCACCGAAGAGCTGGATAAATACTATCGAATGCGGGGAGAAAACCCATGACCGGAAAAAAACGAACCCAAAAAAGAAAAAGTCTCTCTCCGGCGGAAAAAGCGGCCAGCTGTTTCAGGAACGGTTTTAGTTGTTCACAATCAGTGCTGTGCGCATATGCGCCCCGGTTCGGGATCAACCGCACACAGTCGCTGAAAGTCGCATGCGCGTTCGGCGGCGGCATGGCGCGCCGGGGAGATACCTGCGGAGCGGTGACCGGTGCTCTTATGGTAGTGGGGTTGAATCACGGAAAAGCCAAAAAGGGCGATGACGCGGCTCGGGAAAAAACATACGATCTGGCGAAGAAATTTATAACGGAATTTTCCGCCAGGAACGGCGCTATCGTATGCCGTGAATTGCTGGGGTATGATATCAGCATTCCGGTGGAAATGGAAGCGGCCAAACGCGAACAGCTGTTTGAAACGCTCTGTCCCAGACTTGTGCAGGACGCGGTTGAAATTCTTGAACAACAGCTTGGAGCGCGGAAACCGGTCAAAAAAGTATGATACCCGGCGTCCGATCGCAGAAGGACTCTATGGCTGTTTCTGGATTTGGATTAGGGCTGCTATTGACTTTGTTATCAGCAGAACCCATGGTGTTCCGTGCAGGACAAAATCGAACCAATCAAGAGGCCGCACGAGCTTTCCGTGAAAAAGCATCGACAGCTTTTCCCAGATGTGCGGTGGATTGAAAGGGGCGAGGCCCAGGGTGAGGCAGGCAAGAACCACGATTCCCCACGGTATTTTTAATAAGAATTCCATACATAGATTCCTTCATGACAAAAACGGCGTCGGCTCGCCTGCGCTGTTTCTGATCACGAGAGCTGGTCGAACAGGCTCTCCATTGATTTCTGCGCGTCGTATTCCTGCATCCACGATACGCATTGCAGAAACGGCGTAGCGCCCCATTTCTTTTTAAAAAACGTGATGCCCGGATCAATTCCCAGCCCCAGATTAATGTATCGCTTGCCTTCCGCCTGCGCGTACTCGATGATGTGCGCGAGCAGCAGATCGGAGGCGCCAGGAACGCGGTGTCTGTTTGAGCGGAAGTTGAACATATAAAACGCATAGTGCCGTGCGCCGAACTCAGCGACATCGAATGCGACCAGATTGCCGCGAGCGTTGCGTGCTTCAAAAACGACCGTGGCGGCGCATTTGGCGTAGCGGGGCACGCGCTTGAAGATGAACCGCTGCGCTGCATCGAAGTTATGTGTGCGCGTGAACCTCCGTATCAGCCATTTGTGCGCCCAGCCGATTTTGCCGACTGAAACGGTCAATTCGCCGCGCGCGCGCCTCAGCATGTTTTCTGTTTTCCTGGTCATGACCGCCTGACACAGATCAAGACGGTAATACGCATCATCAGCCGGCGCGGAATCATTGGCCACTCCCGCGCGCGAGGGAGCGATAACAGAAAAAGAGTCCGGGACAAAACGCTCTTTTGCACCGTCGAGCGCTTTCAGCATTCTCGATTCATCATCAGCACCGGACAGCGGATATCCGACAAAAACGAAATGTGTATCGGCGACATGGACGAGGAAATCGTCGATTAAAAACGGCTCGGTTTGGGAAATTGCGGTGACATAATGCGGGAGGTGCTCCGGCACATATGCATGCTCGATGATATGTCCCTGCTCTTCCGGTGTAATCATAAAGACACCTGCGTAACGGCGTATTCTGCATCGCGGAATAGTTTGATCACTCCGGGCATGTGGGGAAAACCGACAAAAGCAAGGGCATCCTCGCATGCAAAGACCGGCTGGCTCCGCTCAAATAAAACCCGGTCGCGCGCCGCGAGCGCAGAACCGCGCGCGGCAAAACGTCCGGTCAAATCCATTATTTTGTCCAGATCTCCGTCAAGATACATTTTAACGTACTTTTTTTTATAGTCCGGCCAGTTTGCAACGTCGTTTAATTGCCGCGTGAGGCGGTCCAGGGGAATGTTGTCCAGCACGGAAAGCTGTTCTTCGAGCGTTTCAAGAAAACAGATTTTTTTTCCGGCTGCCCGGGCGATCCGGTATGCTTCCATGTCAACTGAGTGTTCCCAGTCGAGATACGCACGCCAGATTGCAAAAAACGCGGCCCAGGGGCGGAGCCCGCTTGTGAATGACTCGAAATAAGCCGGCCCCTTTTCATCCAACGACAGGAGCCACGTGTCTCCTGTTCTCCCCAGTCCGTCACGCTCGCGCAGAATGC
>CAZYEF010000090.1:0-11112 GCA_964646375.1 uncultured Nitrospiraceae bacterium | reverse complement strand
AGACGGCATCCGATTTGGAACGTTGTGACTGGGGTCCAGACGTGTGTTTTTCCGATCTTTCCATTTTTTTTTTGTCGCGATCATTTTTGCTACTAAAAAAAGATGACCGATGATCTCACGATCAGAAGGCGTAATGCTATGGATGTCCACAATGTGCTTTTTGGGGACAATGAGAATATGCGTTGGTGCTTGGGGATGAACGTCATCAAAGGCTACGGCGAAGTCATCTTCGTGAATGATTTTTGCTGGGATTTTTTTTTCAACGATGTCACAGAAAATACAGGCAGAACCCATCTTTAAAGCTCCCGTTCGGTTCAGGAGAAGCTTCGGTAAAAACAGCTCCTATTTCCCGTGTGGCAAGCAGGACCTGTTTGTTCAACCTTAAGCAAGAGCGTATCCAGATCACAGTCGTAAAGAATTTCCTTTACTCGCTGAATATTTCCGGAAGTTTCGCCTTTCTGCCAGAACTTCTGACGAGACCGGCTCCAGAACCAGGTAAGACTTGTTTCTACCGTCTTACGTAAAGACGCCTCGTTCATATAGGCCACCATAAGGACTTCGCCTGTTTTCCAGTCCTGTATTACAGCAGGAATCAAACCCTTGTCATCATATTTGAGGTCAGAAGGTATCTGCATAATCACTCCGGACATATGTTTACCATAAACGTAAAACAATGTCCAGAAAAGATGTTATAGATAAAGAGAATCTGAATCAACCGCACAAAGGAATGCTCTTTTTAACACGTCAGGAATTATGTTGTCGTTTCTTGACGTATACACAACCTTACACTGCCGTGAAGCATCCTGAAAATCTGGATGTTGAAGAGTAGGGCATATTTTACAAATCGAAACTACATCGTTTAATCTGTCTACAGGAAGATAACATCTAAACCCAAATTTTCAAATAATTTAGAAGCAGCACACCAAACGCAATAACGTAAAAGATAAAAAAGCTTGCCAGAAAGTTAGCGTTCTGGTATAGTCAAAACTCATGTGGCACATGAGCTATAGCAAATCATGCAAAATGTATGCTATGCATAGTTCACCAAGAACGCATAAAATCCTGCAAAAATATGGTACCTAAAAGCGGACAATAAGCCTCCGAACGAGACAATAAATACAAGAAAATTAAAGAAATTAACGTTTATTAACACCTGTGGATAAGGATGTTTGTAACTGGGGTGTTTTGTGAGGACTTTTTATGGAGCGCGAGCGGGTCTGGGAAGAAATACTGTTGCTGATTGAAAACCGAATATCTAAGCAGGTTTATGACACATGGTTCAGTCAGTCAAAGCTTCTTTCAATGGCAGAGAACAAGCTGCAAATTGAGGTACCAAGTAAATTTCATCGGGACTGGATAAAAGAACATCATTGGGGAACATTTACCGATGTTATTCAGGAAGTTACCAAAAACAAAAACATAGAAGTTGATTTTTTTGTCCAGCCACAACAGGCTAAAAAAACAGAACGTCAAGTAAAAGATGAACAAAAAAATGGCCGGGAAGAAAAAATTGGCCTTTTTGAAAAAAAATACACATTCAACACATTCGTTGTCGGGCCCAGCAACCAATTCGCACATGCAGCAGCAAAGGCGGTGGCAGACGCACCAGGCAGAGCATATAATCCACTGTTTATTTACAGCGGTGTCGGACTGGGGAAAACACATTTAGTTAGCGCCATTGGCCATCATGTACAAAGCAGATCCCCCCGCATAAAAGTCGCTTACCTCTCCTCGGAACAATTTACAAACGAGCTTATTAATCGTATGAGCCACCAGCGAATGGAGGAGTTCCGACAAAAGTATAGAAACATGGATATACTTCTCATCGATGATATTCAGTTCATCGCAGGAAAAGAGCGCACCCAGGAAGAGTTTTTTCATACGTTCAATGCGCTTTACGAGGGACAGAAACAGATTGTGCTTACGAGCGACAGGCAACCCAAAGAAATACCAGATATTGAGGAGCGTCTTCGTTCTCGGTTTGAATCCGGTTTGATTTCAGACATTCAGACTCCGGATCTGGAAACACGCATTGCGATCCTTAAGAAAAAAGCCGACTTCTGGGGTATTCGGCTCCCTGATGATGTTGCAGAGTTTCTTGCCTCGATCATGAAAAGTAATATTCGGGAGTTGGAAGGAGGACTTGTCAAGCTGGGCGCGGTGTCATCCTTGACAAACACGGAAATAACACAGGAACTGGCAAAAAATGAACTTAAATACCTCATTGATAATAGAGACAAAGTTATTACAAAGGAGTTCATTCAGAAGGTTGTTGCAGAGGCTTTCGGCGTCAAAACGGCGGATCTAAAATCAAAAAGACGCACAAAGGCCATTGTACTACCGCGTCAAGTGGCCATGTATCTCTGTCGCAACATTACCGGAGCATCTCTTCCCGAGACAGGCGCCTTTTTCGGCGGCAAGGATCACAGCACTGTCATACATGCTTGCAAAGTTGTCGAGGAAAAAAGGGAAAAAGATCCCGAACTAAAGGCAAAAATAGAACTGTTAATTAAACAGTTAAAGCTTTGAAAACACAAAAAATAAAACAAAAAAAATTATTGCAATTTGACCTAAACTCTGATACGATCAACCAGCTGTGACTGGAGGTTTCCTGATGAAACTTAAAATTAAGAAAGAGGAAATTCTGAAAGGCTTGCAGAGGATTCAGGGTATCGTTGAAAAGAAAAATACGATGCCGATTCTTTCTAATATGCTTCTCACAGCAGATGAAAACGGACTGGAGATTATCGCCACCGATCTTGAGATCGGGCTGCGCGGACGGTATACGGCAGAAGTGGACAAGGGAGGTGCAGTTACCGTATCCGCAAAAAAAATGTACGAAATTGTCAGAGAGCTTCCGGCGGAAGACATCCAAATCAGCGTTGAGGGAAATACCAACTGGGTTAAGATTGCTTCGGGTCATTCGCAGTTTAAATTAGTGGGGCTTCCAAAGGATGACTATCCCGCGCTTCCTGATGTCGAGGAAGAAGGTATGATCGTTATCGAAGGTGATACGCTTCGGGACATGATCAAAAAAACACTCTATGCCGTGGGTGAAAATGATGCGCGTTATGTACTGAATGGTCTTTTTGTACACATGACCCAAACAAAGGGAGGTCTCAGCATCCGCATGGTAGGGACAGATGGTCATCGCCTTTCCATGGTTGACCGGGTGGTCGATGCCAAGCACAAGGAAGAAAGTATCATTATCCCCAAAAAAACCATGATGGAACTCCGCAGACTTCTCGAGGAAGATTCATCTGATGTCGAACTGCGATTGGGCTTCAGTAAAAACCATGCGCTGTTTAAGCGAGATGGCCTTGTGATGGTGTCCAAGCTCATTGATGGTAATTATCCGAATTATCTGCAGGTAGTCCCCACCAAGAGCACAAAAAAAGTTATTGTACCGAAGGAGGAATTGGCCCGCGCTGTGAAACGTGTGTCCATTCTGTCAAAAGAAAAAACAAACGCCGTAAAGGTTCAGCTTGAAAAAGGTTTGCTAGTTCTTTCTACCAACAATCCGGACGTAGGCGAAGCAAATGAAGAATTGACGGTTGACTACAAGAACGAGGGAATAGTCATCGGTTTTAACTCTCGTTACTTGATCGATGCGCTTTCCGCCATAGACCGGGAGACAATTTCGCTGGAGTTTAATGATGCACTCAGCCCCTGCCTTATCATGGAAGAAGGCGATGAACATTATAAGTGTGTTGTAATGCCTATGAGGGTGTAAAATAAAACAGCACCGCAATGCAGGCAAATACGCAGCCAGCAGGAGGAAATCAACGCTCTGCTACTGCGCCGCCACAGCAGGCGAATGGGTTCTTTTTATGCAACCGTGCGAAGGCGCAACACACTGTCGCAGAGCAGCACGTCTATAATGTCGCCAAATGTCGCCAGCGGTGCAGGAAACGCATTCGGGTTCCGGTGTATCTGGGGTGGGCTTGGAGGGATTTCCGCACCGTGCGGGCGAATCCCTCTTTTTGTGAGGAGAGGATGGAATATACAGCAGATAGTATAAAAGTGCTCGAAGGCCTTGAGGCTGTTCGTAAGCGCCCGGCTATGTATATCGGCAGCACCGGGAGCGTCGGTCTGCATCATCTCGTCTATGAAATAGTAGATAACAGCGTGGATGAGGCTATGGCGGGGTTTTGCAAAAACATTGAAGTAATCATCCACGTTGACAACAGCATTACCGTGACCGACGATGGACGCGGTATTCCAACCGAGATGCACAGTACACAGAAGCGCTCGGCTGCAGAAGTTGCGCTCACCGTGCTGCATGCAGGTGGTAAGTTCGACGGTGATGTATACAAGGTTTCAGGCGGCCTTCACGGCGTGGGTGTCTCGGTCGTAAATGCACTTTCAGAATGGCTCGAATTGGAGATTAAGCAGAACGGCAGCGTGTTCCAGCAGCGGTATGAGCGCGGCAATCCACTGGCGCCCCTGGCGGTAACTGGTTCGACAGCAACCACGGGCACAAAAATCACGTTTAAACCGGATTTTCAAATATTTGAAGACCGTGAATACAGCTATGACATATTATCGCAGCGTCTGAGGGAACTCGCGTTCCTGAACCGAGGCTTAAGAATTTCCATTCAGGATGAACGGAGCGGAAAAAAGCAAACGTTTTTTTACGAAGGCGGTATCGCCTCCTTTATTGAATACCTGAATAAAAATAAAACGCCGCTGCATCCGGCGCCGATTTCGCTGTCTAAAGAACGCGACGCAATTTTCGTAGAAATTGCGCTGCAATACAATGACAGCTATGTTGAACAGGTTTTTTCTTTTGCGAACAACATCAACACGCAGGAAGGCGGTACGCACCTTGTCGGATTTAAGGCCGCGCTTACCAGAACCGTTAACAATTATGCCGTTTCGAGTGCGCTTCTTAAGAACGGGATGGAGGCGCTCACAGGAGACGATGTTCGCGAAGGGCTGACGGCGGTTGTAAGCGTGCGGCTGCAAAATCCGCAATTTGAAGGCCAGACAAAAACAAAACTAGGCAACAGTGAGGTAAAGGGCATTGTCGAGGCCATGGTGAACGAAGCACTCGGATCCTATCTTGAAGAGAACCCTGCGGTTGCGCGCAAGATCGCCGAAAAAGGGCTGAATGCGGCACGGGCCCGAGAGGCTGCGCGAAAAGCCCGCGAACTTACACGGCGAAAAGGCGTACTCGACTCTACTTCACTGCCCGGAAAACTTGCGGACTGTCAAGAAAAAGATCCTGCATTCTCTGAACTTTTTATTGTCGAGGGCGACTCGGCCGGCGGTTCTGCCAAACAGGGCCGGGATCGGAAAAATCAGGCAATTCTGCCTCTCAAAGGCAAAATATTGAATGTAGAAAAAGCACGATTTGACAAGATGCTTTCAAGTGACGAGATCAAAGTGCTGATTACTGCTCTCGGAACAGGTATCGGAACAGAAGAGTTCGACATTGCAAAACTGCGGTATCATAAAATCGTTATTATGACAGATGCTGACGTGGACGGTGCACATATCCGAACCTTGCTGCTCACGTTTTTCTACCGCCAGATGCCGCAGATAATTGAGCGGGGCTATCTGTACATAGCGCAACCGCCGCTTTTTAAAATAAAACGAGGCAAGGCAGAACGCTATATCAAAGACGATTCACGCATGGAGGATTTTCTGCTCGACCTTGCTGCAGAAGATTTGGAACTCTTTAGTTCTGAGCAAAATATCTGGCTGTCCGGAGAACGTCTTACCGCTACGCTTAAAAAACTTGTTCAGTTTGAAAAAACCCTAGGTAAGTTCAAAAGAAAACGTCTTGACGTTATGGTGCTCCGTGCACTGCTGTTGGACAAGTTTTTCAGCAAGGCGTATCTTAAGGATGAAGCAAAACTTAAGTCAACAGCGGCTGCCGTGGATGAATATCTCAAAAAATATCACCCGAAGACAATAACCGAATGGGCTATCGAAAAGGACGAAGAACACCAGGCCCTGCGACTGCGGTTCGATTCAAAATATAATGCACAGCATTCAAGCATTATTTTTGATGAAAATTTTGTGACGACACCGGAGTTCCGCGAACTCCAAAGCCTTTCACCAGCTGTCCAGGGGCTAGGCGGTTCAACATATCAGATGCGAGAAAAGGGCGAAGAAAAAAGCTTTCTCGACACTGGCAAACTTGTACATTATGTGCTGGAGCTTGGCAAGAAAGGACTTACCATCCAGCGCTATAAAGGCCTCGGTGAAATGAATCCCGACCAACTATGGCTGACGACGATGGATCCCGAGAAACGAACCTTTCTCCAGGTGACCATCGAGGATTCGGTCAAATCCGACGAGATATTTACGATCCTCATGGGAGACCAGGTCGAGCCGCGACGCGCGTTTATTCAACGTCATGCCCTTGAGGTGAAAAATCTGGATGTCTAGTCCTGCCGGTGAGGACTCTTAGACATAAGAAACCGGCAGAACAGCAAGCGAGAGTATAATATTCATGGAACAACAAGAATCAAAGTCTCTGGTCAATATTGAACAGGAAATGAAAACCGCCTACCTCGATTATTCCATGAGCGTAATCGTGGGACGCGCTCTTCCCGATGTTCGCGACGGACTAAAGCCGGCGCACCGCAGAATTCTCTACGCGATGTTTAGGGAAGGGCTTCTGCATAACAAAAAATATTCAAAGAGCGCGGGTGTTGTAGGAGAAGTCCTGAAAAAATATCATCCGCACGGCGACAGTGCGGTTTATGACACGATGGTCAGAATGGCGCAGGATTTTAACATGCGCTACCCGCTTGTAGACGGCCAGGGAAACTTTGGTTCAGTGGACGGTGATCCGGCGGCGGCATACCGGTATACGGAAGCAAGGCTGACAAAACTCTCAGAAGAGCTTCTGGCGGACATCGATAAAGAAACTGTTGATTTTGTCCCTAACTTTGATGATACCACCATAGAGCCGTCTGTGCTTCCGGCACGCGTACCGAATTTGCTGATCAACGGCTCAGCCGGCATTGCGGTCGGCATGGCAACGAATATTCCACCGCACAACCTGTCAGAAGTTGTGGATGGACTCTTGATGATGATCGACAACCCGGACATCACGATCCCTGAGCTGATGAGTGCCATAAAGGGACCGGATTTTCCAACAGCCGGTTTTATTCACGGATACGAGGGGCTTCGTCAGGCGTACATGACCGGTCGCGGTATCATCCAGATGCGCGCCCGTGCTACGATCGAGGAAGGCAAGGGGGACCGCGAAAGCATTATTGTGACCGAACTGCCGTACCAAGTAAACAAAGCGCGGCTGCTCGAACGGATTGCGGAACTTGTTCAAGAAAAGAAAATCACGGGCATCGCTGAAGTCCGCGATGAATCCGACCGCGAAGGTATGCGTGTTGCCATTGACCTCAAAAAAGGCGAGATCTCGCACGTGGTTTTGAATCAATTGTACAAACATACCGCCATGCAATCAACGTTTGGCGTGATCATGCTTGCACTCGTGAACAACCAGCCGCGGGTGCTGAACCTGCGCAGGCTTCTGGGGAACTTCATCCAGCACCGAAGAGAAGTTGTGGTGCGCAGGACAAAGTTTGATCTCAGAAAAGCGGAAGAACGTGCCCATATTCTGCAGGGGTTGAAAATTGCGCTTGAACATCTTGACGCAGTCATTGCTCTCATCAAGGCATCGGCGAGCCCCGAAGATGCAAAGATCGGGCTGATACGTGAGTTCAACCTTTCAGAAATCCAGGCTCAGGCCATTCTCGAAATGCGTCTGCAGCGACTTACAGGGCTGGAACGCGACAAAATCATTGCAGAATATGAAGAAACGCTGAAGGAAATTGCGCGACTGAACGAAATTCTTTCATCTGATGCGTTGGTCATGAAGATTATCAAAGAAGAGCTTCTCGCGATAAAGCAAGAATATGGCGACGAAAGAAGGACAGAAATCGTTGCAGCGACAACAGAGATCGATATTGAAGACCTGATCAAGGATGAAGAGATGGTGATCACCATCTCTCACTCAGGCTATATCAAGCGCAACGCGCTCACAACATACCGTGCTCAAAAGCGGGGCGGCAAGGGCAAAATCGGCATGGAAACGAAAGAAGAAGATTTTGTTGAGCGCCTTTTCACTGCGACTGCGCACAACTATATTCTTTTCTTCACCAACAAAGGGCGTGTGTACTGGCTTAAAGTGCACCAGATTCCGGAAGCAAGCAGGCAGGCCAAGGGTAAAGCCATCGTGAATCTGATTCAAATTGGCCCGGATGAACGGGTTACCGCAGCGCTGCCCATACGGGAATTTGCACCGGAGCACTTTATTCTTATGGCAACCAAGAACGGAACGATCAAAAAAACAGAACTGGAATCTTACAGCCACCCGCGACCGTCGGGTATAATTGCGATCACGCTCGAAGAAGAAGATGAGTTGATTGGGGCGGAGATCACGGACGGTTCTCGTGATGTCTTTCTCGGCACCCGAGAAGGCCTTTCTATTCGTTTTTCAGAGAAAGACGTCCGCGAAATTGGCCGTACGGGCAAAGGAGTAATCGGGATCCGGCTTGACGAGCAGAATGAAAATGAAGTTGTCGGCATGGAAATAGTGCGCGACGACTCCACAATTCTCACGGTGACCGAAAACGGCTACGGTAAACGGAGCACACTTGAGGATTACCGGAGCCAGGGACGCGGAGGCAAAGGCGTCATTACAATCAAAATTACCGAGAAGAACGGCAGGGTGACCGGTATCGCCCAGGTTTCAGAGGATGACGAGATTATTCTTATTACGGCTAACGGCAAGGTGCTTCGCATTCGTGCAAAAGACATATCCGTACAAGGCAGAAACACCCAGGGGATCCGCCTATTCGATATTGATGAAGGAGATAAGGTTGTAAGCTTTGCCAAGGTGGCCGAGCGCGAAGAAGAAAAAGGGGCGGAAGAACCACCATCCGACAAAAACCAGCCATGAAACGGCTTCTGATTATCTTCCTGATCATACTGAGCCTCGCGAGTTGCGATGTTTTTGATAAAGCGGCAATCAACAAATTCGAAACAGCCACCAAACGATGGAACGCCGGAGATTATCAAACTGCAGTTACAATGTATTTTGCACTTGTTAAGGATCACCCGAACAGCACGAAAGCAGATGATGCCCTTTACTGGGCTGGCGTAACGCAGTTTCTTTATTTGGGAGAGACAGAGAAAGCCCTGCAGACGCTCCGGTTGCTCCTGAAGCGGTACCCAGGTCGGGACATGGCACCTCATGCGCAGTGGTATATTGCACAGATTTATGAACTCGGGTACAATGACTATGAAAGGGCCATTGAGGAATATCAGCAGGCAATAGGTTATTCTAATCGTGAAGTGCAGGAAAAAAGCCTGTACGGTCTGGCAGAATGTCTGTTTCGCACGGGAAAAATTGAGGAGGCACGAGCTACCTGGACACAACAGGTAACGACATTTCCCAATGGACCGCAGTCACGACTGGCCTATTTCAGGCTGGGGACAGCAGCCTTATCGAAAGGTGATATAGAAAAAGCAAAGTCATTCTACCGGAAAACACTGGAAAACAACAGCGATAAAGAGTTGGCGCTCAAAGCGAAGTTTTCTCTTGCAGGGTGTCTTGAGGCGGAAGACAGCCTGAGCGAAGCGCTTACCATCTACAGGGAAATTGAACCTGAGTACCCCAATCGCGAGGCAATTCAAGTCAAGATTCATGCGCTTGAAACAAGGATTATAAAGAAAAAGTATTGACAAGCGAAAAGGAGAATGATACTTTAAATGCTTGATTTACGGTTTGTTCGGGACAATAAGGACCAGGTCGAAGCAGCGCTTGCCAGACGGGGCAAAACGATAGACCTGACGGATTTTCTTGCACTGGACTCAAAGCGGCGCGAAGTGCAGCAGGAAATTGAAACTCTTCGCCGCAGGCGCAATGATGTTTCCGAGGAGATTGGCCGGCTTAAGAAGGCAGGGCAACAAGCGGAAGAAATGGTGTCGGAGATGCGGGCAGTCGGTGATCGCATTTCTGTCCTTGAAAACAGTATACGTGATTTAGAGGAAGCGCAAAAGAACATTCTGCTTACTATTCCTAATATTCCACACGTTTCGGTTCCTATCGGCATGAACGAAAACGACAATGTGGAAATTCGACGGTGGTCGCCGCAAGGAGGCGAGCCCCCGAATTTTTTATTTGAGCCCAAACCGCACTGGGACATTGCAGAATATTTAGATATTATTGATTTTGACCGGGCGGCCAAGATTACCGGAGCCCGCTTCGCCCTTTATAAAGGTTTGGGTGCAAAGCTTGAACGCGCGTTAATAAATTTCATGCTTGATCTTCACACAACGGAGCATGGTTATCAGGAAACACTGCCGCCGTTTATGGTGAATAAAACAAGCATGACTGTGACCGGACAGCTTCCCAAGTTTGAAGATGACCTCTTTAAGGTTGAGAATGGGATGTACTATTTAATTCCCACGGCGGAAGTTCCGGTGACGAATATTCATCAGGAAGAAGTCCTTCAGGAAGAGAACCTTCCCGCCCTTTATACAGCGTACACCCCGTGTTTTCGACGCGAGGCAGGGTCGTACGGCAAGGACACTCGGGGGCTTGTCCGTCAGCACCAATTTAATAAGGTGGAGCTGGTAAAATTTACCAGGCCGCAAGATTCATACGATGAGTTGGAGAAGCTTACGGCGAACGCGGAAGAAGTGCTTAAGCGGCTTAACCTTCCGTATCGTGTGATCGCGCTTTGTACTGGCGATATGGGTTTTTCCGCAGCAAAAACGTATGATCTGGAAGTTTGGCTGCCATCACAGAATCGATACCGTGAAATTTCTTCCTGCTCCAATTTTGAAGACTTTCAATCACGGCGCGGTAATATCCGGTATAAGCCAAAGGGTAGCAAAAAAACCGACCTTGTACATACGCTGAATGGCTCGGGTCTCGCAGTCGGCCGCACTACGGTTGCGATTCTGGAAAATTTCCAGCAGTCCGATGGAACGGTTGTGATTCCGGAAGTGCTTAGACCGTACATGGGCGGAGTTGACAAAATAGTCAGAAAAGCAGAGAGTTCATAAGTCTATAACGGAGAGATGGCCGAGCGGTTTAAGGCGGCGGTCTTGAAAACCGTTGAGCGA
>CAZYEF010000089.1:0-11137 GCA_964646375.1 uncultured Nitrospiraceae bacterium | reverse complement strand
GCATCAACAGCGCGGAAAACAGGAAGCTCAGGCCCACGCCGGCAAGCAGCAATCGATCAGGCCAGAAACCTCCCCGCTTCAGGCCCATGACACCCACAATCCCGCCCGTGGTGATTGCACCGGAAAAAGCGAGCACAGGCACGGTAAAGCTGCCGAGGAACGATAATCCTCCGATAATGCCGAGAGCTGCGAGAAGCGACGCGCCGCTGGATATTCCCAGAATGTACGGATCGGCCAGCGGATTCCTTAAAATCCCCTGCAGCACCGCACCGGACGCACCGAGCGCCATTCCCATTAAAAACGCAACCAGAACGCGCGGCAACCGAATATCCATCAGTATCTCCCGGTCCACGTCGCTGAATGCTCCGGGTAGAATCATGCTCGATCCCAGGAAGAGCGCACAGCAAAAAACAATCAGCACAAGAACAACTAAAATCACTATTTTTACTTGAGGCATGCAGCAAGCTCCTTAATACCCGGAACAATCCGCGGACCGAGGCGGTAGAGATTGTCACCAACATAGCACACAGCGCCGTTCCTGACCGCGGGTGCAGATGCCATCCGTGCAAGCACTCCTTGCGACACCGCGCGCATGTCCATCCCTGATCCCTTGCCGATTACAATCTTGTCGGGAGGATGACGGACCACTTCCTCGAGAGAGTATTTCGGATAAGCGCTCTTCGCCTTCTCCGCAACATTCTCATATCCCAGCAGATTAATGACATCGTTCATCGCGGTCCGAGGGCCCGCAACAATAAGCGGTTCGGGCCAGACGATGAAAAGCACCTTCCCTTTCCTCTTACTGCCGCCACCAAAGTCACCTTTTCGCTCAAAAGTTCCTTCGATTTCATGTGCCAGCGCTTCAGCTCTTTCCGGAACTCCGAGCGCCGCGCCGATCTGCCTGATCCCCCGGGGAAGTTCGGCAATCCTCCGCGCCGTGAATACTGCAATCGGAACGCGTAAGGCGCGGAGCCTCTCCGCAAACTCCCGGGGATTGCCGTCAGTGGTCATGACCACCAAATCCGGTTTGAGCGACACGACAGCCTCCAGTGAAGGATTGGACATCCCGCCGATCCGTGGTTTTGCCTTAGCCGCTTCCGGATAGTCGCAAAAACTCGTGACCCCCACAATATTCTTCTCCAAACCAAGAGCAAACAGAATCTCGGTCACGTTCGGCGCAAGGGAGATAATCCGCTTCGGTGGAACGCCAATTTCTGCTCCGGCCTGATCAGGACAGGCTGTCGCAAGCACAAGAAAAAGAATGAGAGTGTATTTTTTTATTTTGATCATCACGGGATGCATTGAAGTACCTGCTGCCGCTCAAAAAAAATCCCCAGTCTTCTCGAGAAGACTGGGGATTAATATGGAATATTAACCCACACATGATCTTAACGCCGAAGACTGTGCGAGAACATACAGGCAGGTCTTCTGGCTTTCCCTCTCTGCCTGCCTTCCCAACCCATTCGGGCCAGTGGCGTTTATCCGGCAGAGAATTATGGCTTCACTCAACGCAAAGCCGGGATTACAGCGGCGGGTCCGCTCCCGATTCTCACGGGATTCCCTTCTCCTGTATGTGGACGTTTTTTTTATCTTATAGCACAAAGTAAACAAGAATGTCAAAAGTTTTTCCATTCCTTTGAAATTTCACGCTTTTGTTTTTGCTTGTTTTTTATCTCTATGGTATAATCCGCCAGTTTATAATTTATAAGGAGACGGGAATGCTTTTAGAAGATCTACAGCAACAACTGGGAAATATCAAAGGCAGGCTTGAAGTCCTGCGGAGGCATCTTTGACACTCCTGCCAAGGAGTCCCGTTTAGCTGAACTTACCCGCCTTACGGAAACATCCGGTTTCTGGAATAATTCAGACAAGGCAAATTCCATTTTAAAAGAGAAAGCGTCCCTGGAACGGTCACTCAAAGACTGGACCGCACTTTCGAACCGTCTGAGTGACCTCGAAGCTATGGCCGAGCTTGCCTCGGAAGAGGGCGGCGAATCCATGCACGCGGAATTAGAATTAGGGATAACCGCCATCCTCAAAGATATCGCCTCCTCTGAAGTGTCAGCCCTGCTTTCGGGCGAGCAGGACGCGTCGAACGCCATCGTCTCGATCCATCCCGGAGCGGGCGGCACCGAGGCACAGGACTGGGCCGAGATGCTGATGCGGATGTATCTGCGCTGGGCCGAGAAACGCGGCTACAAAACCGAGATCCTCGATTATCAGAGCGGTGAAGAAGCAGGGGTCAAATCTGTAACATTCACGGCTTCCGGAGATTACGCGTACGGCAGGCTGAAAGCAGAGGCCGGTGTGCACCGTCTTGTCAGGATATCCCCCTTTGATGCGAATAAACGGAGACACACGTCCTTTGCCTCCGTCTTTGTTTATCCGGAAGTCGAGGATGACATCGATATTACGATCGATGAAAAAGAACTCCGCATAGACACATACCGCGCATCAAGCGCCGGCGGCCAGCATGTGAATAAAACCGACTCGGCCGTGCGAATCACGCACCTTCCCACCAATATCGTGGTGCAATGCCAGAACGAACGGTCCCAGCTCAAAAACAAAAACGTCGCCATGAAGGTCCTCCGTTCACGGTTGTATGAATTGCGGAAAAAAGAGCAGGAAGAGAAGCTCGGTAAACTGGTGAGCGAAAAGAAGGACATAGCATGGGGAAGCCAGATCCGGTCGTACGTGTTCCAACCGTATCAGATGGTGAAAGACCACCGAACCGGAACTGAAACGGGCAACGTAACCGCTGTCATGGACGGAGAACTCGATCAGTTTATCGAGGCCTATCTGATCGCGGGGAATCAACCTGCGGACAAGGGACAGAACTCGGTTGAAAATTAACTACGATCACCATAATCTACATTGCGTGATTTACACGTTGTCTAAATCCCCATCATCTGCGGCGACCGCGCATCAATGAATTTTTTGACCCCCTGATACAGCGATTCGGCAATTCTCTGGCGGTGAGCCTCTGTTTTCAGCAGTTTTTCTTCTTCAGGATTGCTGATGAAACCGACCTCGGCAAGAATGCTCGGCATTTTTGTGTTTACCAGCACGTAAAAGAAAGCCCGTTTAACGCCCAGATTTACGTGTTTCGGTTGCCCAGGTTTTGCGTTTTCCACAAGCGATGTCTGGACAGCATAGGCAAGTTGGTTTGATTCTTCATCTTTCGCCGCATCCGTCAGATCCTTCAAGATCATCTCAAGTTCAGACTTCAGTTCGCTCAGCTTTTTCGTCGTCATGGCGTTTTCCCTCGCTGCCGTTGCCATGGCGTCTGCGTCTGACGCGTTCAACCCCTGGATATAGGTCTCGATCCCCCGGGCTTTGCGTTTTTTATTGGCATTCACATGAATCGAAACAAAGAGGTCGGCCCCCTTTGTTCTTGCTATCGCGGGCCTCTGTTCCAAAGGAATAAACACGTCCTTATTGCGGGTCATGACCACATTACAGCCCAACCGGTCTTTAACGAGAGCCGCAAGTCTTTTGGCAATATCAAGGGTGACATTTTTTTCCCTCAGCCCGTTTTTCCCGATGGCTCCCGGATCATGCCCGCCATGCCCGGCGTCTATTGCGATCGTTTTTACCTTCAGGCCCATCTGGTTCGATAAGGAAAGTTTGTTTCCATCGCCTGCCTTCGGCTCAGGCGCTTTGGCCGCCGGCTGCTTTCGGTGGTGTTTTTCCGGCTTCGGCGGAGCCTGGGTCCCGGTCTGGGCGCTTTCCGGTTTCTGCGGTGCGTCTGTTTCAGTATTTTCCGCCTGCGCGAACGATTTTTTTTCGCTTTCTCCGGTCACGTCGATGACAAGCCGTTCCGGTTCGTGCAGGGGAAATGCGACATAGCTCTGGATGTTTGCGAGATCAAGAACAATACGGACGACATCAGGAGCGTACTGGCTGGCGCGAACCTGCTGAAGAATGCCGTCGTTTACCGGCAGAGGGTCTTTGTTGACGGAAGGATCCAACTGTGTATTCAGAAGATCAAAAACCAACCGGTCCGGTTTCTTCAGCTCTGTCGCCTGAAATTTGATCGGTTTGTCCTGATCAATGACGATGCGGGTGTACGCACCACCGGACCAGTAGCGGATATTTTTTACAATGCCTTCCGGTTTTCCTTTACCTGTTGATGCAATCACCGGCGTCTCCGGTGGTTTTTTTATCGAGGGTTCCTGCTTCTTCGGTTTGGTAATGATTGGACCGATTCTCGATCCGGCTTTTTTGGTCCAGGAATTATTCGGATACGCCTCTGTCAGCTTTGAATAAACGTTTGACGCTCCTGTCCGATCTTTTTTGTGGTCCAGCAATATTTCAATTTCGCGGTACAACGCCTCTGGCGCTCTGGCATGTTTTGAATAGGTCGCCTGGCATTTACCGAATGCCTGAAGAGAATCATTCAAATCTTTTGAGTATTTAGTATGACGGTACAGCTCAAAGTAGATGCCCGCCCGGTCAAAACAGGCGTCCGCAGCGCTAGGACTTTTCGGGTATTGTTTTTCCACAAGCTCAAACGTCCGTATGCAGTCCATCCAGTAGGAACGGTATTTCTTTTTTTTGGGGGTTTTTCTGAGTTCAGCAAGACGCTGGGAGGCGACAGTATACTTATGTCCGGCTTCACTATTATAAGACGGGTAAGCAGAAGTAGCAGCAAAAAACAGGATGGCGCAAGCCGTGAAGGCCGCGATACAGTGACGGCCACGTATCAGCATAATATCTTTTCTTTTTTTAACCGAATTACGGGGAGATGTCAACAAAAAAAGCCCCGGATGCTCCGGGGCTTTTGATTTTTTGCTGAAGAAGCGTACTGACGCGGCTACGAGGCAGTCTTGGCTGTTTCAGCAAGCTTCGTGAATCCTGCGGGATCGGATACAGCAAGCTCCGCAAGGATTTTCCGGTCAATAGCAACGCCGTTTTTGGCAAGACCCGCTATAAGTCTGCTGTAGGTCAACCCGTTCAATCGCGCCGCTGCATTAATACGGGCAATCCAAAGCCTGCGAAAATCCCTCTTCCGGGCCTTCCGGTCCCGGTATGCATACTTGAGGGCCCGGTCCACAGCCTCGGTAGCAGAACGGAATAGTTTCGATTTTGCACCCCAGTAACCTTCAGCCAGGTTAAGCACGCGTTTTCTTCTGGCCCTCGTCTTGGGGCCGCCTTTAGCTCTCGGCATTTTAAAACCTCCTTAAATCATCAAACATGATCCGCGATACAATACTTCCGATGCTTTGCCTCATCGTGAACTGCCTACTATTTTCCTCCGTATGGCAGCATCTGTTGAATATTCTTTACGTTGTCCTTGTCGACTGCAAAAGCGCCTGACAAACGCCTCTTACGGGTGGCGTTCTTGCCTGACAGCAGATGTCTCTTCCATCCCTTGCGCCTCATGATTTTTCCACTGCCGGTTACTTTCAACCGTTTGGCGGCGCTCCGATTGGTTTTTAATTTCATCTTTGCCATTTCCATTCCCCTTCCGATGATTTCTGTTTCTTGTTTCGTATGTCAACAGCGGAACAGTTTCACACCGCTGGCGTATTCTTTGTTTTCTCTTCTTGTTGCTTTTTTGCCGATGAATCCTTCGCCTTGGCTCCAAGCAGCAGCATCATGTTCCTGCCCTCCATGCGCGGAGGCTGTTCCACAACGGCTTCATTCTGCAGATCAGTCACAATCCGGTCGAGCACCGCTTTGCCCATTTCGATGTGGGCCATTTCTCTTCCCCGGAACATAACACTCACCTTCACCTTGTGTCCGTCAGCAAGGAAGCGTTTTATATTGTTCGTTTTAAACTGTACATCGTGTTCATCAGTTCTCGGCCTGAGTTTTATTTCCTTGACTACAATGACCGTCTGATGTTTTCTTGCCTCATTTGCCTTCTTGGCAAGCTCGTATTTGTATTTTCCGAAGTCCATGATGCGGCATACTGGAGGTTTTGCCGTCGGCGCCACTTCCACAAGATCAAAACCTTGTTCCTCGGCTTTTCTGATCGCCTCACGGGTGTCCAGAATCCCCAGTTGTTCACCATCCGCGGAAATGACCCTGACTTCTCTTACCTTGATGCCATAATTGACTCTTGTCGTGATTTTACTGATAAACGATCACCCCCTTAACTATTAAGAGTACACTTTTTTTCATGAATGGCGCTCTGCGCATTCTGAATGAATTCTTCAAGCCGCATTACGCCCAGGTCTTTTCCTCCCCTGACGCGTACTGCAACTGCGGTTTGCTGCACTTCTTTGTCGCCGATCACGAGAATATAGGGTACTTTTTCAAGTTCGGCTTCCCTGATTTTAAACCCTACTTTCTCTGAACGGGCGTCAAGCTCTGCTCTGATGCCCGCCGCGCGCAGCTTGTCCCGTACCCCTTTTGCATACTCAAGCTGTTTGTCCGTGATTGACAGCACCTTTGCCTGCACCGGCGCGAGCCAGACCGGAAATGCGCCCGCATAGTGCTCGATCAGCATGCCGAAAAAGCGCTCCATGGAGCCCAGCAGGGCGCGGTGCACCACATATGGCCGATGGGCCTGGTTGTCAATGCCGACATACGTCATATCAAAACGATCGGGCAGATTGAAATCAAATTGGACCGTTGAGCATTGCCACAGCCTGCCCAAGGCATCTTTGATTTTGATATCGATCTTGGGACCGTAGAAAGCGCCGCCGCCTTCATCCATCTCATACGCAAGGTCAACCTTGTCTGCCGCGATTTTAAGCGCTTGCGTTGCCTGTTCCCATCGCACGTTGTCGCCGACAGCGTCCTCCGGCTTTGTCGCTATATACGCCTTGAATTCCTGAAATCCGAAGGTTCTGAGCATCGTGACCACAAAATCGATAACCCGGATAATTTCCTGCTCCATATCTTCAGGAGCTACAAAGATATGAGCATCATCCTGGGTAAACCCTCGTACGCGCAGGAGTCCATGCAACACGCCGGAACGCTCAAAGCGATAGACTGTTCCCAATTCCGCAAACCGGAGCGGCAGATCACGGTAAGATCGAAGTTTGTTCTTGTAAATCATGATATGGAAGGGGCAGTTCATAGGCTTTACATAATATTCCTGCCCTTCCACATCCATGGAAGAATACATATTCTCCCGATAAAAACTCAAGTGACCGGAGGTTTCCCACAAATTAGCGCGGCCCACATGAGGTGAATACACAAAATCATAGCCGTTTTTCTGATGTTCATCGCGCCAGAAGTCCTCGATGGTTTTACGGATCAATGCGCCCCGAGGATGCCACAGGGCAAGGCCGCCGCCCACCTCTTCGGACAAAGAAAAAAGGTCCAGCTCTTTGCCGAGTTTCCGGTGATCGCGCCGTTTAATCTCTTCGAGGCGGACAAGATATTCGTCCAGTGCTTCTTTCGTCGGGAATGAGATGCCGTAAATCCGCTGCAGCATCTTGTTTTTTTCATCCCCGCGCCAATACGCACCCGCCACCGACACAAGCTTGAACGATTTTATCTTCGCAGTGGAGGAAACATGCGGCCCCCGGCAGAGATCCGTAAAATCGTCCTGTTCGTAGATTGAAATTACATCGTCAGGGAGCTCTTGAATGAGCTCAACCTTATACGGCTCTGCTGATTTTTGAAAGAATGCGATTGCTTCAGCCTTGGATATTGTCTTTCTTCTTATCGGTATGGACGCTTTTGACAATTCCGCCATTTTTGCTTCTATGCGCGTGAGGTCTTCCGGTGTAAACGGACGCTCAAAGTCAAAATCGTAATAAAAGCCTTCGTCAATAGCCGGACCGATTGCTAGTTTTGTCTGGGGGAAAATCCGTTTGACCGCGTGCGCCATCAAATGCGAAGTACTGTGCCAATATACTTCGCGCCCTCCCGGGGCACCAAAAGTCACGATCTCAATTGCAGCATTGTGCTCAAGAGAAACGTTGAGATCCTGAAGTCTGCCGTCAACTTTTATGGCAAGCGCGTCTTTAGCGAGGCGAGAGCCGATTTTCTCGGCGACTTCCTGACCGGTGATGCCAGCGGCATACTTCTTTTCCGAACCGTCAAGCAGCCTGAGTTGTATTTCACTCATAATAGATAACAGATAGATGGATGACTTTGCGTAAATAAGCCATGGTAGGCCCGGGCGGTTTCGAACCGCCGACCTCTACCGTGTCAAGGTAGCGCTCTCCCCCTGAGCTACGAGCCTGTGCTTTCTGTTTTTGTAAAAGCGGATTTTATTAAATTTCATATAGTTTGTCAAGCATAAAAAATGCCGTACTAAAAACAACTCATCGCATTTTGGTGTTTTCTTTGTCTTAAATTCTGATATAATAGTATTATTTCATTGCAAATTTTTCTATTTA
Source organism: uncultured Nitrospiraceae bacterium (assembly GCA_964646375.1). Lineage (GTDB taxonomy): Bacteria > Nitrospirota > UBA9217 > UBA9217 > UBA9217 > JBAZLV01. Next base: position 2,831 of record CAZYEF010000089.1, on the reverse strand, counting down.
TTCTCTGGCGCATTGCATCAACGAGCCGGGATGCACAATATTGAACTGATCAATTCTGACCGGTATAATATAAATCATTCCCTGCAGGGTTCTAAACGTGAACAAAAAATTCTCAGCATACAAGGAAGTTCAGCGTTATACTCTGGCTAGTCCGAGAAGCTGCTCCCTGGGAGTTATTGCGCACAAAAGCCTTGAGTGGATGGAATACAGTGTCAGAATCGTTGACATGAGTATTCTTGGAATCGGGGTCGAATCGAACCAGCAGATCGCGCCGGGCCTTGTATGGTTCAAAAAACGTGTGGGGGGGCACAAATGCGGGGCGCTGCGCTGGAGCACTCAGCGTGCTTTCCATTTCCGGGCGGGTATAGAATTCATTGATCTGTCACGGGACATGGAAGAATACCTGCAGCGACAGATAAAGCAGTCCCATCCGCATCAACCCATTTCCGACCCGGAACAAATCATTGCAACACTGCTGGATGCTCTAAACAAATAAACATTGCGTAATGCCACGCAGTCATCGCTTTGAAGGCGCTCTCACAACCGAAGGCAGGTTCAGCCTCCGCTCACCTTTTTTTTCAGATCATGCAATTTATTCAAAGCGTCCAGCGGAGTCATAGAGTTCAGATCCATATCCACGATCTCTTTAAAAAGCAAACCAGCTTCGCTTGCGAACAGGCCGAGTTGCGGTTCTGGAATATTTTTCTCTTTCCCGTATGAATTATTAACCTGTCCGTCACGTTTCGCTGTATCCGCTCTTCCCCGTTCCCGCTGCGATACCGTAACCGGCTCACCCAGTTCATTGAATTCCGCCTGTTCAAGATTCGCAAGCACTTCTTTTGCCCGCCGGATCACGGCATGGGGCAGTCCTGCAAGACGCGCTACCTGGATGCCGTAGGATTTGTCAGCTCCTCCTTCCACAACGCGGCGGAGGAAAACAATTTGGTCGTTCCATTCCTTGATTGCGACGGTATAGTTCCTCACCCGATCCATGGTGAGAGCAAGTTCGGTCAACTCGTGATAGTGCGTGGCAAACATGGTCCTAGCCCTAAGTTCTGTATGAATAAACTCGGCGACTGCCCAGGCGATGCTGATTCCGTCAAACGTGCTTGTGCCCCTGCCGATTTCATCCAGAATGATGAGACTGCGGTCCGTGGCATTATTTAATATATTTGCTGTTTCGTTCATTTCCACCATGAAGGTACTCTGTCCTCGCGAAAGGAAATCCGACGCTCCCACGCGAGTAAAGATTCTGTCTACAAGACCAATCTGCGCTTCCCGCGCAGGAACAAATCCACCCATCTGCGCCATCAGCGTAATCAGCGCCACCTGGCGCATATAGGTAGACTTGCCTGCCATATTCGGACCCGTTAAAATCATCAACTGGTTTTCTTCACAGTCAAGAAGCGTGTCATTCGGGATAAATCTCTCCTCGAGGGAAAAACGTTCTATTACCGGGTGTCGTCCCTCGACAATCCGGAGGGTGTCGCTATCCAGAATAGCCGGGCGTACATAGTCGTTTTTTGCTGCCGACTCGGCCAATGAAACCAGGCAATCGGCGTCAGCCAGTTTTCGGGCGACATCCTGAATCCGCACGGTTTCAGCCGCTACGGCTTCACGAACCTCTAAAAACAGGCGATATTCAAGATTCAGAATTTTCTCTTCAGCACCAAGCACCTTGTCTTCATATTCCTTGAGCTCCGGCGTAATGAATCGTTCGGCATTTGCGAGCGTTTGTCTCCTGATAAAGTCCTGAGGCACATTCGCAAGATTTGCTTTGGTAACCTCAAGATAATAGCCAAACACCCTATTGTAGCTGACTTTGAGTGAGTTGATTCCAGTTCGTTCCCGTTCCCGGCGTTCAATACCCGCGATCCACCCCTTGCCTTCAGAACTGATGGAGCGAAGTTCATCCAACTCTTGATTGAACCCTTTTTTTATCAGGTTCCCTTCACGCAGTGTATGGGGAGGATCATCAGAAACTGCATCCTCTATGCGCTGGGAGACGTCCTGCAAATCGTCCCACTTCGAGAGCATGGAGAAGACAAACCGCGATACACAGGATGAAAGTAGCTCTCGGATTTTCGGCAGCATGACAAGCGATTGCTTCAGCGCAAGCAGGTCTCGTGCATTTGCGACGCCGAGTGAAACGCGGCTAATAAGCCGTTCAAGATCATAAATCGACCGGAATGCCGCCCGAAGGTCGGTGCGAAGCTGGTATTTTTCTTTAAATTCATCCAGAGCGTCATGTCGGAGTTCAATTTCGCGTGCATCCATAAGCGGATTCAGAAGCCACTCACGCAGCTTCCTGCCGCCCATAGGAGTGATTGTATCGTCAAGAACCTCGAGAAGGGTCCCTTTCGCGGATCCATCGAAACTGTTTTTTACCAGTTCCAAAGTGCGCTGGCACGTTGAGTCGAGCATCATATACGCCCGGGCAAGGAACGGCTTCACCTGGCGTATATTAGCAAGGCTTGTTTTTTGAGTTTCTTCAATATACCGGAGCGCAGCTCCAGCCGCTGAAAGACCGAGCTTCATCCCACCGCATCCAAAACCGTCAAGGGACGTTGTTTTAAAATGGTCCAGCAAGGTGCGGAGGGCGGTTATTCTGTCGAATGTCCAGTCGTCGTACGTATTGACCGCACGGGTGTATTGGCTCAGCAAACCCGAAAGCCGTGCATCAATCGTGCTGCCTTTGGGCAGCACGATTTCTCGGGGAGTAAAACGCAAGAGCAGGTTGTCGAGCTCGGCAAAATTGTCCGCCCCGTCCACCTCGGCCATAAAAAAATCCCCGGTTGTTATATCAAGAAAAGCCAGGCCAAAACCGTCCT
>CAZYEF010000088.1:0-11264 GCA_964646375.1 uncultured Nitrospiraceae bacterium | reverse complement strand
TTTTTTCCGTCATCAAACGGCTCACGCCGAACATTGTCCAGTTTTATAAACTTCCGTACAACAAATTGCACGGAGTTGTTACCAGGGTTGAACTGTGATTGGACGCATCACGGTCTGCCTGTCATAACGGCAGCTTTTTAGTTTCTTCAACCACCTCGCCGGACACACCATCGCTCAGCGACTGCAGACGGTCTCCGAATTTTTCAAGGCGCCTGTCCGCTTCGTCGTACTTTGTTTTCATGTTTGCCAGATGCTTGCCCACCAGCTCGAAATCAGTTTGAAACCGGTCGAAATCGCCTGAAAGCCGTGCCAGATTTTTCAGGATGTCCTGCGCCTGTTTTTCAACGTGCATTCCCTTGAGTCCCAGAAGTATGGTCTGAAGATAGGCATAAAAACTGTTCGGAGAGACCGGAATGACACGTTTTGTAAAGGAATAGTTTAAGAGCCCCTTTTCCGTGTCCAGGGACTCGTCCTTGATGATAAGTTCGTAGTACACGTTTTCGGCGGGAATGTACATAAGCGCAAAGTCGAACGTGTTCTCATCGGGAAGAATGTACTTGGCGGCAATGGAATCAATGTGTTTTTTGACATCGGCGATGAATTTTTTTCTGGCGATTTTTCGTTCATCCTCGGTTATTGTTTCAACGACGCGCCTGAAGTTTTCGAGGGGAAACTTGGCGTCCACCGGTACGATGGTATGGCCGAGTTTAATGACCGCGTCCACGGTCTCGCCGCTCTTAAAGCGGTATTGAAGATCAAAGTAGGAGGGTGGAAAAATCTGGGACAAAAGGTCTCCGAGAAAAAGCTCCCCAAGTCCGCCGCGCAGTTTCGGCGAGCGGAGAATTTCCTGCAGGCTCGCGATGTCCTTGCCGACTTCAAATACCTGTTTCGTAGATTCGCTCAGGCTTCCGAGGCCCTTGCTGACCTCCTGGACTACGCGTGCGGCATTGTCCAGTCTCGTGTTCAGGTCCCCGGTTGATTTCTGGAGCTGCTGGGCCACCTGGCTGAGCTGGTTGTTAACCTGGTGGGTGATTTGGGAAAGTTGGGTATTCACCGAATCCTGGTTTCTGATCATTGCTTCGGAGAGCTGCCCGCGAAGCGACTGGACTTCCTGTTGCATCAGTGTTATTGCAGGATCAACGGTTTTCTTCTGGGACTGGATGATAAGCCAGATCAGCACAAAAAGAATTGCTGCGAGAAGTATGACAATGGCTGTTTGCATATGAATATAGTTTGGAAATGAGAACAAGAGGGGGTGGGAACTATTACGCCAGGCTCGCAGATTCCGAGTGCGGCATCTTACTGCGCCCCGCTCATTACGGTATTTCCAGCATCCTGTCCAGCGCCCGTTTCGCAGGAATGCGGATGTTTTCGGGCACTTTGATAATATGCTCCATCTTTTCCATGGCGTGTATTATGCTTGTGAGTTTTGTTTTCTTCATATTGGAGCAGTGCATTTCCCGGGAAGCCACATAGAAGCGTTTGTCGGGGTTGTCTTTTTTCAGCCGATGCAGTATTCCTTCTTCTGTCGCGATAATAAACTCGCTGTGTTTTGATTCCTTGCAAAAGCGCAGCATGCCGGAGGTACTGGTAATATGGTCCGCCATGTCCTGGACTTCCAGGGAACATTCGGGATGAACAATGAGAAGAGCATTGGGATGATCCTTCCTGGCCTGCCTTGCGGCTGCAGCATTCAAAAATGCGTAGTGCACGTTGCAGAAACCGTCCCAGGAAATGATTTTTTTGTTTGTTCTTCTGGCGGCATAAGCGGAAAGGTTTCGGTCCGGAATGCAGATAACCGTGTCTTCCTTGAGTGACTCAACGACTTTTATGACGTTGGAAGATGTGCAGCAGATGTCGCTTTCGGCCTTGACTGCTGCCGACGTGTTTATATAAGCGACAACCGGCACGCCTGGATGCTGTTTCTTCATATCCAGAAGCGTGAACTCATCCGCAAACTCGAAGGTAATGCCGAAGACATCAGTGTACAGTTCACGAAGCGTCTTGCGCGGCCCCTGTATGCTGACCATGTCCGCCATCGGGCAGCCGGCGTTGATTTCCGGCAACAATACGGTCTTGTCAGGCGAGAGAATGGATGCGCTTTCCGCCATGAAATGAACACCGCAGAACACAATGACGGCATAATCCGTTTTTGCCGCAGCGCGTGCGAGTTCAAAGGAGTCACCGGTAATATCGGCAATATCCTGCACCTCCGGGCGCTGATAGTTGTGCGCAAGGATTATGGCGTTCAATCCCTTTTTTAACGCAAAAATTTTTTCGCGAAGTTCATTGATATCTGAATTGTCTGCACTCATAAGTGCCTGATAATACCGATAAGGTTATTCCTTTGTCAAGTCAATTCCTCTTTATATTTATAAACCGCTTTCTTGCTTGTGCAAATCTTTTTAAACGCGGTGAAACCCGGTGAATACGTCCGTCAGACGGACTGTTTTGTTATAATACGGTTGACTGTCATCGCCGGTTGGATTATGATTGTCGCTGCGCGTTATGAAAATTCTGATTGTAAAACTTTCCGCCATCGGCGATGTAGTTCAGACGCTTCCTGCGCTTGAGGCGATCAAGAAAACCCATCCTGACAGCAGCATTACCTGGCTTGTCGAGGAAGCGGCATCGGGAATTCTGGAAGGCCATCCGCTCATCGACGTGCTGCTTATTTCGCGCAGAAAAGCCTGGTTGAGCATGCTGAAGAGTCCCGTTACTTTTTTCAGCGGCATAACCCGCATCCTTCGCTTTATCCATGAACTGCGCAGTACCCGATATGATATTGCCATTGACTTCCAGGGGCTCCTGAAGAGCGGAGTATTTCTCTTCCTGGCACGGGCAAAACGAAAGATCGGGTTCGACCGAACGCGGGAACTCTCCTATCTTTTTCTGAATGAACGTCTGCCTGCTTATGATGTCGAAAAACATGCGCTTCAGCGGTATCTGGACGTGGCGCGGTATCTGGGGGCGGAAAATCCCGCTTCAACCTGTTCACTGCCGATCCAGAAAGAGCGAAAAACCATGCAGCAAAAAATCCATTCCCTGAATCCGGAACACCGTCCTCTTGTGGTCATCAATCCCGTCGCGCGATGGAAAACAAAACTCTGGCCGCAAAGAAATTTCGCCGAACTCGCTGACAGGCTGGTGCGGGAAAAAAATGCACTGGTTCTTTTTACCGGGAGCAAAGATGACCGGGCGTTCAATGAATGCATTCTCTCCATGATGGAGGAGCGTGCACTGAACTGTACGGGGAGCACCACTCTGAAGGAACTTGCGGCACTTGCATCACTTGCAGATCTGTTTGTTACGACTGATACGGGCCCTATGCATCTTGCAGCAGCCGCGGGAGCAAACGTTGTTGCCTTGTTCGGTCCCACGGCTCCCTGGAGGACCGGCCCCTATGGAGCAGGGAACATTGTCCTTCGAGCGGAGACTGCGTGTTCGCCGTGCTTTAAACGAACGTGTGAACATGTCCGGTGCATGGAAGAAATAACCGTGGATGAGGTAATGAAAAAAATATCTCTGTAGCTGGTCGGAAAATTGATTTATTGCACCGGGCCGCTTGAAAAAGAGCTTTCGATCGGGTATTCTTGGAAAAGCTTCCTGCAAGATAAAGATCAACGAACCGTGCATTATCATGAGTGAATCGAAAACACCCCCCTCCGGATGGCGCAAAGGGCTCTCCCGAAATGTTGTCGTCCTCGGGTTCGTAAGCCTGCTGAATGACGGCGCCTCCGAGATGATTTATCCGCTCCTGCCGATTTTTCTTTCGGTTGTGCTGGGGGCTGGGCCCGCGGTCATCGGAATCATTGAAGGAATCGCGGAAACCACGGCGTCCCTGCTCAAGCTTTATGCAGGGTATCTCTCCGACCGGATCAAAAGGCGCAAGAATTGGATCGTCGCCGGCTATTCGATTGCGAACGTTATCCGCCCCCTGATCGCATTTTCGACATCATGGGTGCACGTGCTGATGCTCCGTTTTATAGATCGTGTGGGAAAGGGGATCCGTACGTCACCACGGGACGCGATCATTGCGGACTCCTCGGCCCCAACCTTCCGGGGTATGGCCTTCAGTTTTCACCGTGCCATGGACCATGGTGGTGCCATTCTCGGCCCGCTGTTGGCGACAGGACTGCTCCTCGTACTCACCGGGACGAAAGAGGAAAACCTCTCAACCATATTCCTCCTTTCCTTTATTCCCGGGATGCTTGCGGTATTGTTGCTTGTTTTCGGTCTTCGGGAACCGCAGACGGACGGTTTGCAAGCAGCCCCTCCGGGGACCCTGAAGTTCAAGTCCGCCTGGGCGGAAATGTCGCTGAATTACCGCAAATATCTGCTGATCATTCTTGTTTTTACCCTAGGGAATTCTACAGATGCATTCCTTTTGCTGCGCGCCCAACAGCTAGGGGTCCCTGTTGCGCTTCTGCCGACGATCTGGGTGGCGCTGCATATTGTGAAAATGGGATCTTCCCTTCCGGGAGGCATTCTATCCGACCGCATCGGCAGAAAAAAAGTGATTATTGCGGGCTGGCTCGTTTATGCGGGAGTATATACCGGATTTGCCGTAGCGGACGCCCAGTGGCATGCCTGGGTTCTGTTTGCACTGTATGGCATTTATTTCGGTCTGACCGAAGGAGTTGAGAAGGCGCTTGTCGCGGATTTCGCGCCTGCACATCTGAGGGGATCGGCCTTTGGATTGTATAATCTTGTTGTCGGCATCGGAGCGCTTCCCGCATCGCTTCTCTTCGGCGTGGTATGGCAGAACTTTGGCGCAGCGGCGGCCTTTATCATGGGGGCCGGTTTTGCGGTCCTGGCAAGCGTGATGATTACAATGGCGACCGTTCCAAAGCCGGAATCTGCGGCCTAACGCATGAACAAATGACATCGTCTCCAAACAGGTTATTTATGAATAAAACCCTCAAGCGCATATGCGTCTATTGCGGATCGAACAGCGGATCGAAAATTGCCTACCGGAAAACTGCCGGTGAATTGGCTGCAGTCATGGTGCGGCAGGGCATTGGCCTTGTGTACGGCGGCGGGAATGTAGGGTTGATGGGCATTCTCGCGGACTCAGTTCTTGCCGCCGGAGGCACCGTGATCGGAGTGATCCCGCAGGCATTGGTTGATAAGGAGGTTGCCCATCGGGGATTGAGCGATCTTCGTGTAGTCAGTTCGATGCATGAACGCAAGGCGCTCATGGCAGACCTTTCCAATGCGGTTATAGCCCTGCCGGGGGGGCTTGGGACGCTTGAAGAATTCTGCGAGGCAGCTACCTGGACACAACTGGGATTCCATAACAAGCCGTGCGGAATTCTGAATATTGAAGGGTATTATGACGGTCTTCTTGCCATGCTGGATCATGCCGTGAAAGAAAACTTTGTCCGGGCTGAACACCGGCGTATCATTGTATCCGAGACGGATCCGGAAACACTAATAAAAAAGCTTGCCGAGTTCAAGCTGCCTAAAATTCAAAAGTGGATCGGCAAAAACGAGCAATAGAGTATTGAGAGGGGAAGCTATTCATCATTTTTAAGGGAGGTTTCAATGATTGACTTATTGCGTAAACGGCGCAGCATACGAAAATACGCGGAGAAGCGCATCGAAGAGGAGTCTGTCGAACTGCTCCTGGAAGCGTTGCTACGGTCTCCGTCCTCGCGGAATGTGAAACCGTGTGAATTTGTTGTGGTGGACGACCGGGAACTGCTGAAAAAACTGGCAAACGCAAAAGAACACGGTTCGCATTTTTTACAGCATGCGGCTTTGGGGATCGTCGTATGCGCGGACAGTACAAAGTCCGATGTCTGGATTGAGGATTCCTCTATTGCATCTATTCTCGTTCAAATGGTTGCCCAGTCGCTGGGACTGGGAAGCTGCTGGGTGCAGATCAGAAATCGCACCCATACGGCAGCAGAAACGTCTGAAGCATACATCCAGGGGTTGCTGGGCCTGCCGGGACATCTTAGCGTTTTGTCAATTGTGAGCATAGGCTACCCGGACGAGACAAAAAAACCGGTTGAAAAAAGCGAACTGGAATACGGCAAAATCAGGCACAATACGTATTCTGAACGCTACATCACTCGCACGAGCTGAGAGAAAACGAGGGAAATCATGTCAATATATACCGTGGCAGTCACCGGCGCTTCAGGGGCCCCTTATGCCTACCGGCTTCTGCAGGTGCTGGTTCAAGCCGGGCATTCAGTATACGTCTGCATTTCCTCGACCGGGTTATCAATTCTCGCCGCAGAGGCGAATCTGCATCTTAAGGGGTCGGAGAATGATATCCAGCAGCAGCTTATGAACCATTTTGGAGCAAAGGAAGGTCAGATCACGTATTTTGATGAAGATAATCTGTACGTTCCCATCGCAAGCGGTTCCATTCCGGTGGATGCAATGGTCGTCATTCCCTGTTCCATGAAAACACTGGCATCAATCGCGAACGGTTTTTCGTCGAATCTCATCGAGCGTGCTGCAGATGTGATGATGAAAGAACACAGGAGGCTTATTCTTGTGCCGCGTGAAGCGCCGCTTTCGGCAATCCATTTAAAGAACATGCTGACGCTTGCCGAAGCCGGTTGCCATATTATTCCGGCAATGCCCGCTTTTTATCATCATCCGAAAGCGATTTCCGAGCTGATTGATTTTATAGTTGGAAGAGTATTGAGCAGCATGGGGGTTGACAACGACCTGGCGCCGCGGTGGACCGAGTAGCCGGTGTTTTTCTGCCGGGAAGGAGAGAATTTCTGATAACAGCGGTCACGCGTTGTATTCGGTGCCGCTGCCTTCGCTTTCACCCAGATTTTTCATCCAGGTATCGACGATTGATGCGTCCTGCTTCGAGATTACGTCTTCCTCGACGAAAACCGGTGCTCCGATGCGAATGGCGATTGCAATGGCGTAGCTGGGACGTGAGTCGATGTGATATTCCTTGTTATTTTGCAGCAGATAGAGGGAAGCATAGAACGTATTGTCAATAAGGTCGCTGATAACGACCCGGGCGATTTCAACTTCCAGCCGGTCAAACATATTAACAATCAGGTCATGCGTGAAGGGTCGTGACGCCTTGACGTTGCTCATGGCCATGGCTATGGAGTTGCCTTCTGAAGCTCCTATCCAGATTGGCAGTATTTTTTTCCCGCTTTCATCCTTTAGAACAATGATATAACTGCTGTTTTTACTGTCAAAGAGGATGGTATTTACGCTCATCTGAATCCACATGGAAGAGTCCTTTTGTATAAAGATAGCATAGCATATCAGGCAAGTAAAGGGATTATTTTATTGACTTTTTTTGAAGATACGCTATACTTTCAACCCTGAAACTGCAAGGAAAATACCGATCAAGAATGAAACAAACCGTAAACGAAATTCTGCTTCACGCACTTGCTCGTGCCAAAAAAAATGGCGAGTTAAAGCTGGAAACTCCGCCGGCAGTCATACTCGACAGCCCGAGGGAAAAAAGTCATGGTGACCTTGCCACCACGCTTGCCATGACGCTTGCAAAGCCGGAATCAAAATCCCCAAGGAAGATAGCCGAGATCATCATTGCCAACATCCAGGATGACGACGGCATCATTGAGAAAACTGAAATAGCCGGACCGGGTTTTATCAATTTTTTCTTCAAACAGGATCGCTGGAAAAAAACGCTCTTTGAAATAGAGTCGGAAGGATCCGCGTACGGTCTTAAGAACATCGGCAGAGGTGAGCGGGTGCTCGTGGAGTTTGTGAGCGCCAATCCTACCGGGCCCCTGCATGTCGGTCATGGCCGGGGTGCCGCAGTGGGGGACGCGCTCGCAAATCTGCTTGCGGCGGTTGGTTACGATGTTACGCGTGAATTCTACATTAACGATGCCGGTCGCCAGATCAGGCTTTTGAGCGAGTCTATCTACTCACGGTATCAACAAGCATGCGGAAATTCCATACAATTTCCGGAGGATGGATACCACGGCGATTATGTGGAGGAGCTTGCCCGGGAGTTCATCAAGCTTCACGGAAAGAAATACCTGAACGCTCCTTTTGAGGCCTGTGCCGATGTATTTGGGACCTTTGGCAAGGAGATGATGCTTGCCGACATCCGGACCGATCTGGAAGCTTTCGGTGTCCACTTTGATACCTGGTTCAGCGAAGCAAGCCTTCTTCAGGATCAGTCAGTCCAGAACTCAGTCGAAGAACTGCTCGAGAGCAGAAACCTGTATGAACAGGATGGGGCACTTTGGTTCCGTTCCACAGTGTTCGGTGACGACAAAGACCGCGTTGTAAAAAAGCAGGACGGGGCCTGGACATATCTTGCCACTGATATTGCCTATCATCGCCGCAAGCTCAGCCGCGGGTATAAAACGCTGGTGAATATTTGGGGCGCCGATCATCATGGTTACATCCCCCGCATGCAGGCGGTCATTCAGGCTTTTGGACATCCCAAAGATTCGCTTCACGTTCTGCTGGTGCAACTGGTGGCCATCCTGAGACATGGCCAGCCGGTTCCCATGTCCAAACGAGCGGGAACGTTTGTGACGCTCAGAGATGTAGTGCAGGATGTTGGTTCTGACGCAGCACGCTATATTTTTCTGACGCGCCGGTCCGACAGCCATCTTGATTTCGACCTGGATGTTGCCAAGGAACAGTCCCGGGAAAATCCGGTGTATTATGTCCAGTATGCTCATGCGCGTCTGGCAAGTCTGTTTCGAGAAGCCGAATCAAGAAATCTTTTGGTACCGAAAAGCGACAAGGTGGACATGTCCCTCCTCGACCTCGAAGAGGAGCAACACATTATCAAGACTCTCGCAAAATATCCTGAACTGATTGAAGACGCGGCACGGGCCTACGAACCTCACCGGCTGACATATTATCTTCAGGATCTTGCCGGTCTGCTCCATAACTATTATTTCAAACATCGGGTGATTGCCGACGATGTGGAGCGTACTGGAGCGAAGCTTTTTCTTATGAAACAAATAAAGACCGTTATCCAGAGCGCACTCAGGATTCTCGGCGTCAATGCGCCCGACAGAATGTGACCATGAAGGGTTCTGAGTGCAAATTTGGGATTTTGAACGTCTTTATGATCCCCGTCATTCCGCAATGTGATAAATAATAATGTCTTTTTGCTTTACATTGGAAAAAAGCGACCCTGCGTCTTCCGCTCGCCTGGGCAAGTTTGCGACATCTCATGGTGAAGTCCATACACCGGTATTCATGCCAGTTGGAACGCAGGCAACGGTGAAGACTCTTTCTCCGGATGATCTGGTCGCTGTTGGTGCGGATATTATTCTTTCCAATACCTATCACCTGTTTTTGCGGCCGGGGCATGAGCTTATCCGCGAGTTGGGGGGAATTCAGCGTTTTATGGGCTGGAACCGACCTGTTTTAACGGACAGCGGCGGTTTTCAGGTTTTCAGTCTGGCTGACCTCAGGAAAATAACCGAAGATGGCGTATCATTTCAGTCGCATATTGATGGCGGGGCGAAACATGTCATCACCCCGGAATACGCCATTGAAATACAGGAAGCCCTTGGGGCGGATATTATCATGGCATTCGATGAATGCACCCCGTATCCGGCAACGAGAGATTATGCTCTGGAATCGCTGGAGCGGACGGTTCGTTGGGCAAAGCGATGTCAGGAAGCAAAAAAAAATGCGGACCAGGCGCTCTTCGGCATTGTGCAGGGTGGCATGTATCCCGATCTTCGAAGAAGAAGTGCTGAAGCGCTGGTAGACATGGAATTCGACGGTTATGCTTTGGGAGGTCTGTCGGTCGGCGAGACAAAGCCCATGATGTATGAAATGATAGAGGCCTCAGTTCCTCATTTGCCGGCAAACAGACCGCGGTATCTCATGGGGGTCGGCACACCCGAGGACCTCGTGGAAGGTGTTGACCGTGGAATTGATATGTTTGACTGTGTGATGCCTACGCGGAATGCCCGGAACGGCACGTTTTTCACCTCGTTTGGAAAGGTCGTCATCAGAAATGCGCAATACGAACATGACCGGCAGCCGGTCGATCCGGGATGTGCTTGCTATACGTGCAGGAATTTCAGCCGGGCTTATTTACGCCATCTGTTCAATGCGAATGAACTACTGGCGTTGAGGCTTGGCACGATTCACAACCTTTTTTATTACATAAACCTGATGCGCATGATACGATCAAACATTGACAAAGGCACATTCAAGGAATTTAAGAAGGATTTTCTACGGTCACGCGAACAGACGGTTTCATAGTTTGCTTCACAGAGGAAAAGATAAGCTCATACAACAGCATCCTGTTTGCTACTCAAGCGCCTATATCTGATATCTGAAAAGGAGGAATTACAATGTTAGTGGGAACCGCATATGCAATGGGTGCATCCGGTGGAGACGCAGCAGCCCAGGGAGCCGGAGGTCAGCTGTCCAGTCTTATTTTGATGCTTTTTATTTTTGCCATTTTTTATTTTCTGATGATCCGGCCGCAACAGAAGAGAATGAAGGAACATAAGAAGATGGTGAGTGACCTGAAAAAAGGCGACAGAATCGTCACGGCTGGCGGCATATACGGAACGGTGGAAAATGTCATGGAGAACACCCTTACGGTTAAATTAGCCGAAGGTGTCAAAGTAAAAATCACCCGAGGTTCGGTTGGCTCTCTGGTGAAGGAAGAAGATGACAAGGAGTAGGTGTTTATCTCAAAATTGATTTCGGCAGCAGCATATTTCATGGTTGCAGCACGCGGGAGGCATGCATTATGAAGAAAAGCATTCAATGGAGGCTGGCGCTTATTGCCCTTTCGGTATTAATTGCGTTGTTTTTGTTCCTGCCCTCTACCCCACTTTGGGATTTTTTGCCGGAATGGTGGCATAAGAGTGTGCCCAAGATAGCACTCGGACTCGATCTCAGGGGAGGCAGTCATCTTGTAATGCAGGTAGAGACCGATAAGGCAGTGGAGTCCTCTGTGGATAATATTGTCGCGGACCTTCAGGCGTCGGCCGCAACGCAGCCGCTTGCAGTAACCTTTACGAGAGCCGGTCAGGGAATAACGGCGACTTTTGATGAGCCGCTCCGCGAAAAAGTTGACAAACTTCTCGGCACCTATACTATCCTGGACCTCAAATCGCAGGCCAAAGGAGTGGCGGCGTACACGTTGAAGCCTGCTGAAGTCAGACGTATCAAGGAATCAGCGGTGAACCAGGCGCTTGAGCGTACCCGGAGACGCGTGGACAAGTATGGCGTGGCTGAGCCCGCCATCTACAAGCAGGAGCAGGATCAGATTGCCCTTCAATTGCCGGGAGTAAAAAATCCGC
>CAZYEF010000087.1:0-11379 GCA_964646375.1 uncultured Nitrospiraceae bacterium | reverse complement strand
ATAACCACGCGCGCGCCGACGGTGAGGCTGCCATGGGTCTTTACATGTCCGCGGATCACGGAACGCTCACCGATGGTCACTGAATCCACGGAAATGATGCTGCGGTTTATCAGGCTGGAAGCCTTGAAATCACTGCGCTCCCGCTCCGGAGATTCCGCATCAAGGACGTGCATTTCTTCCCGTTGTTTTTCAATTTCCGGAGGGAGAACCGGAACGCCCCCCACCACAACAGGAAATCCGTACAGCTTCAGAAAGGTGCAGTGCCGGGCCAGAGAGAGCACGCCGCCGCAGGAGGCGTCTACACCAAGTATGCAGGAGCCTTCAACCGTGATGCTGCCCTCCGCGTCAATCCACCTGAAAAACCGTGTACCCGCGCAGAGATGAATGTCTCCATCGCATGCCAGGGCCTGCAGCTGGTTTGCCTCCCCGATACGCGCCGTCCGGAGTACGTACACTTCCTTGTTGAATCTGACATTGGATTCTGAATCGAGGTCGTGCTTCGCGTACAGCACATGTTCCACAACCGATCCGCCGGCAAAGCGCCCGTTCTCAACGATCTGGATTTTTTCACTTTTTGACAGGGTGACGTCATGGAAGCCTACATCCGCGGCCAGGCCATTGAGTGAACTGCGGAACAGTTTTCTGAATGAGAATGCAAAATAGCGGGGGTCCTTCAGATATTCATTATTGATATACAACGGCGACGCGTCTTTCTTTTCGACGAATTCGCGCGCCCCTGGAACAAACGGCAGAATGAACAGGAAAACGAGCAGTATGAACGCCATCAGCAGCATCATGAAGCGTTCTCCTTTTTGGGCGTCTTCCTGAACCGTTCCGTTTTATGCCATTTGGTCTTTCGCCAGGTGACCATATCGATGCAGGCATCACAGAAGCCTCTGGAGATATACCACATATTAAAAAAGAAGCTGAAAATGAGGTATGGCAGCAGCAGAATGCGCTGGGCAGCGCCGTCAAGAAGACACGCCGTTCCCACCTGGTAGAACGGCGCAAAATTGCCGAAGCTGTTGTAGGCGCCGAGAAAAATGAGGAAGAAAATCCCTGAAAAAATTTCCATCTCTCCGAGGAAAAAGAGGGCGAGAGAATCGAGGAGGCCCACCAGGAGAACGATCGGAACGCCGTAAACGAGCAACAGCAGCAGCCCGTCAAGCTTTTCCCGAAACGTCAGGTGGGGTGACCTCAGCAGCGGGATGAAATATCTGAACATGACGCCGTTATGACCGCGCGACCATCGTCTGATCTGCCGGGACCGGACGCTCCATTTTTCGGGAACCTCCTCGTAGCACTCGGCGCGGTTCGCATACAGCACCTTCCATCCGTTGATGGAAAGCCGGTAGGTCAGTTCCGTGTCTTCCGCCAGCACTTTCGTGTTGAACCCGCCGAGGCTGTCGACCACGCTTTTTCTGAACCCGCCGACCGTTCCCCCGTACTGCGGCATGAGCCTGAGATTGTAGCGGGCCTGCTGATCCACTTGGTAGCCGCCGGTGCGCTCAAGATCCAGCAGGCGGGTCAGGACATTCTGGCGCGTGTTGACCGGAACAACCCTGCCCATGACGGCCCCGACTTCGGGGTCGTTGAAGCAGACAGCGATGCTTTTCAGAATGCCCTTCGGCGGCAGATAGTCCGCGTCAAAAACGATAACGATTTCTCCCGTCGCTTTTTTAATGGCCTCGTTGAGCGCCGCCGGTTTTCCGCGGTCACCTTCGTAGCGGTGCAGGGGCTTGATGCAGGGATATTGCTTCGCATAGCCCTCGATGATTTCCCGCGTCCGGTCTTCCGAAAAATCATTGATGGGAATGATCTCGAGCTTTTCCCTGCTGTAGTCGGCTTGGATGAGCAGATCGAGGATATTGGACGCGACTTTTTCCTCGTTGTGCATCGGGATCAGCACGGAGACGGTTTTGTAGTCCGAGTCAATGATGTCCTGATAATAGATTCGCTGTTCGCCGAAGAGCCTGTTCAGGGTGAAGATATAATGCCTGACGGAGTACACAACCATGACTCCGATGGTGAACAGGAGGTAGCCTTTAAGTATTAGTACGACCATTTCCATGAAGCGTAGTCACCCCTCATTTTTTTTGCCAGCCTGGTGACGTGGACGCCGTAGATGCCCACGATGTAAACAAAGTCTACCAGGGGTCCCAGAACGAAGAAGAGCACAGCCATGTATAGCAGCGAGGCTTTTGTCAAGACAAAGAGAAAGACCGCATAGCGGAGCGTTCCGAAGACCAGGGAGTAGCAAAACGTGATTCCCAGGGTGACGCATTTCGACACCAGTGAGGAAGGCAGCGGCAATACGGCGAGGCCCATGATGACAGGAACGAAAAACCATATACTGATCTGCTGTTTGATGTAGAGCTCTGAATAATCAACCGTCTCGTAGGGAAACCGGTAGGGAACGAATGTAAAGAAGAGCGACGATACAAAGTTGATGAATGACACCACAAGGAGAAAAATGTAAATATGCTTGGCGTGTCTCGCAGCCGGCAGAAAAACGAGCAGAAAAAGGCTGACCAGGGCGTTTATCGTTGAAAAAACAAGCGACGGATACGTGCTCGGCAGATCCAGAAGAAAAGCGTCGCCGATAACATAGGGCACCTGGATAATTCTGATTGCATCGGGTGCAAAGAAAGGGGCAAGCATGGTCTGGGCGATGCGGCAGACCGCGTGTGTAATCTGGGGATACCAGAACACAACGGCCAGAGAAAGAGGAAGCGCGATACAAAGAAACTGGAGAAAAAAAGCCCCTGTGGACCCGGAAATTTTCCGGTATGAGCGGTGGTACAGAATAACGGATTTCGGTTCTTTCGCGGTCATGGCGCGCTATTTCCGGACTGACAGTTGAATTCGGCGGCGGGCTCCAGGAGCGGGCGCAGCCCGCGCGACCAGCGCTCAAGCGCCTGGGCGATTCTTGATGCGGCCATGCCGTCGCCATACGGGTTGCCCGCACGTGCTGCATCTTCAGGAAGTGCGGCGTCCAATATGCGGGATGCTTCCTGCACAATTGCGTTCCGGGTCGTTCCGATGACTTTGGAAAGCCCCCCCTGGAAGGCCTCCGGGCGCTCTGTGACTGTGCGCATCACAAGGAGCGGCTTGCCGAGCGTCGGCGCTTCCTCCTGCAGCCCGCCGGAGTCGGTCAGGATGAGATGGGAGCGCTTCATAAGATTGATGAAAGCCGCATAATTGAGCGGCGATATGAGATGGATGCGGTTAATGGAGGAAAGAACGCGCTTCGCCGCACGCTGTACTTCGGGATTCAGGTGCACCGGATAGACAATGTGAACATCCGGGAATGCGCGCACGATATCGGTCAGCGCAAGAAAAATGTTTTCCATGTCCGCGCCCCAGGATTCCCGGCGATGGCAGGTGACCAGAATGACCCGCTTGTTCCTGAAGTCGAACGATTCCAGTTCCGTGCCGGCGAAGGAAAACGGTTTTTTTAGCACGTGGAGGAGCGCGTCAACCACGGTATTGCCGGTAACAGCGATCTTGTCAGCGGGGATCCCTTCCTGCAGCAGCCTGGTCCGGGAAAGTGCCGTGGGAGCACAGTTAATCTCGGCGAGGACCGTCGTGAGGCGGCGGTTCGCTTCTTCGGGGAACGGGTTTCTCAAGTCGAAGCTCCTGAGCCCTGCTTCAACATGGGTAACCGGAATCCTGCGGTAAAACGCCGCAAGAGCAGTCGCAAAAACCGTCGTGGTGTCGCCCTGGACCAGGACCATGTCGGGGCGGACCGCACCGAGCGTCGCGTCCATGCGGTCCAGTACGCGTACGGAGAGGTCCGAAAGGCTTTGTCCGGGAGACATAAGGTCGAGGTCATGGTCGGGCACAATGCCGAACAGCGATAACGCCTGGTCGAGCATTTCCCGATGTTGCGCCGTGGCGACGACGACCACCTCAAAGACATCAGTGCGCTCCCGCAACCGGTGGATGACCGGGGCCATTTTGATCACTTCGGGCCGGGTCCCGATGATGGCGGCTACACGCATGCGGACAGAATGGCTTTCTTGCAGCAGCCGCTGAACAGGATGATAAACAAAAAACCTCCTTTTACCGGAAGAGAAAAAAGCCGTCTCCGCGTTCTCTGCAGGAACGGCAGGCGGTGCGACGGTTCATGAATTTCCTATAGTATATGGCATGGAGTGTCAGAGTCAAGCGTTTTCCTTTCATAAATTTTTCGTTGCATGCAGCTCTCTTCTCTGCTACCCTTTAACAGGATAATTGCCGCAGAAGTGATTTCGCAGCGCCGGACAGCGCGTTCGGCGCCGGAAGAACTATGACGGCGTTTCCTGGTCTGATCCACGCTTGCGGTCATGCCAAATCCATAATACGAGGGAGGTAGTATGAGAATCGGGGTCCTTTCCGGCGGCGGTGATGCACCGGGTCTGAATGCAGTTATCCGTGCGGTCGTGAAAACCGCAATCTTCAAGTATGGCTGGGAAGTCGTCGGCATCATCGACGGTTTTGAAGGGCTGCTGACGCCGACAAAAACACGCCAGCTCACTTCCTGGAACACGCGCGGCATCCTCTTTATGGGCGGCACGATTCTCGGCACCACGAACCGCGGCAATCCGTTCGCATATAAAACCATTGTCAACGGCAGGGAAATAGAGGAAGACATGTCTCCCCTGATCCTGGCCAATATCAGGGAACTGGGCCTTGATGCCCTCGTGGTGATCGGCGGAGACGGATCACTCAAAATAGGAAACAAGCTCGATCAACTCGGGGTCCCGGTCATCGGCGTTCCCAAGACAATCGACAACGATCTTATGGCAACGTACGTGACCTTCGGTTTCCAGACAGCGGTCAACACCGCGACCGACGCGCTTGACAAGCTCCACACCACGGCGGAGAGCCATCAGCGGGTGATCGTGCTTGAAGTAATGGGCAGATATGCAGGATGGATTGCGCTTGAAGCCGGGATGTCCGGAAGCGCCGACGTGATTCTGATTCCGGAAATACCGTTCAGCATGGAGAAGGTCGCTGAACGGCTTCTGGAACGGAAAAAAGCGGGCAGCAAATCCAGCATCGTGGTTGTCGCGGAAGGCGCCAAACCGGTTGGCGGGGAAATGGCGGTGCGCGAAAAAGCGAGCGATGGTTACGCCCTCAGACTCGGCGGCATGGGAGAAATCGTCGCATCGGAAATCAGCAAGCGCACGGGATTCGAGACGCGGGTGACGGTGCTCGGTCACCTGCAGCGCGGCGGCAGCCCGTGCGCGTCCGACCGGCTTCTGGGCACGCGGTACGGCGCGGCCGCGGTCGAACTTGTTGCGCAAAAGAAGTTCGGAGAAATGGTTTCGTTTCAGCCGCCCTGCATTACGTCGGTGCCGCTTGAAAAAGCCATCAGCTGCCTCAAACTCGTCGAGCCCGAAGGGGAACTGGTGAAGGTTGCCGAGGGTATCGGAGTGTGTTTCGGCAGATGAGCCTTTTTTTCCTCACGATAGTATTGATCTACGGCGGTTTGCACGCCTACGTTTTTTTGCGGGTGCGCAGCGTCTTCTCCCTCGGCCCGGCCGCGGGCGTTGCGCTTGCTGTGTTCATGCTGTTCATGGTCTTTGCTTTTTTTTTGATCCGGACGCTCGAACAGCATGAATATGAACGTCTTGCCCGGGTGCTCGCGTATGCCGCGTATTTCTGGATGGCGGCAATTTTTCTGGTCTTTTGCACTTCCGTTGTCCTTGATCTTGTCCGGCTGGCCACCCGCGCGGCGGGGTGGCTGTCCCGCTCCGATGTTTCCGCAGTTGTTCTTTCAGCACGAGCGTCGTTGTTCATAAGCCTCGGCATCGCGCTTGCCGTCTGCGTTTCAGGTTATTTTGATGCCAAGGACATCCGCGTCGAGCGAATCAGGATAAAAACCGAAAAGCTGCCGGCCGGCACCGACAAACTCACGATTGCGCAGATTTCAGACGTGCATCTCGGATTGATTGTCAGGAGCGAACGGCTTGAGCAGATGCTCGCAGCGGTCAGGGCGGCAAAGCCCGATCTCTTTATTTCCACCGGAGACCTTGTTGACGCGCAGATCAATCATTTAACGGGTCTTGCCGAAGCACTGAAGGGGATCAGGACAAAGTATGGAAATTACGCCATAACAGGAAATCACGAATACTATGCCGGACTTCGGACTGCGCTGATTTTTACAAGAGAAGCGGGTTTTACCATTCTCCAGAACGAAACAGTCGATGCAGGGCCGATTATCATCGCGGGGGTGGATGACCGGACCGCTGTCCAGTTGAAACTGGAAAGCCCCATATCGGAGAAAGATTTTCTCGCGAAGCTTCCGCACGACCGATTTATTCTGTTTCTCAAACACCAACCGAGGATTGATGAATCAACAATCGGCCTTTTTGACCTGCAGATGTCCGGTCATACGCACAAAGGCCAGATATTCCCTTTTAACTTTGTGACGCGCCTCGTCTTTCCCCGAAACGCAGGCACCTATGATCTTGGGAAGGGTTCGATTCTGCATGTAAATCGCGGGACCGGCACCTGGGGACCGCCGGTCCGATTTCTCGCTCCGCCTGAGGTGACGATTTATGAGTTAGTGCGGAAGCGGTAGGTTCCTTCACGTTGCCATTGGTTCACTTCATGCGGCTTGCTTAACCTTTTTTCTGTCGTCCTCCCGCAATCACAAACCGCTCACGGATAATTCTCATGAACCGGGGCTTGTAAATGAGGTCGTAGACGTCTTCCTTGCCGGGAAAAAGATTCAGTGCGGCCTGCCTGGTGTTTTTCATAATATTAAACGCTTCACGCATGGTCAGGTCTGCCTGTTGCATGAGTGTCGCCTGCGCAAGGTCAACGATGAACCTGAGCAGTCTCATCCTTTTTTCTTCTTCCCGAAGCGCCTGATTCATACCATCCATCCTTGCAGCGGAATACAATATTCTGATGTCTCCATGTTACTTCTTCTCGATCCGGTTTTCAATTTTTTTGAGGTATGCGATGGCAATGAGGCCGAACAATGCTTGCAGAATAAAAGAAGAGTCGCGGCATAAAGGAGGAGACGAATCAAGAATTGCTTTTGTTGAGAAAGGATGTGAACCCCGGTGCTATCGCTCGAAGGTCCCGCTTTTTCCACCGGCTTTTTTCAACAGCCGGATATGGGTGACGGTCATGCCCCGGTCGACGGCCTTGCACATGTCGTAAATAGTGAGCCCTGCCACCGCCGCCGCTGTCAAGGCCTCCATCTCCACGCCGGTGCTGCCTGTTGTCCTGACCGTTGCGCGGATATACACGCATGATGCACCCGTATCCGGTTCAAATGCGATGTCCACGGACGACAGGTTCAGAGGATGGCAGAGCGGAATGATATCAGCGGTTTTTTTCGCTGCCATGATGCCTGCGACCCTGGCGACACCGAACACATCACCCTTCGCGACCTTCTGGTCCAGGATCAAGGCAAGCGTCTCTGGTTTCATGAGGATGTTGCCTTCTGCCACGGCTTCCCGCAGCGTTTCCTGTTTGCCGGAAACATCCACCATGCGTGCAGCGCCCTGATCGTCAAAGTGAGAAAGTCCCGACATGATATGCTTCCTCCTCATGATTAAAACTGTGGATACTGATCCGGAATCATTGTATAAGCTGCAGTCATCCGCCTATTTGAGACATGGTGCGGCGGGAGCATCCGGTCCCCATCTCTCCGACAGCGCCGATGTAGTGCCGTTCCGGTTTGATCTCAAGCGAAAGTCTGATCAACCGCTCCAACTCCTTGTCATCGCATCCGCCACGCATCGGGGATTTGATGTCTATTTCCGTATCCGACAAAAGGCAGGGACGGATCTTGCCGTCGGCGGTCAACCTGAGTCGTCTGCAGGAACCACAAAAATGCCTGCTGACGGGGCTGATGAATCCGACTACTCCCTGCGCGCCGGACAGCTGATAGTTGTTTGCGGGACCGGCTGTCGAGGAAGAAGAAAAAGGAATGAGTTTGCCGAGCTTTTGTTCGATAACAGCCCGGATGCTGTCTGCAGGAAAACACTTGTCCTGATTCCACCGGTCGTTTGCGCCTATTGGCATGAATTCGATGAACCGGACATGGAGCTTGCGGTCGAGCGTAAGCCTGGCGAAATCGACGACTTCGTCGTCGTTTAATCCTCTGATAGGGACCATGTTGATTTTTATGGGAAAAAAGCCGAGCTGCTCCAGCCGGGAGATTCCTTTCCAGACTGCGTCCCAGCAGTCTTTGCCGGTGATCCGATGGAACCGTTCCCGTTTGAGGGAATCAAGGCTGATATTGACCCGGGGTTTTCCGGCCGCAAGAAGTTTGTCCGCTGTTTCTTCAAGCAGGAGGCCATTTGTCGTGAGACTGATGTCCTTAAGACCGGGGTTTTTTTTGAGCGAAGCGATGAAATCAACGACACCGAGCCGTACCAGCGGCTCGCCGCCTGTCACCCGAACGCGGGATATGCCGAGAGGCACTGCCACGGAGACCAGCCGAAGAATTTCTTCATAGGTAAGAATATCATAATGGGAAAGAGGTTTTATCTCTGCGAGCGGTTTGCAGTAGAAACAGGAAAGATTGCACCGGTCGGTGACCGAAATCCTCAAATAATCTATGCTCCGTTTAAACGGGTCCTGGAGAGACATAGGAGAAATTTACCACAAGGGTAGGGGTACTTCAAGGCATATTGTTGTATCATTTTGAATTAATCCCTGCAACAGAGAAATCCCGGCTCTCGTCGGGAGGAGGTCGTGTTCATCAGAGGAGCCTCCGGTTCCTGCCGGGGGGGACTCCTCTGGTAAAAAAAATTCAGTAAAATAGCCGGTTCCTCAAGAAAATGCATTCACTCATATAACATAAGTATGACCTTGACCGGCTGTGTATTTGCCGGTATAATTTCAACAGGTAGTTTCAAATGGTCGATTTTTTTCAAGCGCGAAGACGTGTCAGGGTGCCGAATCCGTATGCAGCAGACAGGAAAAAGAGTCGTCCTCGGTAGAAACAAAGGCTATTTGAGCGTGGCAGGTCCGCAATACCGCTTTATTATTTTCCTCCTTATTGTTCTCGGAATATTCACCTTGCTTCTGAAGGTTTTTCAAAAACTTGCTGAATTCGTGGACTTTCCGGTTTTTCTGCCGATTGCGCTGGTTACGCTCCTTGTTTTTATCGGCATTATCGGTGCCGCCTATTCCCATACCATCGTTGGCCCTCTGCTCAGGATACGCCGGACGCTTCAGCAACTGGCGGAGGGAGAAATGAGCATGAATCTGCGTCTTCGCGAGACGGACGATCCCATGCTCAAGGAGATTGCCCGGGAAATATCCGCATTGTGCGAGCACAGCCGCAATTCCAGCGCGGTGCTGCGGGAATCACTCAGGGATCTCTTCAAGGATGTGGTTGTGCTTCAGGAGATGATTCGTCTCGATGCTCCCAAATCCGATATTGAGAAGCACCTCAATGAACTGCACAAGAGGCAGGACGAGATGGAGAAGATGATCAAATCACTCTGCAAGGTATGATTCTGCAGTCAGGAGAGAGGGCGCGCTATGGCGGAAGAAGGCGGGTTTAGAGGCAAGAGTTTGAAAGCGATAACCACGGATGTGGCGGAAGGCTATGTTACCGTGAATCCGCTTTTTGTCAAGAAATTCGACAAAGATATGATCAAAGGGTTATATGAGAACATCAACAAGGGGATGACCAGCATACGGAATGAAAAAATGTCTTTCACCGATACTGTCGCGCTCCGGCAAAGGAACATGAGGCTTCAGCGGCTGCACAACGCACTGATCGTTCTGCGCAACATAGCCCGCGAAAAAAGAATTCCCCTGTAGATCAGAAAGTTTTCTACGCCGCCGGCGAAATGGTCGGAAAATATAAAGAGGAGCAGCACCAGGAGTGCTGCTCCTCTTCTATTAAAAGCCTGCTCTCTGCTGCTATTCCACCGCGACCGAGAACTTTTTTCTGAAAGCTTCAGGGCTCAGCCTGGCAGTGGCCGCCAGTTTTTCCAGTGCCTCGCCCCCCATATCACTCTTCTCAAGGCGGATCATATATCGCCGTGCCATAAGATAATCATCAGCAGCAATGTCCACGGTGCGGATTCTTGTTTTCTTCGTTTTGGGATCAAGCAGGTCCGAGAACTTGATCGGAAGGCTTTTGCCGTCCTTCAGCATGATCATGGCGCCGGTTCCGCCGGAGACCAGGAATTTCACGGCGCTGTATCCGAGGTACCGCGTATATTCGCGGTCATACGAAATGGGTGGATGACAGCGGAGTTCGTACCCGATGTCCTTGGAGATGATCGTACCCTTCAGCCCGAGCGCATTCAACTCTTCAGTGACCCGTTGTTTCAGCATGTCGCCCAGGGGAACTTCAGCCAGCCGGATATTGCCATGATCGTCCAGCGGGACGTCCTTGAGGAACGTCAACTCTTCGGGATCAAACCGCGTGGCAACGCCTTCCGCTATCACGGCAACGCCATGGTTTTTGCCGTCCGTCCGCCGCTTGATAATGGCGCCGGTAAGGATGGCAAGGACTTTGTTCAGGGATATTTTTTCTCCGAGTTCCTCCGGGATCAGGGTAAGCGTGGCGCCGGCACCCATGCCCATGCCGAGTGCCAGATGGCCGGCCGATCGTCCCATCGCAATGATGAAATACCATCTGCCCGCAGTACGCGCGTCTTCCATGATGTTTTCCACGAGCTGCGAGCCGAGTTGGCGCGCAGTCTCGAATCCGAAGGTAGGCACTCCATGAGGGAGCGGAAGATCGTTGTCAATGGTTTTCGGGACGTGGCAAACGGCGATTTTGCCCCCCGCTTCCTGTTCGACCCGCGTGGCCGTGTAGGCAGTATCATCGCCCCCGATGGTAACCAGGTAACGGGCCCCGAGCTGTGAAAGCACCTTGAGCACATTGGCCATTTTTTCGGGGTTTTTTGTGGGATTTTCACGGGCCGTGCCGAGGATGGACCCTCCCCGCAGGTGGATGCGCGATATGTCCGCGTTATCAAGCGGGACAACATGCGATGCGTCGCCTTGTGACAGCCACTTGAAACCATCCAGAATGCCGGTGACCGCAAGTCCCTGTTTGATTGCTTCGAATGTGACGGCACTGATGACGCCGTTTATACCCGGGGCCGGGCCTCCGCCGACGACTATTGCAAGTTTCTCCGCCATGATTTCCTCCTGATAAAAGCCTGCGGTGATTTAGTACTTTTTACAGAAGTAACTGTAACAAAACCCCTTATACTTGTCAATCAGGAAGCCGTTGTATCGGTCACACCGACAACTGTTTTTTGCAGCGCTGGTTTTTTCGGACAAAAAAAGCCGGAACCCTGGTTGCAGGTTCCGGCCGCAGATGGTTCATGATTATTTATATATCGTAATACAGGAAGAACTCATAGGGATGGGGCCGCAGGCGGAGCGCGTCAA
>CAZYEF010000086.1:0-11386 GCA_964646375.1 uncultured Nitrospiraceae bacterium | reverse complement strand
CGCATCCTCATTATCAGCGTCTAAGCCGGATAGAAGACGATGTTCAGCGGGGAGCGCACCTGACAAAACAGCTGCTGGGATTTGCACGGGGCGGAAAATATGAGGTACGAACACTGTCAATCAACGATCTCGTGCAAAAAACAGCCCGATTTTTTATTGAGACCAGGAAGGAAATAGACGCGGACTTTCAATTCCAGGAACAAGCTTATCCGATAGAGGCGGATGCCGGGCAGCTGGAGCAGGTGTTTCTCAACATCTACATCAACGCCGGACATGCCATGCCGAAAGGGGGGCATCTGCATATTCAGACAACCAACATGAGAGTACGGGAACTGGACGCGAAAATCCTGGAAATAAAACCCGGCGATTACGTGAAGATTTCCATTGCAGACACAGGTACAGGGATGGATGAAAAAACGCTTTCAAGAATTTTCGAGCCGTTTTTCACGACAAAAGCGCACGAAGGAGGAACCGGACTGGGGCTGGCTTCCGCCTATGGAATCATCCGGAACCACGGAGGGAACATCAAGGCTTACAGCGAACCCGGACAGGGAACCATGTTCAATATCTATCTGCCCTCTTCCGAGAAAATAATCATGTCGGAGGAAACAAAACCGCTGGACAATGATCTCCTTCCGGGAAGCGGTGGAATACTCCTTGTGGATGATGAACCCGCTGTATTGGAAATAACATCGGAAATGCTCAAGATTCTGGGTTACAGCGTATTTAAGGCAGAAAATGCACAGGACGCTGTCTCCACCTATAGCGAAAAGCGGGACCAGATCAATCTCGTGCTTCTCGATATGATCCTGCAAGGCACAAGCGGTTCCCAGGTCCTGCAAATGTTGAGAACCATAAATCCCCATGTTAAGGTCATTCTTTCGAGCGGCTACAGCATGCAGGGCGAAGTGCAGAACGTCATGAAAATGGGCTGTCTGGGCTTCATTCAGAAACCGTATAACTTTACCGATCTGTCCAGGATTATACACAACACCATCGGGCGGGAGGCCGCCGGCTGAACAGGATCTGCGGACCTTTCTATTTTCTGTCCACGCTCCATTTGACACCGCCGCGGCAGGCAAACAGCAGGAACACGAAACAGTAAAGCGCGGCCAGTTCGCCTTTGTTTATCGCGGGAAAAAACTGGGCCCCCATCTGAAATTTCCAATGAAATTGAAAATATGCCACAGCCATTTCTCCGCTGGCCAGAAAAGCGGCCCAGCGGGTCTGCAAGCCTATCATGATCAGCAGGCCGCATACCAGCTCGATGACTCCCCCGATCCAGATCTGCGACCCGACAGCAGGCTGGAACTCGGAAAGTATGCCCAGAACCTTCTGCACGCCGTGAAACGCGAACATAAACCCTGCCATGATTCGCAGCAGAGCGTACGCGTGGTCGGAATATCTTGAAAGCCAATTCATGTTCACCCTCCCGCGATGCGACTATATTTCCATCATGCAGAATACCGGCATCGAACGCGCAAAAACTTAACGCCGCATGAATATTGTAGCACAAATACCTGCCAACCACGGACGCCGGAGACACCCGGGACAGCGGAGCATGTTTCTAGTCATCCAGTATCGTTCGTACTTTCTTGAGCAGATCGTTTGGAGATATCGGCTTCTGGACAAAGACCGCCTGTTTTTCCGGCAAATCGGTATGGTCGAAAATATTGTCTATATAGCCGCTCATGAACATGACCTTCATTCTGGGGTGCAGCTTCTGTATCTCTTGATACGCTTCCTTTCCGCTTTTATGGGGCATGATGCAGTCAAGGATAACCAGCTTTATTTCATCCCGGTGCTGTAAAAATTTCCGGACGGCATCTTCTCCATCGGCCGCGTCTATCACGGTGTAGCCATGCTGATCCAGCAGGGCACGCGTAAGCGCTCTGAGGGAAGCATCGTCTTCCGCAACCAATATCGTTTCAGCCCCTCCTTTGACATAGTCGGGTCCTTTATCTGCCGGCCCTTCGGCGGTCTGGGTGGTCAGTGGCAGATATATTTTGAATACGGTCCCAAAACCAGGTTCGCTGTAAACGGATATGGAACCGTTGTGCTGCTTTATGATTCCATGCACCACCGAAAGACCGAGTCCGGTGCCCTTTCCCGCTTCCTTCATGGTGAAGAACGGTTCAAAGATGCGTGCTTTCGTCTCCGCGTTCATGCCGCAGCCGGTGTCGGAGACAGTGAGAAGGGCATATTCACCGGGAATGCCGCAGTCGTTCATTGCAACAGAGTGTTCATCCATGAAAACCGTTTCCGTGGCAATAATGAGCCTGCCGCCTTTCGGCATGGCGTCGCGGGCGTTCGTTGCGAGATTGATCAGAACCTGCTCAATCTGGCTTGTATCGGCAAGAATCACAAGGTCCTTCTGGGAGAGGTCCAGCAGGATGCTGATATCCTCCCGTACCAGCCTGTGCAGCATCTTTTCGAGATTCCTGATGATTGTGTTCAGACCGGCGGGTTTTCTGTTGAGCGTTTGTTTTCTGCTGAATGCAAGAATCTGCTGCGTCAGGTCAGCGCCGCGCCTGCCCGCGGCCATAATCTGGTCAACATACTGAAACAGATTGCTGGATTTGTCCAGCTTCATCTGAAGCATGCCGGCAAAACCCACAACGGCGCCCAGCACGTTATTGAAATCATGCGCAATGCCGCTGGCAAGCTGCCCTATTCCTTCAAGCTTCTGGGACTGCCGCAATTCGTTTTCCATTTTTTTCCGTTCGGTAATGTCGCGGAAAATCATGACCGCACCGCCTGTTACGCCTCCTTCGATAATTGCCGTGCAAGTAAATTCGATCGGAAAAACTGAGCCATCCGCTTTGAAGTAGGTTTCTTCTCCAAAACGGGAGAGACCGTCACCAAGGGTCTTGCAGAGAGGACAGTCGCGCCAGGGATATTCTGCGCCGTCAGCACGGTGTGCATGGAAAATTTCGTGGCTGTTCTGACCGATCAGTTCTTCTTTCGCAAGGCCGACCAGCCTCGCAGCCGCCTGGTTTACAAAGGTTATTTTCCCTTCCCTATCAACTCCGAATATACCCTCTCCCGCCGTCTCAAGAAGCAGCTCGAGTTGACGCTGATAGAGCGCCTTCTCCTGCTCCACTTTTTTCCGATCAGTAATAACATCAAAGACGGCCACAAAATGATCTTGTTTTGGGCTGTATACTGACAGCCAAAGCCACATTTGCATTTTTTTCAAAAAGAATTCGAACCGTTCAGGCTTCCCGGTCCGAGCCACCCTGCCATACATCTCAAATATTTCAGGATCGGCCTCATGAATGCCTGGGATGACTTCGCTGATCCGTTTGCCGACAACGTCCGCAAGACCGGTCAAAGTTTCAAATGCATGGTTGACCCTCAGATAGATGAAATCCACCGGCTTTTCGTTTTCGAAAAGCATACGGCAATACGCAAAACCGTTCAGCATGTTCTCAAACAGTGAACGGTACATGCTTTCACTGTCAAACAGGGCTTGTTCCGTTATCAGTTTTTCGAGCGTTATGCCGACGTAATTTACGCGATCCTCAAGCAATGCAATCATTTCAGCGCTGAAACGCCCTTTTCTCCGGTCGTTGAGCTGCAGCAGCCCCAGGATCTCGCCGCCGGCGCGTATCGGTATCAGCGCCACGGACTCGTATCCCCTGGCATTGCACCGGTTTCTTGTCCGTGCCTGCCGGTCCTCGTCCGTCGTGGAAGCAAGCAACTCCGTGGTGTTGCTGCTCCAGAAACTGCCGCGCGGACTGAAAAAAGGTCTGGCAGGGTCAAAGCGGCCGTGCAAAATATTGCCGCACATGCAGTCAAGCACGGCACGACCCGTGCCGTCGCGCACCAGTTTTCCATAATCGTCGTATGAGCAAAGGCTGTTTTCCAGCAGGACAAAATCATCGGGAAAACCTTGCGTCTCATAATAAGGGAAATCGTCTTCCTGCCTCAGCCGTACACCGACCGCTGAGCAGCCTGTTGCCTTTTTGAAATGCTGAACGAGATTCCGCATCAAATCTCTTATGGTGGCTGATTCATTGCACATCCGCAGCAATTCCAGAGTTTCTTCTTTTTCCCTGTCGGCCTGCTTTAAGTCAGTAATGTCCCGCGATATGCCGAACAGACCTGAAACATTACCGGAATGATCAAAGACCGGACCTTTGGTCGCCAGAAAAACCTTTTCTTTTCTGTTGATCGTGGTGAGGTACTCTTCATGGGTCTGCGTTTTGCCGCTCTCGATAATTGAGCTGTCCAACGCTTTCAGCCTGGCCGCGGCTTCGGCCGAAAAAATCGCATTGTCGTCGCGTCCGATGATCTCATCAGCAGGCTTTCCGACAAGCCGGGCAGCACCTTCATTAAAGAGCTGATACCGTCCCTTCGTATCCTTGATATAGACGGCATCCGGGGTCCCGGTGACAATGGCCTGCAGGTGGCGGCTCATCGCCTTCGCCCGCCTGAAGGCACGGCGTGTTGCTTCGCTCAGAAAGCTGATGACGACGCCATTTGCAATGAGCATTCCCCATTGGAAGCGGTCATGCACCGCAGCTATGTAAAAACTGTGGACAGGAGGAATAAAATATGCCGCACCGAGGGCTGCCACCGCGGTCGAGGCAAGACCGGGTCCCGCTCCTCCCAGAAGCGCGCTGAGAACGATTGGAAGCATGAAAAGTATCAGAAGGGGCCTTTCACCAAACGAGATAGACATTTTCGCACGCACCGCCAGCATTGCAACGGTCAGCAGGACGGCAACCACATAAAAAATCCAGCGCGGCATCCGCTCCGCGGTTTCCGAGATTGCCGAAAAAGCATCGAACGGTATTGTCTCAATGGGCTCGGTGCCGGTCGGTGACGCTCCATTTTTGCCCGGCACATTGTGCAGGGCAAAATACAGGAGGACCGCGGTCGCCAGAACAAATGTCAAACCTTTCACTGTTGCCAGCCAGATAATCGAAGAGACGTCAACAAACGCGGAAAGGAGTTGATCGGACAGAAGTATCCACAAGGCGGCAATGACGGCATAACCGACGGTTATGCGGAAAATATAGCGCTTGCGTACAGTATCCATTCCTGCCGTAACCTCACCTGGAGTCTGACTTCCCTGAAACAGAGATATTAACCATTTTCAGACAATCGAATCCTGGATGACTGAGCTATATTCAAATGTTGCTTTGTACGACCGCGTAAAAGAACCGAGGAAGTTTTTCGGATATGCGTATTGTTCTTAAAGATTACCAAAGGGAGTTGCATATTGTCAAATTTTCGTGCAACTCTGCAACAATTTGTTGTCTAAGTCTTTTTTCTTACTCTACAGGGAGCAATTGACTGGAGGGGATTCAAAAGCACGGTTGCATATTGCTGCTGATGCTGGCTCTATGAAACCGCTTACGCTTCAATGTTTTGCTAACAGAGGAAGCCAATAAGGGTTTTTTGAAGGTGCAGTAAAAACAAGTGTAAGGGAAAAATCCTGAGTCATTAAATCCTGTTCATTTACTGAGTACTGAATCATGAAAAAAGAGCGCGTCCAGAAAAATTCATGGAGTGCGCCCTTTTCGATTTATTTATTGATTTCTTACTTCATGCCTGCCGGCACGGTCATTCCGAGAGTTTCCATGGCCTTGACGAGTTTTTCTTTTACCGACGACCCCATTTTAATGGCATCAGCGACTTTCCCGGTCTTATAGATATCTTTTGCCTTGTTCCATTCGTCCTTGGCGGAAGTAAGCGCGGATTTGACCTGAGTGAAAGCTTCGGCTGAAATACTTGCAGGGAGTTTTTTAGACTGAGAAAGAATATCCACCCTGCTCTGGAGGGCTTCCAGCATCTTGGGGATACCGGTGTCCAAAGCCGTCCATTTCGCGGTCATTTCAGCGGATTCCTTGCTTGCGGTGCAGGCGAATAACAGAGCGGAGCATATGAAGAAAACTGCTATTAAACCAATTATTTTTTTATTCATAATATTTTCCTTTCATCAGGTTATGTGTTTTGCAGTTAGAAAAAGTTCTGCGGAATACTCGCGGATAGTCATCCGATAGTTCACGGAATCCGCAGTTTCTGTCCAATCTGGATCACGTCGGGATTCTTGAGGATGTCAGTATTCGCTTCAAATATTTTCTTGTACAGCTTACCGTCGCCATAATAGTTTTCGGCGATTTTCCAGAGGGTGTCGCCTTTTTTGACTATATAATACTGTGTCGCATCAAACTGGTCTTCAGCCACTCTTTCCACCTCCTCTCTCCTTCCTCAATAATTTGTAATGCGTGCAAGACTGTTTTAATTTTAAGCACCACGGAGACCACGAGTCAATCGAACTAAAGTTGCAATTATGCTCTGTCGTTATTTTGAAAATCATGGTCTTGGCTTCCTTCAAAGGTGTATGATAACAACGGTGAAATAGTATCACTGGCCTGATGGCTTCTGAAAATAAAATATCATGCTGAATTTCCGCAAGAGCAAATTGATCCTCTGGATAGTTTTCCTCCTATGCATTGGATGCACAATCTTCCTTTCGCAAGGGCAGGAGATATCTCCTATGAAAAATAATGCAAAAGCCCCCTGCCCTTTTATCGATCAGATACAAAAACCCCGCATCGATTCCGTAGTTCCCGCGAAAATGGAATCGGCAACCTTCGCTCTGGGGTGATTCTGGGGGCCCGACTCCCGGTTCGGGGGTCTTCCTGGTGTGGTTCGAACACGCGTGGGATATGCGGGAGGAACAAGGGGAAATCCGACTTATCACTCCCTTGGTGACCACAGTGAAGCAATAGAAATTGACTATGATCCTGCACGCATAACCTACGGACAATTGCTGGATGTGTTCTGGGCAAGCCACGATCCCGCGAGCCCTGCATGGTCCCGTCAATATGCATCACTTATTCTTTATCACAATGAAGAGCAGAAGCGCATCGCTGTAGAATCAAAAACAAAAACAGCCGCCCGTTTGCGCACCCGGGTGAACACCAGGATCGTCCCGTATAGCGGTTTTACCCTGGCGGAAGACTACCACCAGAAATACGATCTGCGGCGCTTTCCACAATTTTGGGAAGAATTTGAAAGAATCTATCCCACGCTGCACGATTTTTTGCAATCAACGGCAGTCACACGCGTAAACAGCTATCTCGGCGGACAGGGCACCTACGAGGAGCTGAGAAAAGAAATCAGCATGCTTGGCCTCTCCCCGGCACGACAGGAGGAACTCAAGGGTATCGTGATTCGGCATCACAGGCCTGCAGGATGTCCGATTCCCTGATAGGGAATAATCCTGAGCTGGCTGAAGTTGCACCTCTGCCAAGCTCTTCCACCCTTGTTCCGGCAAAATGCATATATCCCCCTGCGTGACGGAAGTACGCTTGATTCTGTTCTCCTATCATACTATAATATCCTCATCTGAAGCATCAGACATCCAAGGCATCCGGCTAGAGAAAATTTGTGCCGTTGAATTAACATTTTACGCAATTCCGAGGAGATACTGAGCACCATGGCGCTTACCGGAGAATTAGAGAATCTTCCCATAGCAGACATTATCCAGCTGGTTCACACAACACGGAAGTCGGGCATTTTTTTCGTCAAGGGAAGCAAGGGACAAAGCAAGATCGTCTTCAGCAATGGATATATCGTCGGCGCAAATCACACCAGTGACAAGATCCGGATCGGAACTGTCCTGGTGAAAGCAGGCGCGATAACAATTGATGATCTCAGGCAGGCGATAGCCGCCGCGAACAACGACCCCGGGAACCGAAAACCGCTTATGATCACCCTGATGCAGATGGGTAAACTCAAGCGGGAAGACGCTCTCCGGGGGCTCAGAAAGCTGGTCGAGATGACCATCGTTGAGCTGATGAGCTGGACCAAGGGCACCTTTACGTTCGACACCGATACGTTCGTCTTCTCCTCGGAAGTCGGTGCTGCCTTCGGCGGTCCGGAGCAGGATGTAGGAATAGATGCGCAGATGGCTCTGATGGACGCGCTTCGTGTCTTTGATGAACGCGAACGTGATCGGGCGAACGGGAAAGAAGTCCCGTCTTTTGAGTCGCTCTATGCCGAGGTCCTTCCGGAGGAAACTGGCGGCGGAGCAAAAGGCGAGCATGCATTCATTACCGCGGACGATCTCGGGCTTGCCGATCTTGATCATCTCGAAAAAAAAATACCCCGGCCTGTCACCGAAATGAAAACTTTCGATCCGATCGAAATCCATCGCCAGAACATAAAGGAAATGCTTGTTGGTTTTTCTTTCGAAGAACAGGAAAAATTCGTTTCTTTTTTAAAAAAATCCATGGATCATGCGGCAGCGCCGGATGCGACGGCGCAGCAGGCGGGCAAGACCGTCATCATGTTCAGCAATGACAAGCTGATTACCCATTCCGTTATGACCATCTGCAAAGAGGAAGGCATTCCCGTATTTGCGACGGACGACGAAACGGATCTTGAGCGGATTCTATCGGAATGTTTCGCCTCCCAGAGAATGCCTGTTGTTGTTTTCGACTGTCCTGCCAAATCCAGCGGCGGCTTTCCCGAGGAAAAAATCATCAGCCTTCGCAATCGGGTGAGAGGAAAGCACCCGTCGGCCCCCCTCCTTCAGTTCGCCTCTCCCCAGGAGAGCAGCTTCATTCTTCAATCATATAATGACGGGGTCAGAGCCGTTCTCCCGAAACCGCAGAAAGAGGTGCGGAAAGAAACTTATGTTCAGGACACGATAGCTTTTCTCGGCACCTTCAAATCCTATGTCAGGGAATTGCAGCACAGGCCGGATTCCGCAAGCCTGCACGTGAAAGCCCTGAAAGACAACATCAAATCGCTTCGCGAGATCACCACCCCTTCCGATGCTGCGCTCATAATTCTCGCGGCTGTTGCCGAAATGTTCGAGCGTGCGGTCACATTCCTTGTCGGTCCTTCGGAATTGGCCGGTGAAAGGGCCATTGGAGTGACTTCAGAGAAAAGCATGGGGCCGACACCCGCGGACAGGCTGAAGATACCGCTTTCAAAACCGTCTATTTTCCGGGACACGCTCGAAAAAGGGACGGCGTATTATGGTGAGAGCGGCGATGAAGCACTCAAAGGGCTCTTTCACGATATCGGCGCCCCCCTGAGTCCGGCCGTCGTCCTGCTGCCCCTGATAAGCAATCGTAAGGTGATCGCGGTTGTATACGGGGATTTCGGAAAAAAGGAAGCCTCCCCCGTGCAGCTTGATATACTCGAAATTCTTGCTCAGCAGGTGGGCATTGTTCTGGAATATGTACTGTACCGCAGACAGATGACAAAAGCGTCTCAAAAAACATAGGAAACCAGCAATCAACCGGATTGATTTACACTTACGAGAAAACGCGGAGGGACAGGAACGCTATGAATAATGAAATGCTGAATCAGATTCTTCAAATTGCCTTTGACAAAAAGGTATCGGATATTCATTTTGAGGTCGACAACCCGCCGATGTTCCGGGTGCGCGGCTATATCATCCGCGCCAAGCTCGCGAACCTGACAAAGCAGGACACGGAATTCGTCGCAAACGCGGTCCTGGCTCAGCACAACCGGAAACTGCCGGAAGACCTCAAGGAATTTGATACTTCCTATACCCTGGCCGACGTCGGCCGGTTCCGCGTGAGCATCTTCCGGCAGCGCGGCAATCTCGGCGTCGTCATGCGGGTCATACCCCATCATATAAGCACCTTCGAGCAGTTGAATCTTCCCTCGGTCCTCGGCAAAATTGCGCGGTTCCCGAACGGTCTGGTGCTCGTCACCGGCCCGACCGGCAACGGCAAATCAACGACGCTCGCGTCCATGGTAAAGTATATCAATGATAACTTCGACTACAATATCATCACCATTGAGGACCCGATTGAATTCCTGTTCACATCGAGCAAAAGCTGCATCATCCAGCGGGAAGTGGGCATTGACACGGAAAGTTTCAGCGTCGCACTCCGGTCCGCGATGCGCATGAATCCGGACGTCATCATGGTCGGAGAAATGCGCGACCTTGAAACCATAGACGCCTGTGTCAAAGCCGCTGAGACGGGGCATCTGGTGTTGTCCACGCTTCATACCCACAATACCGCTTCGTCCGTCAACCGCGTCGTCGGTTATTTCCCGCCCGAGGCGCAGGAGAACGTCAGACAACGGCTGGCAGAAAGTCTTATCGCCGTCATATCCATACGGCTCATCCGGGGGAAAAAAGAAGACACCATCCTCCCGGTCCTTGAGGTGATGTATGCGACTCCCACCATCAAGTCGTGCATCCGGGAAAATAAGCTCGATGAAATTGAGCAGTATATCGAAAAAGGGCGAGACGAATACGGCATGCAGACAATGGACCAGCATCTCATTCAGCTCTGCAGAGCGGAGCTTATAACTCTCGATGAGGCCAAGCGCGTCTCCCGCTCAAAAGATCTTGAGCGGAAACTGATGTACAGTTGAGAGATGGGAATGCCCGTGCTGCTGTAAAATAGCAGGAAGTTTGAAAATGTTGTGAGAAGAATGATGAAGCCGCCGGAGGAAAACCGGCAATCTCTGAAGTCAGATCTCTTTTATCAGTATCAACACCATTGGCAACGGTTTGGCCACGCTATCCCAGTAGCAGAAAAAAGTCCAATCTGCAAAGGTGCCCCTCAACGGTTCGGCTCCTCGTAGGCACAGGAATAGCATTGCCAGATGTTCTGATACTCAAGCAGATTGAACGGCCCCCCGCACAGGGGGCATTTTTTCTGATATTTCGTGTCCTGCGGCTGAAGAACTGCCCCTGCCCCGCCCGTCTGTCCGCCGTCATTTGTCGTGCCGGCGGCGACGTTCTTCTGAGGTTCCTTCTGCGGGCCGAGTTGCACAGAAGAGGCGACCGGTTGTGCTGACGGCGCATCAGCAGTCAATTCCACCACCTTTTTGTTGAAAGCACTAACCTCCGCCACGATATTCGCAAAGAGTTCCCGGACCGTTTTTTCCGCAAACGCCATGTCCTTTTCCCGCGCCGACATGGCGGCCTGCAGCGTTTTCTCTTCGCCTTCGAGCTGCGTCATCCGTTCCCGCAGCTGGGCCATTTCTCCCTTAAGCTGCTGCGACCTGGCCTCCATGCCTTTCAGCTCATCGCTCCAGGCGTGTTGCGTCGGCACCAATCCCTTTTCGAGTATTTTCAATTCTTCGAGCTGACCGCTGATAGCCTTCCTGATTTCCTGCGGGTTCAGCTTCAGAGTTGTGGACAATGCCTTGAGCGCGGCAAGATACCGCTGCTGTTCATCAGGGATGATCTCCCTGAATGACTCCAGAAGTCCGAGGAATTTACCGAATATAGTGTTTTCACTTTGAATTACGCTTCTTATCTCTTCGCCGAGATGCTGGATCTGTGATGACAATTCTTTGCCGGCCGTTGGCTTCGCAAAGAGCTGGGTAACAATGCGGGAAAGATTTTCGCTCATGCAGTTCTCCA
>CAZYEF010000085.1:0-11523 GCA_964646375.1 uncultured Nitrospiraceae bacterium | reverse complement strand
GGCCGATGTTCACCACGCCGGCGCGCCGCGCCGAGTCGGCGGTAAATTCCATCACTTCGCCGTCTTCGAGGACGAAGATATTTTCCTCAGGGATGTTCACTTTCCTTGCAAGCTGCGCGTGATATACGAGATGCCGGTATTCGCCGTGAACCGGAATGAAAAACCTCGGCTTGACAAGATTCAGCATCAGCTTGAGCTCTTCTTTGGACGCGTGGCCGGAAACATGGATTTCCGACACCTTTTCGTAAAATACCTCCGCGCCGCGTTTAAAAAGATGATTGATGATGTTTGCAATGGCCCGCTCGTTGCCGGGAATCATTTTAGACGACAGGACGACCGTGTCGCCCTTTTTGATCTGAATATGCTTGTGCTCGTTTGCCGCCATACGGGAGAGCGCGCTCATGGGTTCCCCCTGGCTTCCGGTCGTGATGACCACGACCTGGTCGTCCGGCAGGGTTTTGAGCGAGTCTATCTTGAGCCATGTTTCGGGAGGCATTCTGAGGTAGCCCAACTCAAGGGCTATCTGCGTGTTGGTGATCATGCTTTTTCCGTTCAGGATAACCTTGCGTCCGTGCATGACCGCCACATCCACAATCTGCTGCACGCGATGGATGTTTGAAGCAAAAGTGGCCACCACAATCCTTCCCCTGGTGCGGCTGAAAATATCTTCAAGCCCCCGGCGGACCTCCTTCTCCGAAAAGGTATAGCCCCCCTGTGCGGCATTCGTGCTGTCCGAAAGGAACACCAGGGTTCCCTTATCGCCATATTCGCTGAAGGTGCGCAGATCCATGACTTCGCCGTCCACGGGCGTCGGATCAATCTTGAAGTCCCCGGTATGCACCACCCGTCCCACCGGCGTGGTGATGCCGAGCCCCACCCCGTCAACAATGCTGTGCGTCACGCGGATGAATTCAACGTTAAAGCAGCCGATGGCCGCCGTGTCTCTCGGCTTAACCGCAACCAGATCAATCTCCGTATCAAGATCGTGCTCTTTCAACTTGTCTTTGACAAAACCGAGCGTAAGGCGCGTCCCGTAAACCGGAACCTTGATTTCGCGCAGCAGGAAGGGGAGCGCGCCGATATGGTCCTCGTGTGCGTGGGTAAGCACCACCGCGCGCACTTTTTCCCTGTTTTCGACAAGGTAGGAAAAATCGGGTATCACGATGTCAACACCCAGCATCTCCGCGTCGGGAAACATCAGGCCCGCGTCGATCACGAGAATGTCACCCTCATATTCAAGCACGGTCATGTTCAGCCCGATTTCCCCCACTCCGCCCAGGGGAATGATGGACAGTGCGGGCGCGTTCGACTGCAGGGCGCAAATGGCCCCTTCCGGCAGTGTCGCAGCTTTATTCTCAGTTTCAGTATGATTCATGCTTTTATGGCAGCCTTTCGGTAAGATAACCAGCGTGGATAGCTGAGCGGCATCGGGACGGTTCGGGGTGTTTTCCCAAAATTTCTCCGGCAGCATCCCATCAGCTTTGAGTATATATCCGCGAAAATATCTCGTCAACTCAAATCAGGCGCGCGATTGCGTCGGAAAACATTATTCAACACATTATGAAAGGAAAAAGCAGGGAATTGTCTGGGAATGGAAGGAAAGAATCGAAATGCAGTAAAACGTCAGGCATACCAGAATGCAGTTCGTGCTGCGTATTTGTCGGGATGTTTTCGCCTTCGTTATTCCGGTTCAAACTTATACCCGACACCGTATACCGAATGAACCAGCACCGGTTCGGGGAGGACCGCTTCAATTTTTCTGCGCAGCTTTTTAATATGGCTGTCGACCGTGCGGTCGCTTACAAAACGGTCATCATAATAAATTTTTTCCATGATCTGCTGGCGGCCGTATATTCTGCCGGGATGCTCCGCAAGAAGCTGCAGAAGTTTGAATTCGACGGCCGTGAGTTTCAAGTCCTGGCCGTACAGCACGGCTCGATATGCGTGTTCGTCCAGAACAAGTCCTCTGGCCTGGGTGGCGCCTCCATCGCGCGTACGCCGCAGAACCGCCTTGACGCGGGCAACAACTTCACGCGGGCTGAATGGTTTGCAGATATAGTCGTCCGCTCCGAGCTCAAGGCCGAGGAGACGGTCAATCTCCTCGACCCTGGCGGTCACTATAATAATGGGAACCCGTGAGAAACTCCGGACCTCCTTGCAGATGTCCATGCCGTCGCGTCCGGGCAGCATCAGGTCCAGAAGCACAAGCTCCGGTTTGCGCTCCCTGATTCTGTCCACGGCCTCAGTTCCATCCGGCAGCAGGAGCGCAGTGAACCCTGCTGCTTTCAGATAGTCTTCAAGCAGGGATGCCAGCTTTGGCTCGTCTTCGATAATAAAGATCTCCCCGTTCATGAACTCCTCCCGGCAACAGGCAGGGTAATTCTGATCAACAATCCTCCCAGCGGAGACGGGTGCACGGAGATGGTTCCTTCGTGGGCTTCTACAATATTCCTGCAGATCGCCAGACCGAGTCCGGCGCCGCCTGAAATCCGGCTCCGGGATC
The DNA here is from genome assembly GCA_964646375.1 of uncultured Nitrospiraceae bacterium. Taxonomy (GTDB): domain Bacteria; phylum Nitrospirota; class UBA9217; order UBA9217; family UBA9217; genus JBAZLV01. Next base: position 9,020 of record CAZYEF010000085.1, on the reverse strand, counting down.
CGTCCACGCGGTAGAGGCGGTCAAACAGCCGCGCCAGATCCTGCTCCGGAACACCGGGTGCGGAGTCCTGCAGTTCTATGACGGCGATATTGTTGCTGACGGAAAAATTTACCTGCAGCGTTCCTCCGGAATCTGTATACCGCAATGAATTCTCGATCAGGTTCATGAAAAGCTGATTCACGCGCTCCCGATCGCCAAAAATCCGGACATCCGCACCGTGCGCAAGCGTGGAAGAAAGACTGATCTTCTTGCGCGCAAATTCCGCGCGAAACGCCTCCAGGGAATCCCGCAGTACCGGGAGCAGGTCGAGATTTTCCTTGCGATAGCTCAGCGCGCCGATGTCAGACAGGGACAGCTGATAAAGGTCCTCCACAAGGCGGTTCAGGCGAAGCACTTCCGCATGGAGCGAACGGACCGTTTCCGGAGTGATGGTGCGTATGCCGTCCAGAAGCGCTTCGATCTCGCCGCGCAGCACGGCAACCGGCGTTCTTAATTCATGCGAGATATCGGCAACCCACTGACGGCGTTCTTTTTCATGTTTTTCCAGGGTCAGCGCCATATTGTTGAAGTCGCGGGCAAGCAGGCCGAGCTCATCCGATGAGGTGACCGGTATGCGTGTTGTATATTTACCCGAGGCGATGTCATGAGTGGCTGCGGCCATCGCCCTGACCGGCCTGACCAGTCTCCTTGCAAGGGGAAACGCAATAATCACGACGATCAGCACCACGCCTCCGGCCGCCACGGCCAGAGCATGTTTCTGCCGGCTGAGAAACTGCACCTGCATGGGAAGAAGAAAGTGCTTCGGCGACTGCAGTCCGACGTAGCCCACTGTTTCTCCCCTGACGGTGAGCGGACGGAAGTGCGGCTCCTCACCTTCCGGATAGGAGCCGAAAATTGTCTTCTTCTCGGCATTCAATATGACAAGTGGCCCATTGGGCCGCCGCTCATCGAACGGCGGCGGCATCGGCGGGAGATGGTCAAACCTGCCGTAGATTCGGTCAGGTGGGCGGGAAGGAACAGCGCCCGGCTCCGGACGCGGAATCCTGTCTGCGGGGTTCCATCGCGGGGGCGATTCTCTTAAATAGTCCCAGTTCCCATGCTGTTCATATCCCAGCTTCAAATCGGCTACGATCTGCTCCAGCCGCGCCTGGTCCACCGTGCTGAGATACTGATAAAAACCCCGGTCTATGCTCCACTGCATGATCAGAAACAGGCTCAGAATTGCCAGACCCGTGGCCGCAAGCATGGAAAAAAATAATCGGTAGGTAATTCCCTTTTTCATCATTCCGTCACAACTCCTGCATTTAGTTTATTGCTATCTCAAATAAGCGTCAAGATAAAAAACCTGCTCGCTCAAATTTTCACAATTCTTCCATAATTGAGCCACATTCAGCCGTTATAGTATCGTCAACGCAACCACTGAACGATGCAGGTTCACATGCGGGAAAGAAGGTGATGACATGAAAAAATACCTGGTGGGAATGATGGTATGCCTGTTTTTCCTCATGGGAGGTCTGCCGGCAGCAGCCGCGGACAGTACAAGCAGCACGGACAGCAACAGACCGCAAGGACGTCCTCCCATGGGGCCTCCGCCGGAAGCGATTGCCGCATGCAAAGGCAAAAGCGAAGGCACAAGCGTCCAGTTTACCACTCCGCGGGGTGACACGCTCAAGGGGGTATGCAAACTGATGAACGGGACCCTGGCGGCCGTGCCGGAAGGAGGCTTGCGCGGACCGCAGGGAAAGCAAGCCGGTGATTTCGGCAGCAAATAGCGAGCGAAAGTTCTTGCTGCAGAGAGAACAGGAATAAATAAAAAGGCAGTTTTCAGGCCGCGGTTTTCAGCAGGTTTCTGGGAAGCGGCCGGAAGAAAGGATTACAACTATGAAGAAGATACTATCAGGACTGTGTGCAGGTTTTCTGCTTTTGTTTTTTGCATCGTACTCTGTATTTGCAGAGCCCGGATGCGCACCGGGAAGCACGGGGGGGAAGGAAACGCCGGGGCAGGAAAAACCTGCAGGGCCGCCCATGATGCACCCCGGATTTGAAATGAGAGACGGGATGCCGGGACCGGTGCCTCTTATCAACAAACGGCTGATGGGCCTCGGACTCGATGAAAAGCAAAAGGAAGCAATAAAAGAAATAAACAGCAGAGTAATGAAGTACACCATTAAAAAACGTGCGGACATTGAAATAGCCAGAATAGAATTGCATGACATTCTCGACAGGGAAACCGTGGATTTGGGCGCTGCTGAAGCAGCAGTGAAGAAGACGGAAACGCTCATGGCGGAAGTTCATCTTATGCATATAAAAGCAATGGAAGAGATCAAATCCAAGTTGACGGTCGAGCAGAGAAAAAAATTCAAAGCTCACTCCGAAAAGGAAGATGGTTCTTCCAAAAAGCAGCAAAACAGCTAAGCAGTGGCACGCTTAGAGATGAGAGCACGGTTTGCAATGCGCAATGAACTTGTTTCACCTGCAGTTGTGTCTCTTTTGGCAGTCAGTCGCCCCCCGGCTGACTGCCCTTTTTTAATGCCTGTAGCGTATAGGTTAAAAAAAGATTTTAAAATGAACCGGCACCGTAAAAATATTACGCAGCGCTGTCATTCCTTCAAATTCATGAAAGAAAAAGCATTTATCATACTGGTTGTTTTCTTTTCAGTCACCGGGTGTGCTTCAGTTTATCAGGATTACCGAAAGCCGGAGTTAACGCTTTCTGACCGGTGGAGCCACCCACTCGCCTCCTCCCCGACAACGTCTCTCGACGGAGAATCACCGGCAACCTGGTGGACAAAACTCAATGATCCTGTGCTGTCAAGCCTGGTGAACCGCACAGTACTCGGCAATCTCGATCTGCGGGAGGCGAAAGCCCACGTGCGTGAAGCAAGAGCGCAGCTTAATCCCATTGATGCGCTGAGATATGAGTAGCATACCCAGGATTTCAATTAATTTCATTCGTCGGAGGAATGCATGAAAAAAATTTTTACTTTTTTCCTGGTCAGCATATGGATAACTTTGTCGCTTATGTCCTGCGGGGGATCGTCGGAGTCCGACTCTACAAGTACCAGTTCGGCTGGAACGTTCAACAATCCCTCCGGCATTGTTACCGATGGAACATATCTCTATGTTGCGGATACAGGCAGCAACACCATACGAAGCGTCGTGATTGCCACCGGTGTTGCCGCAGTCTTTGCGGGAAGTACAAGCGGTACGGCCGGGTTCAGCAACGGTATGGGGACTGCAGCGCTTTTTAACGCGCCATCCGGCATAGAATCCGACGGAACCAGCCTGTATGTCGCCGATAAGGGCAATAACGTTATCCGGAAAATAGTCATTTCCACCGGCGTGGTCTCAACCTTTGCAGGAAGTATCTCGGGCACGGCCGGATTTTCAGATGGAACGGGAACCACCAATACGCTCTTCCGGAGTCCCTCCGCAATAACAAATGATGGAACATATTTGTATGTTACAGATGCGGGTAATAACAGTATTCGGAGAATTGTCATCTCCACAGCCGTAGTAACAACAATGTAAAAACCTGCGGGAACTACCGCATTTTATTTTGAGGAGCACAAAAACAGGTGCAACAATATCTGTTACTTATTACAGCAAGTCTTTTTATCACGGCTTATCCAATAAGCATGTATGCAAAAACCTTCAAAGTCATTGCGGAGCCGCCTGATTCGGCTATCAGGGTTGTTTCGGGATCTGATCAAAAGGAGCAAAAATTCCGTTCGCCTGCCGTGATCGCCGTGAATACGGTGACAGACTCCGCGCGGACCGGCAAAAATGAAATTCTGGAGGTAAGCAAGGACAGCTACAAAACCGCTACCATACCGCTTCATCACATCAATGATGGTGATACGATCAGGATCAAACTGGAAAAAATATTCCGACATCAAGTTGAGTCATCTCCACCAGGAGCCGGAGGCTCTCTTGATAAACGCGACCTCCTGCGACCTGCTGCGCTCCTCTCCCGGCAAAAGCCGGAAAACTTTTTGGCAGAGAGGTTAACATACCGGCTCCTCTCCCCTGTCGTTTCCAGTGAACTGGCGCCTCGGGCATCCATTCCCTCCCGGGAGCTGATATTTCGAGATAAGGCAATTTCCCTGTCCTTGATGGTGGGTGAGACTTCGTTTCAGATGGAGATTAAAAACCGTTCCGAACATCCCATGAAGATCATTTGGGAGCGGGCTGAATATACGGATATCCACGCGCGGCGCTTCCGGGTAATGAATTCCGGTATCCGGCATCAGGACAGGAACAATCCTGTTCCTGACCAGACTATTCAACCGGGAAAATCTGTTCTGGAGGTAATAACGCCGGTAGAGCATGTGTTTGTATCTTCCGAAACAGGAAACTATGAAGTAAAACCGTTGCTCAATCCGGAAAATGGCGGCGTGCACGGATTGAAGGGAAAAACTGTTAATCTCTTTATTCCAATTGAGATCAACCGGGCCATCACTCCTTATAATTTCAAAATACAGATTATGAGTGATTGGTCCTGAGCGCTCATAAAAATCCGCGCCTCGCGAACGGAAAAAACGCAGAGAAGAGGATTGTGTCATGGGGTTTTATCAGCCAAACAGCTTTCCCAAAACATGTCATTGCGGTGCGCGGTATGAATCCGAAGTTGCCTGGCAGTTGTTGCCTATGCTCGCTGTTTTACCGGGAACAGACCACACCGGGAAACGCTTTTGTCCTGATCTGGAGCTCAGAAATTGCCGGTGCGGTTCGACGATCGCGGTTCATATTCTGCCCGTTGAAGATGCCCTGGCTGTTTAGAGGAAATATATGCGCATCGGGAAAAATTTTCCCTTTTTACTGCCGCAAATACTTTTCAGAAACAATGCTCCTTGAGAAAAAAACATGTGTTTTCTTCATCTTGATACGTTACGGTCGCTGTTCTTTCTGAAGAAAAATCAGCTGCACAAATTGAAAAATGAAAAGAATAAACCGACCATGTCAATTGACCGGTGATCCGGGACATGGATGAAAATCCGCAGGGAGGCATTAACACCCATGAAAACACGCAAGACATATCCGGGAGAATTCAAAGCCAGAGTAGTTGTTGAATTGCTGCGCGGCAAAAAAGAGCTGCTTGAGCTGGCAACACAATACGAGGTGCATCCGAATCAGATTAAAAACTGGAAATCGCAGCTTCTGAAGCAAGCAGTGGAAATATTCGAAGACAAACGGAGAAAAAAGAAACAAATCCCTGATTTCAGAATGTAACTTATCAAAAATTTAATCATCCTGATTTGCCTCCAACCGAGCGTTGATGGCACTTCTCTTGCTTTATCAAATGGCAGCCCACGGGTTCGCGTCATGACGGAACGATCGCCCGGCAGCACAGCCAGTGGAGTCGGTGTAATTCTGAAACACATTTGATAAAAACAGGGAAATGTCATGAACAGTTCACCTCATCATCAAAAAAAGATTTTTCTTGTCGCCGACAACTGCAGTTCGTCTCTTGCTTTAATAGACCTGCTTAACAACCACGGTTTTCATGTTGTCTTCGGAACCGGCACGCAAAGCTTGCGGTCAATATTCATAAATGATCCTCCCGATCTGGTAATCCTGGACGAAATTTCATCAGGTGCGTGGACGTTCGAAAAAAGCAAAAATATCCGTTCGGAATACCACGGACCGATCGTAGTCATATCCGACAATAACGCCGATACCCATCATATTCAGAGCCTTGTTTATGGGGCCGATGACTTCATCGCAAAGCCTTTTAATCCTTTTCTGCTTCTCGCCAGGCTGAATGCCCTCCTGTCCTGTTTTGACCGGGGGAACGGAACCGAGAAAAACCGGCTCCACTTCGATGGTTTGATCGTTGATTTGTTCAGCCGGGAGGTGATCATCAAGGGGAAAAAAGCAATGTTGACCTCCATCGAATTTGACATACTCAGTTATCTGGCAAAAAACTCAGGCAGAGTCGTCAGCCGCAACGACGTGCATCTGGCACTTTATAACTCAGAGCATAATGGTTATGACCGTTCCCTCGATACGTATGTTTCCAAAATTCGGCAAAAAATCGGGGACACTCTCGCGGAACCGCATTATCTCAAGACCGTGCGAGGCGTCGGTTATTTGTTTATGGGAGTCAAGAAAAATGAATAGTCCGGAAAAGACCCGTTCAGACGAAATGCTACAAATTATCACATTTTTACAACAAAAATCCTACATACTCCTGCGCCGCACTGCCGATATGAGTTGCAGGAAGGAGGTGAGTGGTGATGGTCTAGCCGCGGAAAAGTTTGCATTTCTGGCACGCAATAAAAAATCACTCTTATTTTCGAGGAGGTAATCATGGTCAGCAGCATAAGCACTTCGAATAGTTATCTGCTCCAAATGTTGTTACAGACAACACAGCAGCGTCAAAATGACCTTTTTACGAAAGTAGACACCAGTGGGGACTCCAAGGTTGATAAAACCGAGTTCTCTGCCCTGGCAAAAAAACTGTCGGAGGATGCCGGCAGCACAATTGATACGGAAGACGTTTTCGCAACTTATGATGCCAACGGCGACGGAACCTTGAGCGAGGATGAGCTGAAAACTTTTATGGAAGAAAACGCGCCGCCTCCAAACGATTTGAACGGCCCCATGGGCCAAATGAGCTCCCAGGCAATGCAGGAAAATCTTGAAGACCTGTTCAGCAAGATCGACAGCGACGGCGACAGTGCCATCAGCGAATCCGAGTTCTCGACCTTTGCAAGCAATGCGACATCGGGTTCCGGGACTACATCGAGTGTAGAGGACATTTTCTCCACCTACGATACGGACGGCGACGGCACCTTAAGCGAGGAAGAACTGAGCGTCTTCATGAAGGATAATCCTCCGCCGCCTCCGCCAAAAGACATGAATGGGGCCTCCCAGGCTATGCAGCAAAATCTCGATGATTTATTCAGCAAGATAGACAGCGACGGCGACAGCGCCATCAGCGAATCCGAGTTCTCGACCTTTGCAAGCAATGCGACATCGGGTTCCGGGACTACATCGAGTGTAGAGGACATTTTCTCCACCTACGATACGGACGGCGACGGCACCTTAAGCGAGGAAGAACTGAGCGTCTTCATGAAGGATAATCCTCCGCCGCCTCCGCCGACCCAAATGCAAAGCGCCATGTCTGCATATGGGGCGAACAGCGACTCTGAGCAGCTGTCTGATATATTTGATATTCTAAAAACGCAATTCTCAGGCACTTCTTCGCTCAGCATAACAGTTTAGACGCATCTCTCCTCAGTTAAGCCGCATGGCGTCGAATAGTCCAAATAATATGAGGCCTGCGCGGTAAAAAAATTGCCGCGCGGGCTTCTGTTTTCACGAAAAAACCCGCAAAAAAACACAATAAATATTCCCTGAAGACGTATATTGATGCTATACTTGGTCTTGGCAGTTGCGGCAGATGAACGGTACAGGGCAACCGATGCCGTTGATGTATGCCTCACAGACTGACTCTCTTCCGACCCAGGGATGTATGACTTCGAAAGCAAAACCAGGCACAAAAAAAACGCGCAAGACCGTGAATCCAGGCGACGCACATACCCAAAAACAAACGACGGCAAAAGTGCATCTGACCGGAACTGATCCGGTAGTGCAGGATATGCATACCGAAGGCAACTGCAATGAACAAAAAACCCTTTCCGGCAGTGAATCGGAAGCATCCCGCGAAGAACTTATATTCCAAAATAAAAGTCTTTTCACTGAGCTCAAAAACGCCCAGGACAGGCTGCTTCATACGCAGAAAGAATGGGAGCGGACATTCGACAGCATTCCGGACATGGTTGCAATCATCGACACGCAGCATCATATCCGGAAAATAAACAAAGCCATGGCAGAGCGTCTCGGGCTTGCCCCCGAGCAGTGTGTCGGTCTGCCCTGCTATGAAATCATGCACGGCACCACGTTCCCGCCTGTTTTCTGTCCTCATTCCCACACCATACAAGACAACCTGTCGCACGTCGAGGAAGTGCATGAGGAACGCATCAGCAGCGATCTTCTGGTCAGCACGGCACCGTTATTCGATGAACAGGGCCGCCTGACCGGTTCCGTGCATCTGGCACGCGATATTACTGAACGCAATCGGGCGGAATGCCGCACACGGCATCTTGCTTCGTTTCCGCAGCTGAACCCCAATCCAATCGTGGAAGTGGATTTCTCGGGGAAGGTAATCTTTTTTAATCCAGCCGTCCAGACGGTCCTCCGGAACCTCGGCCTGAACGAGGATGCAGCCGGCCTTTTTCTGCCTTCCGATGTTCAGAATATCCTGGAGGAACTCAAAAAGAACAAGGATACATCTCTTTACCGAGAAATTACCATACAGGACCTGGTGTTCGGTGCGACAATCCAGCTGGTTCCCCAGTTTAAGGCCTTCCGCATCTATGCCTATAACATCACCGCGCGCAAACGGGCCGAGGAAGCACTCCGCAAAAGCGAGCAGCGCATCAGCCAGAAACTGAACAGCATCCTTGCTCCTGAAGGAGACATTGGAACTCTGGATCTCGCTGATATCATCAATACGCAAGCGATCCAGTCCCTCATGGATGATTTCTACAAACTGGCCGGGATTCCCATGACCATAACCGATCTGAACGGGAACGTCCTGGTCAACGTGGGGTGGCAGGATATCTGCGCGCGCTTCCACCGCATCCATCCTGAGACAGGCAGACAGTGCATGGAAAGCGACACGCTCCTTACCGCGGACATCCCTGCGGGCAAATTCAGGCTTTACAAATGCAGAAACAACATGTGGAACATCGCGACTCCTGTTGTAGTCGGAGGCAAGCGTCTCGGTCATCTCTTCACGGGTCAGTTTTTCTTTGCGGACGAACCGCTGCCGGACCACGACTTTTTCCGGCTTCAGGCCCGGCAGCACGGTTTTGATGAGGAGGAATATATCACCGCATTGAACGCAGTCCCGCGCCTCAGCAGGCAGACGGTGGACACGGGAATGGCCTTTTTGCTGAAGCTCGCCGATATTGTTTCCCAGTTGAGCTACAGCAACATCAAGCTTGCCA
>CAZYEF010000084.1:0-11592 GCA_964646375.1 uncultured Nitrospiraceae bacterium | reverse complement strand
ATCGAGGAAGACAGGGTCACCATGAAGCATGTGGTCGTGAGCCACCGCCACCAAAAAGTCGCCGCTGAAGGAGAAGGGGTGATTGTCATGTACAATTACCATGAGGGGAAAAAAACGCCCATCCCCGACACCCTTCGCCAACGGCTTCTCGCATTTGAAGGACAATAATCTCTTGCACTCTGCGCTGCTGCTCAGCGAGAACTCGGTACTGTGCCATCATGAACACGAAAAACATTCTCATCGTTGATGACGAGCCGGATCTTGCGGAACTGGTTTCGTACAATCTCAAAAAAGCGGGTTTCTCCGTTTCCTCGGCTGCTGACAGCGAAGATGCTCTCCAGCAGATCAAAAAGAACGACTTTCATCTCATCGTGCTCGACCTCATGCTCCCCGGCATTCAGGGTCTGGAACTCTGCCGCATCCTCAAACAGAACCAGAAAACAGAGCATATTCCCATCATCATGCTCACGGCAAAAGGCGATGAAACAGACAAAATCCGCGGTTTGGAAACCGGTGCGGATGATTATATAACGAAACCTTTCAGCCCCAAGGAGCTTATAGCCCGTATCAATGCGGTTCTCAGGAGAACAGGCAAAAAAACAACGCCGGAAAAAGTGATCCGCCTCGGGGATCTCAGCATAGACATAGAGCGGTACAGCGTGCATAAGCGCGAAACCCCCGTGCACCTCAGCGCCACGGAATTCAAGCTTCTGCTGTATCTGATGGAAAGAAGGGGCAGGGTGTTCAGCCGCGACCAGCTGCTTGACGCGGTATGGAAGGATGAAACATTCGTCGAGCCCAGAACTGTTGACGTGCACATAAGACGCCTGCGGACCCAGATCGAAGATGATCCCGCAAAACCTGTATACGTAAAAACCAGACGAGGCGTAGGCTACTATGTTGAATAAAACAATACGACCGAGCCTTTTCAAACGCATATTTATCCTGTACGCACTCATCATGCTTCTGGCAGTGGTGTCTGTGCAGCTATACATCGCTGATACCGTCAAGGAACGGCATATCAACGACCTGAAGGAAAATCTTCTGGTGCAGGCGTCCCTGATCGCCCGGACCATTTCTTTTACGCCGAAATCAACGCTTGATGATGTCTGCAAAGACCTCAAAGCAGAAAGCGGTGCACGCATAACCATAGTACACCTCGACGGGAAAGTACTCGGCGATTCCGATATGGCATCATCCGTGATGGAAAATCACGGCCTCCGGCAGGAAATACAACAGGCGCAAATGATCGGCGTCGGCATGGCAATACGGGTTAGTGATACCGTGAAGCGAGACTTTCTCTACGTGGCAAAGCAAATCACACGCCAGAATAAGCCGGCAGGTTACATCAGATTGAGCGTTCCCCTGCATAAGGTGGATGAAGCCATCAACGCTCTCAAAATGCAAATACTCACCGTCGTTCTTTTTGTTCTGCTGGTGGCAGGAATGTTTTCAGCGTGGCAAATCGAACGCATTCGCAAACTGACGGGACAGATCCGCGATTTTTCGAGCCAGGTCGCGCGCGGTGAGGTCGGGAAAAGACTGTTCCTGGGAGGCTCCGGGGAGTTTGCTGAGATCGCTGAAAGCCTGAACACCATGTCCGTTGAATTAAAGAAGAATATCCACCAGATCGAGGAAGAAAAAGACCGGCTTGCCGCAATTCTTACCAGCATTCCCGACGCGCTGCTCATCAGTGACGCAAAGGAAATCATCAGATTTTCGAGCGCGGCCTCCGGGCTCTTTTTTGGAGATGCTCCCCCGGAAGGGAAACAATTCGTTGAAGTGGTTCGAAGCAGCGAGTTTCTGCAGCTCCTGGACGAGGTCCGGCATGGACAGACAGCAAGTATGACGGAACTTACGCTCGATCATCCCCAGGAGCGTTACTGCATTGTACGGGTGTCCCCGCTTACCTATCGAGGAGAAAACACCCTTTCCGGCTTCATCGCCATATTCCATGACATCACGCAAATAAAAAAACTTGAGCAGGTCAGAAAGGATTTCGTCGCAAACATCTCGCATGAAATAAAAACGCCGATCACCGCCATTCATGGCTTTGCAGAGACTCTTCTTGAGGGTGCTATAACAGACAGGGAACACGCCGAAAAATTCGTCCGGACCATCAAGGCCAACAGCCAGCGGATCAACAGCCTTGTAGACGATCTTATGACCATTTCCAAAATCGAGCTGGGCGTGACAAAAGTTGAGAAATCACCGATTATTTTTGATGATGCCGCAGAGGCCGTATTGACCGTGCTCAGGGACAAGGCTGCACAGAAGGGCCTTTTTCTGAAAACAGCAATCATGCAGAACCTCGGCACGATTGCTGCGGATCGGGACAGGCTGATTCAGATTCTGACCAACCTCGTGGACAACGCAATCAAGTTTACAGAAGCCGGCGGCGTGACGTTTGGCGCGGCCGAGGAAAGCGGAAGGATTTACTTCTTTGTGGAGGACACCGGAATCGGAATACCGTCAAAACATCTTTCCCGGTTAGGGGAACGGTTCTATCGGGTGGATGCAGGCCGCTCACGGAACATGGGAGGCACGGGGCTCGGCCTGGCAATTGTAAAGCATCTGGTGAAGGCCCATGGATGGGATTTGCGGATTGAGAGCACGCCGGGAAAAGGAACCACGATCAAAATTTTTGTCTCCTAGTCCTTCTTTCTCCTGCGTGCATTTTCTTACTTCATAAATTCTTCAAACAGCCACGTTGACAAATACCGCTCTCCCGTGTCAGGCAGAATAACAACAATCAGTTTTCCGGCATTGTCGGGCCGCTTAGCCACTTCAAGTGCGGCCCAGAGTGCCGCGCCGGATGATATTCCGACCAGAAGACCTTCCTCTCTCGCGGCTTTCCGGGCGAATTCCCCCGCGTTCTCATTTGTCACCTGAATGATCTCATCGAGAAGATTCATCTGCAGAATATCGGGAACGAATCCAGCGCCAATTCCCTGTATTTTGTGCGGCCCGGGTTTGCCGCCTGAAAGAACGGGGGAATCCTTCGGCTCGACGGCTATTGCCTTAAACGTGGGTTTCTTCTGCTTAAGCGCTTGAGCAATACCGGTGATGGTCCCCCCGGTGCCGACACCGGCCACAATGACGTCCACCTTCCCGTCCGTATCGTTCCATATTTCCATGGCGGTTGTCCTTCGGTGCACGTCCACATTGGCCGCATTCTTGAACTGCTGGGGTATAAAGGTACCTTTGTACTCCCTGGCCAATGCCTCCGCTTTTTCAACAGCCCCTTTCATGCCCTTGGCGCCTTCCGTAAGGACCAGTTCTGCTCCGAGGATTTTCAGGAGCGCTCTCCGTTCCATGCTCATGGTGTCAGGCATGGTAAGGATCAACCGGTAGCCTTTGACGGCGCAGACATATGCCAGCGCGATTCCGGTATTGCCGCTTGTAGGTTCGATGATCACCGAATCCTTGCTGATTACCCCCGCCTGCTCTGCCGCTTCGATCATCGCAAGACCGATGCGGTCCTTGACGCTTGCGAGCGGGTTGTTTTTTTCGATTTTAGCCACCACTTCGGCCTGCAGGCCCTGCGTGAGTTTATTGATCCTCACCAGGGGGGTATTCCCGATCGTTTTTGTAACATCTGCATGAATTCTGGCCATGCTCTGTCCTTTCTCGAACCGGCTTCACGGCAGCGCGTCGCTCGGGGTGCCTGGCCACCGGCTGCTCACATCGGAGCAAGCGGCGACATCGATCTGATCCGCTCAACAATGGCCGGCAGCGTATTCAAAACGTATTCAACATCCTCATCCGTGTTTTGAGAGCCCAGTGAAAATCGCAGGGAGCCGCGGCATATTTCCGGCGCAATTCCCATGGATAAAAGTACATGAGAAGGATCCCCTGTTCCGGACTGGCATGCTGATCCTGATGAAACTGCCACGCCCTTCATGTCCAGATCAAGTATCAACGATTCCGCCTCTATGAAAGGAAAAGACAGGTTCAGGGTATTCGGCAGCCGCTGCACGGGATGGCCGTTCAGTTTTGTGTGTGGTATCTTTTGCAGCAACCCCTTTTCCAGCCTGTCCCGTAAGGTCCTCATCTTTTGAATGACCTGCTCAATATTGTCCGTTGCCATCTGCGCCGCCTTCGCCAGACCGGCAATACCGGCTATATTTTCAGTGCCTGCGCGGCGGTTTCCCTCCTGATGTCCGCCGTACACAAGAGGAGGGATCTGGAGCCCCTCCCGGATATACAGCGCGCCGACTCCTTTTGGTCCGTGTATCTTATGCGCGGAGAGGGACAGGAGGTCAACGCCAAGGGAATCCACGGTAAAAGGAACCTTGCAGAAACTCTGCACAGCATCAGTGTGAAACAGGATGCCACGGGCTTTTGCAACTTTTGAGATTTCAGAAATCGGATTGACCGTCCCGACTTCATTGTTGGCGTGCATAATGGAGACCAGTATCGTGTCGTTTCGGAGGGCCTTGGCCACGGCTTCCGCGCTCACAAGCCCTGACTCGTCCGGCTTTACATAGGACACTTCAAAACCATCTTCTTCAAGATATTTGCAGGTATTCAGAATGGCATGGTGCTCCACCGTTGAAGTGACGATATGCTTTCCTTTCTGTACATGAGCGCGGGCAACTCCCCGCAGCGCCATATTGTCTGCTTCCGATCCGGAGCCGGTGAAGCAGATGCAGTCCGGACGCGACGCCCCCAGACTGCCGGCGAGGATTTCCCTTGAGTTCTCCAGTGATTTCTTTGATTCCCGTCCCAGCGAATAGACAGATGATGCATTGCCGTATTTGTCCCTGAAAAAAGGCAGCATGGCGTCCAGAACTTCAGGGGCCAGCGGGGAAGTCGCATTGTTGTCGAAGTAGACCTTCATGAATTCAATCCTCCTGAAAAAGTAAATACACGGTGTAAAAAATTATTATACCGTATGTGTTTTTATTTTTCCAGAAAGGTTTTCCGCATCAAATCGTGATGACAAACAGTCCCGTTTGTGCAAACAGATTCGGCAAACAGCGTATAGTCCTGTTTCCGCTGGTGAAGGCCGATTTGCTGATTTTTATACCGCGGCTTTTGCAATAGGCGATAAAATCAGAGATGCTCAGAAAATGAAGATTTGGTGTTTCATGCCACTCATACGGCAGCGACCGGGTGACCGGCGACCTTCCTTTAAAGAAAATATGAGATCTCGACGCTATATGGGCAAAATTTGGAAAGCCTATGATCACATCATTGGCTACCCTCAGCGCTTCGGAAAGAACACGATCGGGGAAAGCGACCTGCTGGAGACTCTCGTTCAGAATAATATAATCAAACGTTTTGTCACCGTACTCAGCCAGACCGGCATCGAGGTCGCCGTGAAAAACACTCAACCCTCGTGTCACGCATTTGTATATCGCTTTGCTGTCCTTCTCGATGCCCTGGGCCTTTGCGTTTTTTTCCTGAACCAAAAGAGAAAGTAAGGCGCCGTCACCGCATCCGAGATCAAGGACCGAAGACCCGGGCCGCACCAGATCGAGTATCATCTGATGGTTCAACGACACCGGTTTGTCAACGTCGAAGACTACCGTGCTGTTTTCCCGGACGATGCCCTCCAGGTAATGCTTAACAAGATGCGTTTCCTCCTCCGTTTCTATCAAAAAAGCATCATGCCCGTAGGTGGAATCAACAACGCAGTATGTCGCGTCCACACCGGCCGCCTTGCACGCCTTCACGAGAGCTCCAGACTGATGGCAGGGATACAACCAGTCCGATTCGAAGGAGATTACCAGCACTTTCGCTTTTACACGCGCAAATGCCTCGGAAAGCTTTTTGCCGCGCGAAACATCAAAACGGTCCATGGCTTTCGTAATGAACAGATAGGCGTTTGCATCAAATCGCTCGATAAAGCTGTGGCCCCGATAGTGCAGATATCCCTCTACCTCAAAGTCTGCCGTGAACTTGAACGGCTCACGATTGTCTCTGAACCTTCTTCCGAATTTTTCCTGCATGGAGACATCACTCATATAGGTAATGTGTCCGAGCATCCGTGCCACGGACAGTCCCCTGCAGGGCACGGGATCATCGTAATAATTGCCGCCTTTCCAGTTCGGGTCAGCCATGATCGCCTGCCTGCCCACTTCATTGAACGCGATCTGTTGCGGAGAATGGCGGGCTGCCGTGGATATGGGAACGGCGCTCCGCACCCGTTCGGGATGGGAAACCATCCATTCCAAAACCTGCATTCCTCCCATGGAAGCACCGGCTACGCACAGGAGGTTGTTGATGCCCAAGTGATTTATCAGCTTCACCTGGGCATTGACCATGTCTCCGATCGTAACGACGGGGAAGTCCAGACCGTAGGGCTTTGCGGTCATCGGATTCATAGACGATGGCCCAGTGGAGCCCTTGCATCCGCCGATCACATTTGAGCAGATGACAAAATAGCGGTCTGTATCGAAGGCTTTTCCCGGACCGATCATGCTGTCCCACCAGCCTATTTTTCCCGTTTCCCTGCTTATACCGGCGGCATGCGCGTCACCCGTGAGGGCGTGGCAAATGAGAACCGCGTTGTCCCTGCGTTCATTCAGGTTTCCATACGTCTCATAGGCAAGCGTTACCGGAAAAAGTTCTTCCCCGCTCTCAAGCAATAGGGAAGAAAACGTAATAAACTGTACTTCGGTTTCCAGCACGTCCTGTTTGTCTTGAACTGCAACCGCATGTGATTGTTCCTGATTCATGGTTTATACTTTCTGCAGAGACTGCTCCACGTCTTCGATGATGTCCTGAACGTCCTCGATGCCGACAGAGAAGCGGATATAGTCCTCGGTCACGCCCGTTGTCTTCTGCTCCTCAGGCGTAAGCTGCTGATGGGTCGTTGACGCCGGATGGATTACGAGCGATTTTACATCGCCGATATTCGCCAGATGCGAAAGAAGTTTTACCGAGTTGATGAATTTCTTCCCTGCTTCCAGACCGCCCCGGATCCCGAAACCAAGAATGGGGCCGAATCCGTTCTTGAGATATTTTTTTGCCAGCCCATGGCTCTGGTGTTCCGGAAGGCCGGGATAATTTACCCAGGAAACTTTCGGATGCTTTTTTAAATACTGCGCGACGGCGAGTGCGTTTTCCGAATGTTTTCTTACGCGAAGAGGAAGCGTTTCCGTCCCCTGGAGCAGCAGGAAAGAATTGAACGGACTGAGCGCGGGCCCCAGGTCCCGAAGAAGCTGCACACGCACTTTGATGATAAACGCTACATTCCCGAGGCCGGGGAAATTGCCGAAAACATCCCAGAATTTAAGCCCATGGTAGCTGGGATCGGGTTCGGTGAATTCCGGGAACTTTCCGTTGTTCCACTTGAAGTTTCCGGAGTCCACGATCACGCCGCCGAGGGTCGTGCCATGCCCTCCGATATATTTTGTCGCGGAAAGCGTCAGGATGTCCGCTCCGTAATCAATGGGTTTTACCAGTCCGACGCCCACCGTGTTGTCCACGATGAGCGGGATCCCTGCTTCGTGGGCGATCTTTGCTATCGCTTCAAAGTCAGGGATGTCCAGCTTCGGGTTCCCGATGGTTTCGGCGTAGATTGCCCTTGTCTTCGCAGTAATAGCCTTCCTGAATTCTTCAGGCTTTGATGACTCTACAAACTTCGTGGTACGTCCCAGTTTTTGAAAGGTATAGTGCAGCTGCTGGTAGGTGCCGCCATACAGGTTGTTTGCCGCGACTATTTCATCGCCCACCTGGGTAACTGCAAGCAGTGCCAGCGTCTGAGCCGCCTGTCCTGATGCCACCGCTAGCGCTCCGATACCGCCCTCGATGGCAGCCACCCTTTTTTCGAACACATCAGTCGTGGGGTTCATAAGCCGCGTGTAAATATTGCCGAATTCCTTGAGCGCGAACAGATTTGCCGCGTGGTTCGTGTCCTTGAACACATATGACGTGGTCTGATAAATCGGGACGGCTCGTGCTCCGGTCGCCGGGTCCGGCACTTCCTGACCTGCGTGTATTGCCAATGTATCAAATTTCTTGCCTGACATGATGCCCTCCTCCTGCTCCGGTAAAACGGAAGTAATGTTTTTTTACGCGCAACTTTTCAATCATCGAATGTTTTACCAGAATATAGCAACACGCATGCCAGCAGAACTGACTGAAAAAACAAACAAAGATAAATTGCACGGATCAGCTGTTGATTATTTTTTATATATATTGTATATTTTTTATATAAACAGGGAAGGGAGAACAACATGCAGAAGATTCTTGTTTTAAGTGAAGACTCAGGAAGCTTTGAAAAAAAACTGTCTGAAGCCCTTCCCAAGGGCTACCAGCTCGTGCGATCACAACTGCCGAACATCCCTCCGGTTGCGAATATATCCTGTGTATTTTTTGACCTGGATACCGTGGGGGCACACCATATCAAGGAGTTTGCAAATAAAATATTCGTGATTGCAGCAACAGCCCAGGAAAAAACCACCCCTGTCATGGAAGCCGCCACCTGGGGCGCCTATGAGATTCTGCAGCTGCCGTTTAAGAAAGAACGCATCACCGAGCTTCTGAATCAGCTGCATGAGCTGAAAACAGAGCTGGAAGATCCTATACCAATAGCAAAGGACACCCTTGCCCCTGCGGCCACGTGCGTAATTGTCGGCAACTCGACACTGGTGATGAGTCTTTGCGAGAAGGTTGCCCGTATCGCGCAGGTGGAGGTCCCCGTACTGATTACCGGGGAAACCGGTACCGGCAAGGAACTTGTGGCCGAAGCCATTGCGCAGCTTTCTTCTCGGTTCGGCAAACCTTTCGTGGTGATCAACTCCGCCGCCGTGCCCGACACCCTGCTTGAGTCAGAGCTGTTCGGCCATGAGAGGGGCGCATTCACCGGCGCTGTTGCGGCAAAAGATGGCATGTTGAAAACCGCGGACGGAGGGTGCATATTCTTCGACGAAGTCGGGGAATTGCCGCTGTCATTGCAGGGGAAACTGCTTCGCTTTCTTCAAACACAGACGTTCTATCCGGTGGGGAGCACCAAGGAAGTCCATGTGAACGTGCGCGTGATTTCCGCGACCAACAGGAATCTGGCCGCCATGGTGCGGGAAGGGAAGTTCCGCGAAGACCTCTATCATCGTTTGCGTGTCGCCTCGATCCACGTGCCCCCGCTCCGGGACAGGAAAAAAGATATTGCCTCGCTGGTCCAGTGCCTTTTTTACCGGCACTCGCACACAGCCCAAAAGCCCATCAAGGGCGTCACGAAAGCGTTTCTCAAAAAACTGCTCGAGTATGACTGGCCGGGAAATATCCGCGAATTGGAAAATACCATCCGGTCCGCCATTGCGCTGAGCAAAACTGATTTTCTCACGACCCATGAAATCAGGGACCTGGGGTCCTACGCCATTCCTAAACAACAACCGGATTTTTCCGGCATCGTTCCCGAGTCGTTTATCAGCTCGTTGAAAGAAGCTCTCGATAAAAAAGAACGGAATATTTATGAAAAGATCCATCATGAGCTGGATGCACTCATGTTTGAGTATGTTCTATCATATACCAGGGAAAATCAGTCTGAAGCGGCCCGTCTGCTCGGCATTAATCGTTTGACGCTCAGAAAGAAGCTCGGCCTGCAAAAATAGAATAGCCTGGCAGCCTTTATGCCAGGGAAGAAAGCTTCAGCGATGCAAGAGTACACGAGAGAATAATTGGAAGGGCACCGCTCTAGAATAGGTGTGGAGAATGTTTCGCGGATGGCGTGTTACACCTGATAAGCTTCTTTTACAAACGCAGGAAAACGTTCATCAGTAATCTTGATAAAAAAAGCGTTTGCATCGCGTCCGATGCGGTTGATGTAGTAGATTCCGTCTTCTCTCGCGATACGCCCCAGGAAAGGGATTTTTTCACCTTTTTTGTCCAGAAAAAGCTCTACAGGAGCTCCCAGTGGAAGCTGAAGCTTTGCGCCCCCGATTTTCACGCCGCCCTGGGAAAAATCAATTGTGTAGACCTGCTTCAGGTCATTGCCAGTTTTCACCCCCGCGGCAATTTCCCTTTTTGTTCGTCCGCCGCTTCTTTTATTGTTCCCATAAAGAGCCATTCAGAATCTCCTTTTTACACAGAGTGCATCCCGGTTGCTATGATTGTACACGCTGGCAAACCCGTCATGCTCCTCAGTTCTTTCGGTCTGCAACCGGCAACCATCGCAGTGTCCTCTCCGAAACATCAGCATAAAGTCTTATTTTTAACTATAAATAAATTCATGGAACATGTCAATCATTTTATAGAATGAAGATACCTGAAATCATCGTAAGATAAGGACAAAAATGAAAAGACGTGCATAAATTACAAAAAAATGCTATATTATTTGCCCGACAAGGTGACTTATGTTTTCGCCCACAGGTGACATACGATATATGCCCCTGCCCTGGCTGGTTCTGGAACTCCGGAAAGGCCGGAAGACCGGAACCGCCTTTTTTGAGCATGAAACGCGTATAGTTAAAATTTTCTTCAGGCAGGGAGAAATAATATTCGTATCGTCTAATACCGACGATGACTCAATTTCTGAATTTTTGCTCAGCACAGGGAAAATATCCAGAGACCACCTTGACAAGGCTTCAAAAATCAAGGCAAAAAGCGGAAAAAAAATAGGCTCCATCCTGTTTGAAATGGGAGTTCTTACCCCTCAGGAACTGGTTGCCCAAACAAAGTTGCAGGCGAAACGGAACATTCTGAGTCTTTTTTCCTGGCAGGAGGGCCGGTACCGCTATGAGGATGGCGTTCTGGCTGGTGCCGAAATTGTCCCTTTCCAAATGAATACCACAGAACTTATGCTGGAAGGAGTCCGCAGCCTCGACTGGCAGCATATCCGCGCATCGTTTCCCTCAATGAACACGACTATCAGAAAGGTCAACGACCCTTCACCTGTTTTTCAAAGTTCCGATCTTGATTCTGCGGAGCGCACCGTGCTTTCGCTGATTGACGGCAAGTCCAGCATTCAGGATCTCTGCAATGTTTCGAACCTCGGTGATTTGAAGACTCTGAACGCAGTATACACCCTCCTTGCCCTCAGGCTGGCGGAGAAGAGCGCTGTAAAAGATCAGGAAGAGAAAGAATTTTTGTTTCGTGACGAACAGCAGTCTTCCTCTGCAGATGACGCAATGCCTGATGCAGTCGTGACAGAAACGACGGTTAATAAAGAACTGCTCCAGAACGCATACGACAGCCTTGATATTCAAAATTACTACGAAGTGCTCGGTGTCGGCCACAGCGCGACACCCCAGGAAATCAGAAAAGCTTATTACACCTTGTCCAAACTCTACCACCCCGACCGGTATACGGACCCTCAGTATGCGGACATACAACAGAAGATGAAAACACTCTTCGAAAGCATCAATGAAGCATACCATATTCTTCGGGTAAAAGAAAAACGCGACCAGTACAATCTCGATCTTGCCAGCGGAATCAAAAAGTATGGCCAGGAAACCAGACAGCCGATGGACCGGGAGGAAATCAACAAAACTGCCGCCATCGCCCAGTTTGCCGAAGGCATGAAGCAGTTTCGGGTCCAGAACTTCTGGGGTGCGGAAGAGGCATTCCGGGGGGCTGTGCGTCTTGACCCGTCAAAAGCTGAATATCTTTATTACCAGGCCCTCTCTCTTGCTCACATGCCGC
>CAZYEF010000083.1:0-11595 GCA_964646375.1 uncultured Nitrospiraceae bacterium | reverse complement strand
CTGATGTCAGCTTCTACTGTTGAAAAAACGCTTCGAAGTGAGCTGAAACATGGTGGGAATGTTGATGCTGCCAGGAAAGTCGGAGCAAATATTGCTGAACGAGCCTTGGAAAAAAGTATTAAGCAAGTTGTATTCGACCGTGGAGGCTATAAGTATCATGGTTGTGTTAAGGCGTTGGCAGATGCGGCGCGTGATAAAGGACTAAATTTTTAGAATAGGCGTTTACTGCGGAGGCGGCATTGGCAGAAAGATACAATAAGGAAACAGAGGAAAGTGATGGTTTAAAAGATAAACTGGTTTACCTAAACCGAGTGGCGAAAGTAGTTAAAGGCGGTAAACGGTTTAATTTCAGTGCACTTGTAGTTGTCGGTGATGGCAACGGCAAGGTCGGAGTAGGTAAGGGGAAGGCTGCGGAAGCACCGGTTGCAATTAAGAAGGCAGTGGAGCGCGCCAAGAAAAACATGGTTCTTGTCTCCTTAAAAGGTGGCACAATTCCCCATGAAATACTTGGCCATTATGGTGCGGGTAGAGTTCTTCTCAAGCCAGCTTCAGAAGGTACCGGATTGATTGCAGGTGGCGCTAGCAGGTCGGTGCTTGAAGTAGTTGGCATTCGCAATGTGCTTTGCAAATCGCTGGGGTCGAGTAATCCACACAACGTAGTAAGTGCTACGGTTAACGGATTAATCAGGCTAAGAGGTGCAGGTCAAGTGGCTTCCCTGCGCGGCAAAACTGTCGAGGAGTTATCATAAGTATGGCAAAGTCTGACGCTAGAAAAATCAGAATTACTTTGGTAAGAAGTGCGATCGCACGGCCCGGGAAACATAAAGCTGTGCTTGTTGGGTTGGGCCTGAAAAAACTGAATCATTCAGTCATCCGCATAGATACTCCTCAAATACGCGGCATGATTAATAAGATTGTTCACCTTGTTAAGGTTGAAGAGGCATAAATAAAACATAATTTATTGGACATAATTTACGAACGGTCGTGAACTAACTATGAAACTAGAAGAGCTGAAGCCCGCAAAAGGGGCAACAAAAAAATCCAAACGAGTTGGTCGGGGTGTAGGATCCGGATCGGGGAAAACTGCCTCAAAAGGACATAAGGGGCAGAAGGCGCGTTCAGGGGGTGTGAAGGGCCCTGGATTTGAAGGCGGTCAAATGCCCTTGCAGCGCAGAATTCCTAAGAGGGGATTCACCAATATCTTCAGAAAAGAATATGCAATTGTAAATATTTCTGATTTAGATAAATTGCAGGATACTGATTCCGTAACCCCTGAGTTGCTTAAACAAAAAGGACTAATAAAGGATAATAAATCCGGGATCAAGATACTTGGCAAGGGAGAACTTAAGCTGAAGCTTGTTGTTCGTGCCCACAAGTTCAGCAAAAGTGCTCTTCAGAAAATTGAATCGGCTGGTGGGAAGGCTGAGGTAATATAACACTTGTTCACTGGTATAAAAAACATACTCAATATTCCTGAACTCAGAAATCGCATCGTCTTTACACTCATGATGCTGGCAGTTTACCGTATTGGAGCGCACATTCCTACTCCAGGGGTGAAAGGAGAAGCGCTCAGCCAGTTTTTGCATCAGTCAGCGGGCGGACTGATGGGTTTTTTTGATATGTTTTCCGGTGGGGCTCTTTCGAGGGTTACTATTTTTGCCCTTGGTATTATGCCCTATATTACAGCCTCGATTGTGCTTCAGCTTTTAACGGTGGTGATTCCTCGCCTGCAGGCGCTTGCTAAAGAGGGTGAAGCTGGCAGAAAAAAAATAACAGAATACACTCGGTACGGCACGGTCTTTATATCTGCATTTCAATCTTTTTGGATGGCCGTAGGAATTGAAAAAATGGGGGATGGGGCTTTTGTTGAATCAACCGGCTGGACATTCCGCATTCTCACGATGATCACCCTTACAGCGGGGACAACTTTCATCATGTGGCTAGGGGAGCAAATAACGGAGCGCGGAATCGGGAATGGGATATCCCTCGTGATTTTTGCCGGCATTGTTGCTGGTTTTCCAAGTGCAGTAGTAAATACTTATCAACTGATGAAATCAGGTGAAATACAGTATTTTATGGTATTTGTGATTCTTGCCATCATTATTGCAGTGGTAGCAGCAATTATTGTTATGGAGCGTGGTCAGAGAAAAATTGCTATTCAATATGCGCAGCGAATGGTAGGACGCAAAATTTATAAAGGCCAGAGTACGCATTTGCCGCTTAAGGTTAACTCCGCTGGAGTAATTCCTCCAATTTTTGCATCCTCGATTCTCTTATTTCCTGCATCAATAGCGGGATTTGCACAAGTGTAGTGGGTTCAGCAACTGGCACAGCAGCTTTCTCCAGGCAGCTGGCTCTGCACAATAGTATATGTTCTCATGATAGTCTTTTTTGCCTATTTTTACACGGCAATTGTCTTTAATCCTGTAGATATTGCGGATAACTTGAAAAAATACGGCGGTTTTATTCCGGGTATCAGGCCAGGGAAGAAAACGTCTGATTACTTATACAGAGTACTAACACGCATTACCCTTGGCGGTGCATTGTACCTTTCTGTTGTTTGTGTTCTGCCGGATATTTTTTACCGGTTTTTCAACGTTCCATTTTATTTTGGCGGGACCTCTCTCCTGATTGTTATCGGAGTTGCGCTGGATACTGTTTCGCAAATAGAGTCCCACTTGATACAGCGGCATTATGGTGGCTTCCTAAAAGGTGTTGCGATCAAGGGGAGACGCTGACGGTCGGGATGAATCATGATCATTCTTAAATCCCGCCAGGAAATAGAAAGGATAAGAAAAGCGAGTGTAGTTGTTGCAGATGTGCTTGAATATATTCGCAGTATGATCCAGCCAGGAGTAACTACCGAATCGCTTGATGTGGCGGCAGAGCGGTTTATACGATCAGCGGGAGCAGAACCGGCGTTTAAGGGCTATAGGGGTTACACAAAGACCCTATGCACGTCACTTAACAATGAAATAGTTCACGGTATACCATCAGAAAAGGTTTGTCTACGGCAGGGTGATATTATCAGTATCGATGTAGGGGCAATTGTAGACGGCTTTTATGGAGATGCAGCTGCAACATTTCCTGTCGGGCGGATATCCTCTACTGCTGAGCGCTTAATCCAGACGACAGAACAGGCCCTTGCCCATGGAATAGAAAAAGCGCGGCCAGGAAACCATTTGTACGATGTTTCTCATGCTATACAGACTTTTGTTGAATCAAGAGGTTATTCAGTTGTAAAGGATTTTGTGGGACACGGAATCGGAAGAAATCTCCACGAAGATCCCCAAATTCCAAATTTTGGCAATAAAGGTCAGGGACCGAGGCTGAAAGCAGGAATGGTCTTAGCTATCGAGCCAATGGTCAACACAGGAGGAAGTGCAACAGTTGTGAAAGATGATCACTGGACTGCAGTAACAGCGGACGGTAGTCTTTCAGCGCACTTCGAGCATACGGTGGCAATAACGCCTGAAGGTCCTTGGACCCTGACAAGCAAATAAATAACGTTTTTTAGGAATCAGGGTAAATCGGAAATATGGCAAAAGAAGATTCGATAGAAGTGCAAGGTACGGTGTTAGAAACGCTCCCCAATGCCATGTTTCGGGTTGAAATGGAGAATGGCCATAAAATTTTGGCTCATATATCGGGTAAGATGCGCATGCATTTTATTAAGATACTTCCCGGAGATAAGGTGACAGTTGAACTTACTCCCTATGACTTGACAAGAGGCAGAATTACATACCGATTCAAATAATGCTTCACTATTAAGTTAGGAATAAAATTACACAAAGAAATGGATGTAATGTAAAATGAAAGTTCGTTCATCAGTTAGAAAAATTTGTCCCAAATGCATGATAATCAGGCGGAAGGGTATTGTTCGAGTTATTTGCGACAATGCACGTCACAAGCAACGTCAGGGATAAAAACAGAAAATATATTTGGAATGGAACTGCTTCGTGCACTATAATATTGCAATATGATGTATGTACTGAGGAGGAAACGTGGCGCGAATTGCCGGTATAGACTTGCCGAAAGATAAAAAAATTGAAATTGCGCTTACTTATATTTATGGTATAGGGCCGACATCAGCAAAAAAAATCCTTGCTGCTGCAGGTGTTGATCCAAATACGAAAAGCGGAAATCTCACAGAATCAGATATTGTAAAAATTCGTACTATTTTGGACCGCGACTTTACGGTCGAAGGCGATCTCCGACGTGATATAACTTCACACATCAAACGGTTGATGGATATTGGTAGCTATCGGGGACTCAGGCATCGGAGAGGTTTGCCTGCACGAGGGCAAAGGACAAAAACCAATGCCAGAACAAGAAAAGGGCCGAAAAAATCTGCCATGTCAGGCAGAGGAAAGAAAAAAAGTCTTGCAAAGAAATAACTGACCTGCAATGAGAAATGGCAGGTAAAGATGGTGCATCAACACAGGAGATACCATGGCAAAGAAGGGTAAAGAAAAAAAGAATATTTCAAACGGCATTGCCCATATTCATGCGTCATTTAACAATACAATAGTAACGATTACTGATGCTGCGGGAAATGTTATTACATGGTCAAGTGCCGGAAATAAAGGTTTTAAAGGTTCTCGAAAAAGCACCCCGTTTGCCTCGCAGCTTGCAGCAGAAACAGCTGCCAAAAAAGCAATGGAGCATGGCATGAAACAGGTTGAAGTGTATGTAAAAGGACCGGGTACGGGAAGAGAATCAGCCATCAGATCAATACAAGCTGCAGGTTTGGAAATAGTTGCAATTAAAGATGTGACTCCGATTCCGCATAATGGCTGTAGGCCTCCAAAACGGAGACGGGTATAAAATCTGGTTCAGGGTTTATTAATATCACGTAAGCATTTAACCATAGGTAATGGAGGAAACACTTGGCACGGTATATTGGATCAGTCTGCAAGCTTTGCAGAAGAGAAGGAATGAAACTTTTTCTGAAGGCGGAGCGTTGCTATACAGATAAATGTGGAGTAACTCGCAGGAGCTATCCTCCAGGACAGCATGGCCAGGCGAGGGTTAAGCAGTCAGAATATAGTCTGCAGCTTAGAGAAAAGCAGAAAATCCGCCGAATTTATGGTGTCCTGGAAAGGCAATTCCGGGGATATTTTGAAAAAGCTGAACGCATGAAGGGCATTACGGGCGATAACTTGTTGCAGCTTCTTGAGCGGAGATTAGACAATATAATTCAGAGAATGGGTTTTGCTGGCTCAAAAAAAGAAGCACGACAACTTGTTCGCCATGGTCATTTGCTGGTTAATGGCAGGAAGGTCAATATTCCGTCATACGTGCTGAAAGCTGGTGACATTATAGAACTGAAGGAAAAAAGCAGAAGTATAGCCCAGATACAGCAGACCTTGGCAGCGGTGGAAAAAAGAGGATTTCCTACTTGGCTGGAAATTGATAAAGCGCAGTTTCGCGGAAAAGTTTTAGCTTTACCGGCAAGGGATGAATGCACTCTTCCAACGGTAAAAGAACAGTTCGTTGTCGAGCTCTACTCAAAGTAAAATATGTTCTTTTGCATTTCATAGTGTTTGGGGATAAAAGCTTACCTCAATTTATATAATCTGTGTTTGCTCAATCATAATCAGTTTATTCACTCCGTTTCGGAGGAGCTATGCTTAAAAAAATCAAGGATTTTCAGATGCCTAAAAAGCTTCAATATGATCCTAAAAAAATAACAGAAACTTATGGCAAATTCACTGCAGAACCATTAGAACGTGGTTTTGGCACAACTTTGGGGAATTCTTTGCGAAGAGTTCTTCTTTCCTCATTGGAAGGATCTGCGATCACCTCGATAAAAATTGGTGGTGTGCAGCACGAATTTTCGAGTATTCCAGGCGTTGTAGAAGATACTACAGAGTTGATATTGAACTTGAAGGAAGTCCGGTTAAAGCTCCATACGGATAAAACAAAAACCCTGTTCCTTAGGGCGAAAGGACCGGGTGAAGTATCGGCAAAAGATATTGAAGCGGATCCTGAAGTTGAGTTGCTTAATCCAGATTTGCATATCGCGACAATCGATAAAAGCGGCAAACTTGAAGTTGAAATGCGGGCGCGACGCGGAAGAGGATATATTGCGTCAGATAAAAATAAAGAACCCGGACAACCAATTGGCGTTATTCCGATCGATTCAATTTTTTCTCCTATACGCAAAGTAAATTTCAAGGTGGAAAATGCCCGTGTGGGACAGGACACGGATTATGATAAACTCGTTCTGGAAGTTTGGACGGATGGTAGTATTCGTCCTGACGATGCCGTAGCTCATGCAGCCAAAGTGCTGAAGGATCATCTTGCGATTTTCATCCATTTACCAGAGGAAGAAGAAGAGACTCCGGTATTGGAAGAGGAGATCAGGAAAGCGCCACCTTTTAACGAAAATCTGCTCCGTAGTGTTAATGAATTGGAACTTTCTGTGCGGGCAGCTAATTGTCTTAAAAACGCCGGGATAGAGACTATTGCGGAGATGGTGCAAAAAACAGAAAGTGAAATGCTGAAAACAAAGAATTTCGGAAGAAAATCGCTGAATGAAATTAAGGAAATCCTCTCAGAAATGGGGCTTGGCCTCGGCATGAGAGTTGATGACAAGATTGTGACAGAAGCGAGGCGGCTTTTAGCGGAACGGCCAAGCGAGTCCTAAATTCTAACATATAAGATCAAATAGACAAGGAATTCAAAATGAGACATGGTTGTGCGGGAAGACAGTTTGGCAGAGATTCAGGCCATCGTAAAGCGTTGTTGAGAATGCTGGTAGCTTCAATAATTAAAAACGAAAAAATTGAGACAACTGTTGCAAAAGCAAAAGAAATACGACCGCTTGTCGAAAAAATGATTACGTTGGGCAAGCGGGGGGATCTGCATTCCAGACGGCAAGCTCTTAGCTTTATTCAAGATGAATCAGTTGTAAGCAGCTTGTTTACAATACTTGCCCCAAGATTTTCTTCACGAAACGGTGGATATACAAGGATTGTCCTAACCCGCAATCGGATTGGCGATGCGGCTCCTATGGCCGTTATTGAACTTATAGAGCGTCAGAAAAAGGAAACAGCTGAATCCAAAGGTTCAGAAAACAAAAAGACAAAAAGTGATGCAAAATCACCGAAAAAGTCAAAAAAGACCAAAGACACTAAAGACGCAGAGAACAAAAAATCAAAGAAAACTGCCGCGGAAAAGTAATTCGCTGAACCATATGATTGCCATCTGGTTAATACCAGTGTGAACCTCGCATCTATCAACAAAAACCCTGTACTGAGTTTACAGGGTTTTTTTTTTGTGATACTATACATAAAATAAAAAGCGGACAACTAAAAGCTAAAAAACAAAGTTACTGTGAGCTTGACACGACTGTTGAAAAATAACGACGGAGTTTAGCCATGGCCGGGGAGAAGATTCTTGTAGTAGACGATGAGCATATGATTCGAGATTTGTGCAATCACATGTTGGCGGGCGAAGGGTATCAGGTTACGGCAGTTGCTGATGCGGCAACTGCCTTGGAAGAGCTCAATGACTCGTTTGTTGATTTGATAATTACGGATATTATGATGCCTGGCATGGACGGATTAGACCTTATTGAACGGGTAAAAGGTTTGAACCAAGATGTCATGATAATTTTAATCACAGGCCATGCTACTCTTGATACAGCCATTGAGTCTCTCCGACGGGGAGCAGACGCATTCGTACTTAAACCTTTTACGCAGGAAGAGATTCTTAATGCTGTCAGCCGTACTATAAACCGGTGTCGTTTAAAAAAAGAGAATATACGCCTTAAAGCGCTTATCCCGTTGTTTGAAATCAGTAAACTTCTTGTAACCGAGGTTGATCTCGAGAACCTTTTTAAAATAATCACCAATATCCTCGTACAGGAATTCTCGGCTGACAGGGTTTCACTGATGCTAATTGACGAAACATCCGGTGATCTTCTGATACGGGCATCGCATGGCCTTCCGACAGATATCGCCCTTCGGGCGAGTCGCAAGCAGGGAGAAGGGGTCTCCGGCTTAGTGTACAAGTACGGAAAGCCCCTGATTATTTCCTCAGGATACAATCATAATCCAGAAGTAATGAATGCAATGAATAAAGAGAATACTCCTTCATCATGCATGTCAGTTCCACTTACGGGTAAAAACAGATCCTTCGGTGTGCTTAATGTAGGAAAATTTTCCGGGTCTTCTTTTACTACAAGTGACTTGCAGGTTGTTTCGATACTAGCGAATCAGGTTGCGATAACCATGGAAAACGCGGGATTATTCGAAAACTTGCAGGAAAATTATTTTAGGACAATTCAAGCGCTTGTAGCCGCAGTAGAAGCCAAGGACCCCTATACGCGATGGCACTCAACAAACGTGGCGCGATACGCTGTCGAAATTGCGCGAGATATGGGAGTCAAACCTGTAGAACTTGAAGATATCCACATCGCAGCGATTCTGCATGATGTAGGAAAAATCGGCATCAGTGATTCTATTATCAGCAAGCCGACTCGCTTGAGCCAAGAGGAATTCAATGTTATGAAAGACCATCCAGCATACGGGATCAGGATCCTCGAGCCGATAGGTTTTCCGCCTGAAATTATTAATGCAATTCATCAACACCACGAACGATACGACGGAAAAGGCTATCCCCAGGGTCTTGCAGGGGAGGACATCACTCTTACCGCAAGAATTCTTAATGTTGCGGATACAGTAGAAGCCATGATTTCAGAACGGCCCTATCGCAGCATGATCTCACCAGAAGATGTACTACTTGAGCTTGCAAAGGAGTCAGGAAGACAGTTTGATCCTCTGGTAGCTCAATCAGCTCAGAGATTGATAGGAAAAGGGCTTCTCAAGCTCGGAAAACGCACTACCAATGGATATACTGCCGGAATAAACAAAGGAACAGATGATGGAAAGGTAGAGAAGCAGTAGTTGCATGTAAAGTCCGAGTGGATTCCTGCTGACGTGACATTTTCTTGGGCTATGGCAGTGGCTGTTGAAGTTTCTTTCCTGTAAGAAATAGCTGCACAAGAAAAAGCGACGAAAAGCCAACAGCATTAAAGACATGATTCACTTTGCAGAAAAAATTCATCAGAGGTATAACAGGAAAAGCAAATAATAAGAGAAGAAAAAACCACGGAAGTTTAAGAACAAAACCAATACCCCCTGCCATTAGAGCGGCCAGAGTGCATATAAGCCAAATCCCACCGATGATAATTGATCCAGCGTATTCCTCAGGTGCAGACAAACCAAAAAATTGAATAGAAAGTGCTACAAGTGCTAGTACGAAAATTATTATGAGAGATCGGTGACGAATGACAAAAAAAGTCAGGGATGAAAGAAGGACTCCGCCTTCAAATGTTAAAATACCTACTGTATAAAAAGGATTTTCCAGAGGATAGAGTACTGCAAGCGTGGCTAATCCCAGCGTTTGGAGTATAAGGCCAGTATGCAAAAAAAATTTTTGGTAGGTGTGGCAGGACTCAATGGCACTTGTCAGTCGGCAAAAGAAATTGTTGTTCTGCATAAAAATTTATAGCACAGCAGTATTACTAAAGCAAGAAAAGAATAAAGATTTTAAGTTTTTATAATAACTTCCGATAAAATATACATGCAACAAAGAAAAAAATCTTGAGTACGGGAAAGTGCCTGTGATCAGGAAAGTAGCGCTTTGAGCTTAAACAAAAACAATGAAGAAAATCGAGGAAAAGATGATTATTTACAACCTCTTCCCCCTGCTTTGCGGTAAAGTCAACAAATGGGAACCACATCTGCAGAGAGCAGCAGATATGGGATTTAACTGGGTATTCATTAATCCGATACAGCGTCCCGGTATTTCCGGCAGTATTTATTCCATAGCAGACTATTTTGATTTTAATCCAGTGCTACTGGATCCTGCCTGTGGTTTATCAGCAGAAATGCAAGTAAAGCAGATGATTGAAACCGCAGGAAAACTCGGGATGCAAGTAATGAGCGATTTAGTAATTAATCACTGCGCATCCGATTCTCCATTGATCAAAACTCATCCGGAATGGTTTTTGTGGGAGCATGACAATATCGTGCATCCAGGTGCTGATGAAGACGGCCATCGCGTTGTCTGGAGAGATCTTGCAAAGTTTGACCATCGAAACACGAAAGATCAGCAAGGTCTGCTCGAATACTTTTTAAGGATAGTAGAATATATGATATCGTTGGGGGTACGGGGATTTAGATGCGATGCAGCTTATCAGATCCCCAATAGCTTGTGGAAAAAGCTGATGGATGGTGTGAGAAACAAGCATGGCGATATTATTTTTCTGGCTGAAACACTCGGCTCCCCATCGGAGATGACAAGAAATACCGCCTCTGCTGGTTTCGATTATATTTTTAACAGCTCAAAATGGTGGAATTATTACGATTATTGGCTTATGGAACAATATGCTTTGACGCGTGATCTTGGACCATCCATAGCTTTTCCGGAAAGCCATGACACCGTCAGGCTTGCTGAAGAATTGAACGGTAATATAGACGGACTTCGTCAACGATATCTCTTTGCAGCTCTGTTCTCCGGTGGAGTTATGATGCCGATTGGTTTTGAGTTTGGTTTTCGCAAGAAACTACACGTAGTGGATTCGCGACCTGAAGACTGGGAAGAAACCGGAATCGATTTAAGATCGTTTATTAAGGGAGTCAACAATCTCAAAAGTCAGCACGCAGTTTTTCAGGAAGATGGGCCCACTCATGTGCTGCATCATGCCAATAATCAGATCTTGCTTATGTGGAAAACATCCATGTCTACTCGGGAAGAATGCCTTTTGATTTTAAACAAGGACATATGCGCTCAACAACATTTCTATTCTGAAAATTTAAGAAATTATATGCAGTCGGGAAACACGCTTATTGATGTGTCCCCTGATGAAAGACTCGAATTCATACCGGCTCCCTTCAATTACAAGTTACAGCCGGGGCAGGGGAAGGTTTTTACAGCATTACGTGACAAGTTGCCAGATGAGTAAAGGACTTACCCAGCTAAGGAGTGGTTAGTAAATAATTATCAGTACACAATATAAAAGCCTTCTTGACTATATGGCATCATTTTATTACACTCTGATCAGGGAGGACTTCTTAGGCGTCCAGATACTCCAAGCATGGCGTCATTACCGACGACAAGGCGAAAACATCCCTATTCGCAAAGAAGAACTTCCAACCAGCTCAAAATAGACGGGATTACTTATGTCCGATACTTCTGTTATTATACGATGTTATAATTGCTTGACACTAAATCGTGTACCCCAAAACAAATTGCTGACGAAACCTCGCTGCGGCAGTTGCAAAGCCATTCTCGAATTTCCGAAACAGTCATTGTGGATCAAAAGCGAAAATTTTGACAGGGCAATCGCACATTGGCCGGAAACTCTCCTTATTGTTTTCACTGCGCCGCTGTGTCTTTTCTGCAAAATTACGGATCCAGTGGTTGAAAATCTTGCCAGGGAAAAAGCAGGGAAGCTTAAAGTCCTCAAAATTGATATCGAGTCTGATGCTGAATTGGCAGCGCGCTTTAAAATAGAGAAAACACCCACTTTTATTGTTTATAAAAATGGCGCAGAAGTTATCCGGGTAGACGGAGCGCCAA
>CAZYEF010000082.1:0-11605 GCA_964646375.1 uncultured Nitrospiraceae bacterium | reverse complement strand
CGGTCTCCGACACGATCCGAAGACCCTCCGAAAGATTCAGAGACTCCGATTGCAAAGGAAACAGCAGAACAAGAGACAGGACAAAAAGGAAAAACCGCGCCATAAAGATACCTCAGCAACGGATAAAATGTAAGTAAGTACTATATTACAATAGAACCGCAGGAGAAACAAGATTCATCAAAACAAATAACATTGTCCTGCCCATTTTTCACTTCACTCATCCGGCCCGGCGGTTTATAGTGTTCTCAACGAGGCGCGCATAGTGAAGAATATGGCACATGTAATTTCCGCGAGCAGAAGAACTGATATTCCGGCATTCTATGCAGACTGGTTCGTAAACCGGCTGAAAGCAGGATACGTCTTTGTTCTGAACCCATACACCCAAAAGCCGTTTCGGGTCTCGCTGCACCCGGGAGACGTCAGCGCAGTCGTCTTCTGGTCGAAAAACTATTCTCCGCTCCTGAACAAACTGGAGACCATAGAGCAGACGACCAAAAA
The DNA here is from genome assembly GCA_964646375.1 of uncultured Nitrospiraceae bacterium. Lineage (GTDB taxonomy): Bacteria > Nitrospirota > UBA9217 > UBA9217 > UBA9217 > JBAZLV01. The sequence continues at coordinate 11,107 of CAZYEF010000082.1, read as the reverse complement.
TCTGCTGTTTCATTTTAGCATAACTGCAAACAAAGAGTTGGAGCCCGCCAGCCCTGATATAAAAGACGCAGCAAGGGATTATCTGTTTCTTGCCCGGCGGTACTCTCCGGAACAGGTTATCTGGCGGTATGATCCGGTCTGCATAACCGATAAACTTTCATTTTCGGTGTTTCTGGAACGGTTTGTTCACTGCGCTGAGCTGCTGAAAGGACATACAAACAAATGCGTCATAAGCTTCGCGCATCCCTATAAGAAGGTCATCAAAAATCTGCGACAGCAGGCGAAACAGGTGTTGGCCGATTTGCCCCCGAAAGAAAAAAAAGAATACGCATTGCTGCTGGCAGAACAGGCTCACAAGTACGGCATCCACCTCCTTGCCTGCTGCAATGATTACCTGATAACAGGCCCTATACAGAAAGCCTGCTGCATAGACGGACAGTATCTATCCACGCTCTTCCGGACCACCATTGATGCCAGGCCCGCCCGTTCACGAAAAGAATGCGCCTGTTCGAGAAGCATGGACATCGGCGCGTACGATACGTGCGCTCATGGGTGCGCCTACTGCTACGCGACCACGAACCACAAAAAAGCGGCTGACGCGCTTCACCGTCATGATTCCGGATGGAATTCACTCACGCGGCAGGTCGAAGAATCAGAGGTGCCCGCGGCGGGAGAACAGATTATTTTGAGGCTTTAATACGCGCGGCAACATATCCGGCAGCGGATTTCACAGTACATTCACCCCCTGCAGCCACTTGACGTTCAGAGGCGGCCTTGCGAATCATCCGCATGAATTCGTTTATGTATAATCGGGCAGGCCATCTTCTCCAGTTGACAAGTTGGCTGGAATATCCTAAATTATTAAGGGTTATCGTGCACACTTCCTGCGGAAACCCAAAAAAACTTGTGCGGTTTCATTCAGGAGCACTTTGCAACGAATCTGTCCGCTCCGATGTCATATCCATGCTTTTTGAAGTCCTTTGACTCGCGGTAACCGGACGGCATTCTGCCCGCGGCAATGCGTAAAGCGGCATGCGATTTTTTACGGCATATACGACCATGCCGCCAGGATGGAGGAATTTGATACATGCAGGACAAGAGACGGCATAAACGGTTCAAAGTAGACCTGATGGAAATAAACGGCAGGATGAGCCTGGCGAACAGCGTAAAAATCATCGACATCAGCTACGGCGGCATCGCCATTAAAGCGGACAGAAGACTGAACATCTCCAAGGAGATCGTCATCAAGCTCGGAGAAAAGGCAAAAGCCATCGACGTGCGCGGAATTGTGGTCCGCTCTGAACTGACGGGAATGGAGGCGCGGTCCGATGGAGAAAAAGTCCTGTTCTATACGGCAGGCATCATGTTCAAGGAAGGTCAGGCGGACATTATCGCGGACTTCCTCAAGTCCATTGAGCAGAACAAATATGATACCGTGCCGATCATGGTTGACCGGCGGTTGAACATCCGGTTCCGCATTACCGATTCCCATCAGAATATTTTGAGCTATCCCGCACAGTTCAAGGTTACGGAAATCAGTCTGAGCGGTATGCGCATCCAGTCCGAGCACCCTCTGGACAAGGAAAGTCTGATCCCCATGGAACTGTCCCTGAATGCGGACAGTCCCGTAACATTTATCGGACGGGTCGCTTCCTGTACGAAGATCGATGCAGAAGGGCAGACATATTACGAGACCGGCGTGGAATTCAAAAATTTAACCGATGAAGACACGGCGCTGCTCAAAATGTTTATAGACTACCTGGCAGATTCACAGTCACCATCCACCCGGGGCTGATAGAAACCGCATGCAGCAGCAATGCTTCACGGATAAACCGGCAATTCCTGCAAGCCACCGCCCCAGATACTTCGGACGTCCCGTATGATAAAATTCCTTTTTGCCGCTGCGCTTTGTCTCACACTTATTTCCTGCGCTCCGAAGCCAGCGCCGGTGACCGATCCCCGCGATGCGCTCGCGCCTGTCTCGTGGTGGAAGGCAACAACGCCCGGCGACGACATGGCATTCGAAGGTCTGGCCGGCGCCATACGACAAAACCTTGAGTATTTTAAAAAGCTTCCGCCTGATACCGTCGTCCAGACCGGCCGGGAAAAATTCACCGCACTCGAAATGGTCGTAACGCTTCAGAACTTCCTTCTGATCATAGAAAACGATTCTCTTGATTATGACCGGAAAATCGAGCAAATCAAAAAAAAATTTATACCCTATCAGGCGGCAGGAATGGATAGCCGGGGAACGATGCAGTTTACCGGTTATTACGAACCGGTGATTTCCTGCAGGCTGAAGGAGGATGAGATATTCCGTTATCCGCTGTATAAAAAACCTGATGATATCATTGAAGTGGACCTCTCTCTCTTCGGCAACGGTTTCCCTCAGAGCAGGATTCTGGGCAGACTGGAAAACAAAAAAATAGTCCCCTACTACTCCCGCAACGACATTGATCAGAAGAAAACCCTCTCCGGAAGGAATCTTGAACTTCTCTGGTGTTCGAGTCTCGTTGATATTTTTGTGCTGCAGGTCCAGGGGTCGGGCAGGGCCGATCTGGGCGACGGCACCGTCATAAGCGTGCTGTACAACGGGCAGAACGGCAGACCGTACAAAAGCATCGGCAAATATCTGATCGATTCTGGCGCCATACCAAAGGAAGCCATGTCCCTGCAGGCGATCCGCGCCTATCTGCGGTCCCATCCGGAGAAGATGACCGACGTTCTTGCGCAGAACCCCAGCTATGTTTTTTTCAGGATGGACACAGGACCGTCAATCGGCAGCATCGGTGTGCCGCTCACCCCCGGACGCTCCATCGCGACGGACAGCAGGCTCTTTCCGAAAGGCGCTCTTGGTTTTCTGGTGTCATGGAAACCGGTCATTGAACACGGGACGATCAGGTCCTGGGTGCCGTTCACCCGGTTTGTGCTGAACCAGGATACCGGAGGCGCGATCAAAGGCGCGGGAAGAGCGGACCTGTTCTGGGGCCAGGGGCAGGAAGCGGAGCTCGGCGCCGGATCCATGCAGCATGAGGGAGAGTTGTATTTCCTGATGCGGAGAAAATAACGAGCGCATTGAAGCTTATAACGCACCATCCCGGAACTCATCCGCCTCGGCCTTAAATTGCTTGACATGTTCTCCCATGCGTTTCTATAATGAACCGGCGAGCCACCGATTGGCTCGTCGATATAAATCAATCCAAAGGGGGATTGCATGAAAAAAACAGCTCTGTTTGCTATGGTTTTTGTTCTCGTTTTCGGGTTTTCAGGCGCGGTATTTTCGGCGGATTATAAACCTGAATATAAGATGAGCATCGTCGTCGGGCCGACCGGCCCCTGGGGAGAATCCGCTGCGCGGTTTGCCGACGAGGTGAGAAAGGCCACGAACGGCAGAATCAACATCAAACCTTATTACAGCGGGCAGCTCTTTGCCGGCAAACAGACGAATGAGTTCCTTCTGATGAAACAGGGGGTCATTGATTTTGCCGTTGGCTCCACGATCAACTGGTCTCCCACGATAAAAGAACTAAACCTTTTCTCGCTTCCTTTTTTCTTTCCCAATTACAAGGCTCTCGACGCCGTGGAAAACGGAGAAGTCGGCAGGCGGCTTTTCAAAATTATGGAAGAAAAGGGCGTGCTCGGTCTCGGATGGGCTGAAAACGGCTTCCGCCAGATTACAAACAGCAAAAGACCTGTCGCCAAGCCTGAAGATCTCGAAGGGTTAAAATTCCGCGTTGTCGGCTCACCCATTTTTATTGACATATTCAAGGCCGTGGGAGCAAATCCGGTATCCATGAACTGGGGTGAAGCCCTGTCCGCATTTCAGCAGGGGACAGTGGAAGGACAGGAAAACCCCGTCATATCCGTTATCATCCCGAACAAGCTGTGGCAGGTGCACAAATACATGACTGCATGGAACTATGCCATAGACCCCATCATCCTCGGTGTAAGCAAGAAGGTCTGGGACACCTTTGATCAGAAAGACAAGGACATAATCAAAAAAGTCGCGCGGGACGTGGTAGCGTGGCAGAAAAAGGGCGCGCGGGAAGGCCTGGAAGGAAGCACCGCGGCCTTTGACAACCTCCGGAAAAACGGGATGGAGGTAACGGTCCTTACGCCGGCGCAGACGAAAACCTTCAAGGACAAGACCAAACCCGTGTATGACAAATGGGTAAAAGAAATAGGCCCTGAGCTGGTGAAAATGGCGGAAAAAGACATACAGAAGGCAACGAAGGCAAAATAGCAATGTTGAAAAAATTGCGGGAAAATCTGGAGGAAGCGGCGGCCGTTCTTCTGCTCGGTATCATGGCGGTATTCGCCTTTTTGAACGTAATCACCCGCTACTTCATCCAGTACTCTTTTGCATCCACCGAAGAAATAGAGGTGGCCTGCCTTGTCTGGCTCACCATGCTGGGCGCGGCCGCGGGATTCAGAAGAGGAATTCATCTGGGATTCAATCTCCTGGAGCTCCGCTTCCCGAGACTGAGGCGGGTTCTCTTTCCCCTGTCCCTGGCTTTAACCATGCTGACAGTATCCATTATCGTTTACATCAGCTGTTTCCAGATCAAGGATGAAGTGTCACTGGGCATAACCTCCGAAGCGCTCGCTATTCCACAGTGGCTGTATACTCTTGCCATCCCCGTCGGCGGGGTTCTGATAATACTTCGCATAGCAGAGGCTTGGTACAAAGAAGCCAAAGGAAAGCAGGCTTAATGGAATCGATCGTCCTTTTTTTTGGTGTTTTTCTTGTGCTGCTGCTCCTCGGCGTCCCCGTCGCCACGACGCTCGGTTTCACCTCGCTTCTTCTTATCTGGAAATACAATCTGGGAATAGAGGTAATCGGCCCCAATTTCTACGCCAGCGTGGCCAAGTTTCAGCTTCTTGCCCTGCCGTTTTTTATTCTTGCGGGCCTCATTCTCGAGCGATGCGGCATTTCCAAACGCCTGATCCACCTGGTCAGCCTTTTGGTGGGCCCCATCCCCGGAGGTCTCGCTGTGGTGACGATTATCGTGGGGGTCATTTTTGCCGGAATATCAGGCTCAGGACCGGCGGATACGGCCGCACTGGGGGTCATCCTGTATCCTGCCATGATTGCATTAGGGTATGACAAGGGCTACACTTCGGCGCTCATCGCAAGCAGCGGGTCTCTCGCCATTGTCATACCGCCGAGCATCGCTTTCATTATCTATGGCGTCATAACCGCCACGTCCGTACCGTCTCTTTTTGCGGCGGGAGTCTTCCCCGGAGTATTGACCGCACTTCTTCTTATTGTTCCTTCCTGCTACATCGCACAAAAACACGGATGGAAAGGCGAAAGCTGGGGAACAGGAAAGGAAATCTGGCAGGCGTTCAAGGATGCCATCTGGGGGCTTCTCGCACCGGTCGTAATTTTGAGCGGAATATACGGAGGCATCTTTACCGCAACGGAAGCCGCGGTGGTAGCGGTGTTTTACGGCCTTTTCATCGGTTTTGTCGTGTACCGGAGTCTCACCCTGGAGATGCTCTACGGGATATTCAGGGATTCCGTCCTTTCCTCGGCCGTAATCATGTTTATCGTCGCTTTTGCGGGACTTTTTTCGTGGACGGGCTCGACGCTGGGCGTCATGGATAAAACCGCGTCGTATCTGTTGTCTCTCTCCACCGATCCCCTCGTCATCCTCATTCTCGTAAATGTCATTCTCTTCATCGCGGGCATGCTGATGGATGCGATCTCGATTTACTACGTGTTTCTTCCCATTCTGATTCCCATCATGCTGCATTTTCACTGGGACCCGATCTGGTTTGGAGTGGTCATGACCCTTAATCTCGCCATCGGGCAGATAACACCGCCCGTGGCCGTGAATCTTTACGTTATCGCGAATATCTCCGGCCTTCCCCTGGAAACGATTTCCCGCTCGGTGCTGCCTTTTATCGCAATCATGCTCGTGGCTCTCTTCATAACCATGTTCTTCCCCTCGCTATCGCTGTATCTGCCAACCTTGTTCGGGCTGAGATAGCCGGGGAAGACCGTGCCGCCGCATCGCATTCCCCGCTTCCGTATTCATTTCTTCGCGGGTCAATTCCCACACCGGCATCGCCTGGGGTCCATAAGGTCCTCTACCTCCCTGCATACAGGAGTAAGAAGCAGTTCCGTCGGAGTCCCCTGCTGGAGAATTCTGCCGCGTGCATATACAATCACCGCATCCGCCAGTGTGGAAGCTTCCATAAGATCGTGGGTCACCAGCACCACGGGGATATTGAACGTCCGTTGAGCATCCAGCAGAAACTTCCTCATTTCAACCCGGATGTGGTTATCAAGAGCGCTGAACGGCTCGTCCAGCAGCAATGCATCCGGCTTTCGTATTAGGGCGCGAGCAAGCGCTACGCGCTGTTTTTGTCCGCCTGATATTTCACCGGGCATCGCACTCTCAAGGCCCGACAACCGAAACAGGCCGATCATATCTCTGGCGCGTTTTTTCCGTTCCTCTTTCTGCATTCCGTGGGCCCCATACAAGATATTGTCCATCACCGTCATATGCGGAAACAGGGCCAGGTCCTGAAACACATACCCAAAGGATCGCTCCTGCGGAGAACAATTAACGGAAGAAGCACTGTCAAAGAGCATACGACCGTTCATCACGACAGACCCCACATCCGGCTTCATCAGTCCAGCCATGAGCTGAAGTGTCATCGATTTTCCCGCCCCCGAATGACCGAACAGTACCGCAAACTCGTTTTTAATCTCCCACCGGATATCGAGCGTGAAAGCGCGAATGGTTTTTTGTAGAAAAACGGCAAGACTCATTCAGATCACCCGCCTACTCAGTTTGTTTGCGGCATACAGGAAAATTCCGGAAATAACCGTAAACACAATGACCATAACCGCCGCGTGAGAGCGTTCTCCGGAAGACGCAGCGGAATAAATGGCCAGAGGCATCGTGTTTGTTCTACCGGGAATGTTTCCGGCGAGCATCAGCGTTGCGCCGAACTCCCCCATGGCTCGCGCAAATGAAAGAATGGTACCAGCAATGATGCCTTTCCTCGCCAACGGCAGGATAACCTTGAGCGCCGTCCAATATTCAGTATGCCCGAGCGTGTAGGACGCGCGAATCAGATTTTCATCCACGGATTCAATGGCCGCGCGAGAGGTCTTGACCATGAGCGGAAGGGCAACCACAAACGACGCAAGGACCGCCGCGTACCAGGTGAACATGACGCTCCATCCGGTCCAGGCGTACAAATACTGCCCGAGAAAGCCGTTGCGGCCGAATAGCACAATCAGATAATAACCCGTGACCGTGGGCGGCAACACGAGCGGCAGGGTAAGGAAAATATCGAACAGATCCCTGCCGCGAAATTCCTTGCGGGCAAGGACATACGCTGCGGGCAGTCCGGCGATTATAACGAAGAAGGTCGCAGCCGTCGCCACCTGCACTGAAAGTCTAAGAGAGAATAACAGGGAATCTTCCATTTTGTGCTCCTATTCTCTCCGCGCTACAGATAACTACTTTGCCGGTGCTATCGGTGCAAACCCATATTTGGAGAGTATTTTTCTGCCTTCGCTGGAAACAACGAAGGCTATGAATTTTTTTGCAGCATTTTCGTTCTTCGTTCCCCGCACAACAGCGATTGGATACACAATGGGCTTATGGCTGGCTGCCGGCGCAGTCATAATGATTTTGACGTCCTGCTGCCTTACCATTGCGTCGGTTGAATAAACAACTCCTGCATCCACTTCTCCCCGGGCAACGTAATCGAGCACTTGTCTTACATTTTCACCCAAGACAAGTTTGTCTTGTATCGCACCGGATATTTTGAAATATTTTAGTGTCTCGTCGGCATACCGTCCCGCCGGAACCGTTTTAGGATTGCCAACGGCTATTTTTCTTATCTCCAGATTTTTAAGGTCTTCAAACGAAGCAATGGATATTTTGGACGATGCGGGAACGACCAGTACGACGGAATTTGAAACAAAATTTGTTTTTGTATTCTTTTGGATGAAACCCGCATCGCCGAGCTCGTCCATGTCCTTCTGGGCAGCGGAGGCAAACACATCAACCGGAGCTCCTCCCCGAATCTGAGCCGTGAGATCACCCGATGCGCCGAAATTGAAGCTGATTTTTATATTGCCATTTTCCTGCCGGCACAGTCTGCCCAATTCCTCAAAGGCATTTTTAAGGCTTATCGCGGCGGACACTGTGATTTCCTCTGCCGGCGCAGCGACTGTATTTCCGGCGGTCATCGCCGTAAGAATTACCAGCAGAACCAGCATGCATATTTTTTTTTCATGACAATCTCCTTCTACAGGGACCTGCCGGTCCTGCACGTCATCCATGAATGGTATTTTGCCCGCTGCCGCACACGGCACATCCTACGTTGCGCGGAACTTTTATTTTCGTAAATTCCATGTTCATTGCATTGAACACCAGCATCTCCGCATGCAGAGGCTGTCCATAGCCGGTCAGGGTTTTTATTGTTTCAAGCGCCATGATGCAGCCGAGCATGCCGGGCACGGCACCGATCACTGGAAATCCCAATTCTTCCCATTCCGGATCGTCCTTGGGGAATAGACAGTGCAGACAGGCGGTCTCCTGCGGGAAAACGTTGAAAATGTAGCCCTCCATGCCGTTCATAGCCGCCTCAATCATCGGAATCCTTCTCTCAATGCACGCCTTGTTCAGAGTCCGCCGTTCGGGAAAATTAGGACGCGCGGACAGGGCTATCTGAGCCGTGCTGAGGAGCCTCCGCACGTTCGCTTCGGATATCCGTTCATCGTATGTTTCTATGGAGACTTCTGGGTTGATACTCCGGATGCTCTCTTTCGCCTGCAGAACCCTGCTCTCGCCAATGCGAGAATTCTTCATCAATATCTGACGGTTTAAATCAGGCAGTTCCAGCACGCCGGCATGAACAAGGACAAGCCTGCCGATCCCTGCCGCGGCAAGATACAACGCCGCGGTTCCGCCCAATCCTCCGACTCCGGCGATCAGGGCAGTTGATTTTTTCATTTTCTGCTGATGGTCAGCAAAAAATCCACGCAAGGTCAACTGTCTGCCATACCGCTCCTGTTCCTTCTCCAGTAATGGTGTTTTCATCAGATCACCAGTTCAGTGTATTCTTCCCCGATCCGGGACATAAGAACTTCGGAGTCTATGTCCCTGTCTTCGTTCAGAGTCCCAAGGGCGTCCGCGCGGCAATGGCGGCAGTGCGACATCTGTTTTATGAACGGTTCGCATATTGTGCGCATAGTTTCGATGACGGCATGCGACGGTTTCGCGAGATGGGCAAATTCCGCCTGCGGTATCAACGGCAGAATATTCATGATTTCCACACCATATTCCCGGGCACGTTCAGCGATCAGTTTAATTTCATGGCTGTTCACTCCGGGGATCAGCACCGTGTTCACCTTGACGACCAGCCCGGCGTCAATCGAATCCATGACGCCGTGCCATTGCTTAGCAACCAGTATATCCCCCGCTGTTCTCCCGGTATAGCGCCTGCCATGGTAATCAATGTGCGAGTATACTCGTTCCGCCGTCTGAGGCGTCACGGCGTTGATGGTTACGGTAATGCTCGTTACGCCTGCCTTTACCAAATCCGACAGACGGTCCGGCAGCGCAAGACCGTTCGTGGAAACACACAGAATCAATTCCGGGAACTCCCGATGTATGGCCTGTAATGTCTTCAAGGTTGCCTCATTTGCAAGCGCATCGCCGGGTCCCGCGACACCCACAACACTCAAACGGTCATTCCGTCCAATCAGCGATGCGACACGTTCCAGCGCCTCCTGAGGCGTAAAAATCGCGCTCGTGACGCCGGGGCGGGACTCGTTCACGCAATCGAATTTCCGTATGCAATATCGGCATTGAATATTGCATGCCGGCGCCACTGGCAGATGCAATCTGCCATAAGTTTTATGGGAGCTTTCGGTAAAGCAGGGGTGTTTCGTTATGTCGGTTTTCCATATTCGTATCATGGCTGTCACCTCGCAGTTGCTATTTTATAATTTGGAATTGCAAGAGACTTGCCAGAATATTCCGTTGATTTATCAAATAGCTTGAATGTTTACTGGAGAGAAAAGGCTGAAAAGGGCAGGCAGCTGCTCAAAGTTTCAGCAGCGACTCACACAAGCTGCATGCGAACGCACTGAAGACTGGTTGTTCGCCAACCTCGGCTTGCATAAAAATCGATTGCAGACGCATTCGCGCAATCTGCAAGGAGTTGAAGCCGTGTGAGACCTCTGCTTCGGCTCCAGGCTATGATATGGTCAAGAAGACGCGATCCAACACCAGTGCGTCTGGATTGACGGTGCACAATCACATCTTCTACCTGTCCAACAATCCCTCCTTCAGCGGTGGACACCAGCACTTGGATAGACGCCATGCCTATGATCTTTCCATCCTGCTCTGCGACAAAAACTGCTGACACCCCGGTTGCATCTCCTAGCAATATCTCAAGGCCCCGGGCCTGTTTTTCACGGTCCGGCGAAAAATCTGTCTCGATGCAAAACAGATCAGCTAGCAGATCGCAAAGAGCTGGAATATCTGATATGCACGCGAGGCGTATATAGTCGTTCATCGGGGCCACACCAGACTGTTCCTCATTCAGATATTACACTTCGACGAACGTTAAACTCTTTTTCGCACAGACCCGCGAACAAGCAGCACACCCGATGCAGTCGTCAGGATGGACGACCGACATTACCTTATTCCCCTCGTCGTCTCCATCGTCCGTCCGCGGCACAAGTTCAAGAACACTTCTACTGCAAACTTTGTAGCATCGTCCGCACGCAATGCATTTTTCTGCGTCGATTAATTCAACAAATGTCGGAATCCAGAACTTGCCGCCTCTCGTTTTTCCCGTGATAGATGCCATTGCACATATCCTCCGAAATCATTTTTTATTAACAGTACCAGTAGTTCTCACGGCTACGAAACAGCCTCTCCACCCTCTTCTCCCGTCCGGACTCGGACTGCTCCTTCGATCGGGGCAACAAATATCTTGCCATCTCCAGCTTTCCCCGTTTTATTCACCTTGATAAGCGCCTTCACAACCGAACTCACAACATCGTCTGGAACGACGATGGTCAGAAGCCGCTTCGGCACGTACAGGGCAACCTTCGGAAGCG
>CAZYEF010000081.1:0-11829 GCA_964646375.1 uncultured Nitrospiraceae bacterium | reverse complement strand
ATAAAAAACTAAGGCTGGTGCATGCACCAGCCTTCTGGGTTTATTGTATTCTGGGGGAAACGAAAATACGGGGAAGCGGGCCGGGCCTTACTCCTCTGCAACCACGGAAACTTTGACATCAGCCGCAATGTCGGCATGCAGCTTAATGGATACCGTAAAATCTCCAAGCCGTTTAATGGGTTCATCGAGAACAATTTTCCGTTTATCAATGGCAACGCCCTGGGCGTTCATGGCATCTGCAATGTCCATGGACGTAACCGAACCAAACAGTTTTCCTTCCTCTCCCGCCTTGGCGCGAATGACGACAGAGATGTTCTTGATTTTGTCCGCTTCAGCAGTCGCTTCTTTTTTTACCTTGCGGATGCGATCCGCCACCATTTTTTGGGCATGATTCATGGCATTAAGGTTTTTTGGTGTCGCCTCAATAGCCTTTTTCTTGGGTACCAGATAGTTTCTGGCATAGCCATCAGCGACTTTGACAAGATCGCCTATCTTCCCTAATTTATCAATATCTTCTCGTAGTATAACCTGCATTGCGGGGACTGCTCCTTTCGAACGGCTGATGAATGGATGATACTACCAAAACCGGGGCGACGTGTCAACAAGGAATTTTTCTACATCTTCTTGACAAGAAGAGCCTAATGTCAGATAATAATGCACTTAATTGAACTTCTGCCTCCTGCCGCGTCATCATGAGCGGCATATCTGTTTTAGAATTCCTATGATTCGAGGAGCTTGTTTTGCCGCAGGAATATCTCGATTTTGAAAAACCGATTGCCGATCTGGAAAAAAAAATAGAGGAATTGACCCTCTTTACCTCCAATGGCGGCATTGACCTTGAAGAAGAAATAATCAAGCTCCAGAAGAAATCCGACCAGCTGCTGACCGAGATTTATTCACGTCTCACGCCTTGGCAGAAAGTTCAAATCTCGCGGCACGCCAACCGCCCCTATACTCTTGATTACATTGAAGCCATGCTCACTGATTTCATGGAAATACATGGTGACCGCAGTTTTGCAGATGATCCGGCAATCGTTGGCGGTATAGCAAAACTGGATGGCATGCCGATTGTGATAATCGGCAATCAAAAGGGCAGAACAATAAAAGAACGGGTTACGCGTAATTTCGGGCAGGCAAACCCCGAAGGCTATCGGAAAGCACTGCGGTTGATGCGTTTTGCGGAAAAATTCAACCGGCCGGTTATAACCTTCATAGACACGCAGGGGGCGGCTCCGGGAATCGGCGCTGAAGAGCGGGGGCAGGGCGAATCCATTGCCAGGAATCTTGCGGTCATGTCAACGCTGACCGTTCCCATTATTTCTGCGGTCATCGGAGAAGGCGGCAGCGGCGGCGCGCTTGCCCTGGGTGTTGCTGACCGGGTACTCATGCTGGAACACGCCACCTACTCGGTCATATCGCCGGAAGGGTGCGCGGCCATCCTCTGGGACAACAGTTCCAAAGCCAGCGAGGCGGCAGATCTTCTGAAAATCACCGCCCCGGATCTTTTTCAGATGAAGGTAATTGACGAAGTCGTGGAGGAACCAATCGGCGGCGCTCACCGCGATCCGCGCAGAGCCGCAGAGTTGCTGAAGGATGCCATCATCAGAAATCTGGCGGAAATAAAGAACATCCCCCAGAAGGAACTCGTAAGGCTTCGCTATGAAAAATACCGAAAGCTGGGGCTGTTCGACCAGCTTTAGACACGCTCATTCAATGTCCTTCTTCAGAAGTTCAATTGCGTTTTTGAGCTCTTCCATGGCTTCTTGAATGTTTGCATACGCCGACAAAAAAAGCAGAAGACAGTAATCTCCGGACATCGGCGCAATCAGCTCATTTCCTTCCTCGAGTGAGAACAGCACTGCCTGTATATTGCCGAGTCTGAGCCGGTCCGCAATTTCCCTGATGTGGTCAAGCTGTATTTCCTTCCAGGCGCCGGCCAGTTTGATATCCCTGGCGGCATCACCGACTTGAGCAATGGCTTCACCGTCTCCATCCAGAAAAATCACGGCCTGAGCGCCATGTACCGATGCTACAAGATCTTCCAAAATACGGTTAATCAACGAAACCTCCAAAAACTCCGCAATATGCACCGCTCTGCAAGCGCTTGTCTCTGAAATATGGACTGAATGAACCGATCCGTTTTTCTCCCTCAGCCAAACAGCCAGAAGAACAGAAGTGTTATTCCTGAACCAAGCATGGCTCCGGCCAGCACTTCAATCGGGCGGTGGATGCCTGATGACCACCTGCTCCAGCTTACCATGACAGCAAGCAAACAGGTAAGAACAATAACAGGAATGCTGCGGGTCAGGTAACACGCCGCAACCCAGATGGAGAACGATACTGCAGCATGCCCGCTCGGCATCCCCCCCCTGAACGGTTCCCCTTTTCCTAAAAAGGCCTTGATGATAATGACCAGAATAACGACTACGGAAAGCGCGGAAAACGCGACCACATCATTCGGCACCTTTCGCACCTGCCAGTGACCACTCGAGAAAGCGACCGTAAGCGCCGGATACAGAATGAGATATGCAAGCGTCAAAGCACCAACCGATGCGATCAGAACCACTCCTGCGGCGATGTCCTTCGCGATCTTGGCCTTGGGATGGAACTCTTCAGAAATCATGTCAACCGTGACTTCGATGGCGGTATTCAGCATTTCGGCCACCAGCACCAGCACAATTGCCGTGCACAGCAAAATAAACTCAATCCGGGATACGCTCAACAGCAGGCTGAGCACAAGCGCTGCCAGGGCGGCATAGAAATGATAGCGCATATGCCGCTGGGTCCTGACGGCATAAATAATCCCCTCAATCGCAAGATTAACACTCTGCAACCATGTTTTCGGTTTCATATCAGTCTATGCAGAAGCCGCTGTTCCATCCGCTTCATGCGCCGGGCCTCCCGGAGGCTGCGCTCATGGTCGTATCCGAGCAGATGGACCAGACCGTGCACAAGCAGGCGCTGAATTTCTGCGTTAATCCCGTGTCCAACCATCTTTGCCTGTCTAAAGGCTGTGGGCACTGAAATTACAATGTCTCCCAGCATTTCCGGCCGAATATGACCAAAACTGCCCTCCCGGAGGGAAAATGAGAGAACATCCGTGGTCCTGTCCTTGCCGCGATAATGACGGTTCAGCGTCCTCATTGCACCGTCGCCTACAAACAGGATGCTCAACTCCGCATCAGGAAGGCCTATGCTCCGCAGCAGGCTGGCGAGTTGTTTCTTTATTTTTGTCGTTGGCAGGTTTTCTTTCTTCAGACTGCTTTTTATCAGAATGTTCACCGTTCTTTTTTTCTCCTAAAAAATCCACGCCAGGATAATCGATGCGGTGGTGGTAAATGCCGGTGAGAACAAGATTAAAGCTCTTGGATATTTCCCGAAGATCCTTGAGGGTGAGATCGCACATGATCAGTTGATCATCTAGGAAAATTCTGCTGATAATGCTGTTCGTGAGCAGCTGAATGCGCTGGGGAGTCGGGTCTTCAAGGGTTCTGGAAGCAGCTTCTACCGCATCGGAAAGCATCACGATAGCCGCCACTTTTGTCCGGGGTCTCGGACCATGATAGCGGTATTCTTCCTCCGTGATGAGAGCAAATGGCTGGAGTTCTTTTGCCTTCTGGTAAAAATACGTGATCAGCGACGTGCCATGGTGCTGCTGAATAATGTCCACAACCGATGACGGCAGACGATGCGCCCGGGCAAGTTCCACGCCTTCCTTGACATGCGACGCAATAATAAGACTGCTCATGGACGGCATGAGTTTATCATGTTTATTTTCCGTCGGGCGCTGGTTTTCAATGAAATATTCCGGCTTCGGAATTTTGCCGATGTCATGATAGTAGGCTCCGACCCGGGCGAGGATAGGGTTTTCACCTATCGCTTCAGCGGCCGCCTCCGCCAAATTTCCGATAAGAATGCTGTGGTGATAAGTCCCCGGACTTTTGAAAACCAGTTCCTTCAGCAGCGGCTGGTTGGGGTCCATGAGTTCGAGCAGCTTGATGTCCGTCGCAATGTCAAACACCGACTCAAAAAAAGGCAATGTTACTGAAACCACCATGGTCACCAGAACGGCCCCGATAAAACCGGCGAGCAGGTCCTCCATGCCACGCGTCATGAGAACGCCGTGGTAGAGGTCAATACAAACGATGGCCAGAAGATTAACCAGTGCAGTAAAGGCTCCGGCTTTCAAAAGAGCTGTTCTTCTTTTGCAACGAATCACCTTGAGGGCCGCAATGATACTACCGAGGAAACAATAAATCCCGATAAACGGCTCCCCCTGAAAAGCAATGCCGAGGAGAATGCTGACCACAAAGGAAAAAGCCAGGGCAAGATGAAAATCAAGCAGCAGACTGGTCAGCATTGCCCCTGCGGCGACCGGCAGCGCGAAACCGATTGTGGTGAGATCCAACTGGAGTTTGTCTGCAAGAAGGGAAAGAACAAACCTGAAGGTCTGCGACATGATGATCGTGAAAAGCAGAAGAAACGCAATCATGATCATCTTCCTTGTATCAGTGATAAGCGCAGCGCGATACCGTCTGATATCCCGGTAGAACAGATAGAAAAGAACAAGAATCAGCGCTACAAGGCCTGCATACGCATGAAGCCTGTTGCCGATGCCTTCCCGTCGCGCAATTTCTTCAAGAATTCTGGCGGCCCGTTCGGACACCCGATGGCCTGATTCCACAATAAGGTCTCCCTTATTAACCTTGAAGGAAACAGGAGCCTGATCCTGGTTGAGAAATTCAACATACAGCGTATATGGCGCCGTGATGTCCCGGGTGGCCACTTCTCCTTTTTCGAGGTGCGGTGTCCTGGGCAGCAGGGCGAAAGCCAGCAGCAATGCTGTCACAAGGGCAATAGCAATATTGTACAGCTTGCGCGACGGTGCCGCCGGAGATTCATCACGATCTGAATCCTGGGTTTGCGTCTTGGGGAGAAGCTTTACCTGTGTTTTGCTTTTGCTATTCATCCCCCGCCTCGTGCTGCTCGTACGCCTTGATAATCTGCTGAACCAGCTTGTGGCGCACGACATCCTTGTTGGTAAAATAGACGAACCGTATGCCATTGATTCCTTCAAGGATCTTTTGCACTTCTATAAGCCCCGAGTTTCTGCCGCTCGGAAGGTCGATCTGGGTAATATCACCGGTCACCACTGTTCTCGAGTTGAATCCAAGCCGGGTGAGAAACATCTTCATCTGTTCCGAAGTGGTGTTCTGGGCCTCATCGAGGATAATGAAAGAATCATTCAGTGTGCGGCCCCGCATGAATGCCAGGGGAGCTATCTCGATATCGCCGCGCTCTATGAGCTTATTGGCCTTTTCCGACTCGATCATGTCATAGAGCGCGTCGTAAAGCGGCCGCAAATAAGGATTGACCTTCTCATACAGGTCGCCCGGCAGAAAGCCGAGTTTTTCTCCCGCCTCCACGGCGGGTCTTACCAGAATAATCCTGCTTACTTCACGACGGAGCAACGCAGAAACCGCAGTTGCCATGGCAAGATAGGTTTTCCCTGTTCCTGCCGGGCCAATGCCGAAAACGATGTCGTGCTGCCTGATCGCCTCGATGTATTTGCGCTGGGTTTCATTTTTCGGAGCGACCGGCCGTTTTCTGCTTGATACTGGAATTGTTTTTTGAAAAAGTTCCTTCAAACCTGCGGATGAATGACTGGAAAAAGCATGGATTGCAGTGGTTACATCGTCCTTCTGGGTAATGATCTCCTGCGTCAGCAGGTCGGCAAGCTGTCTGATAAGATGGTCTGCCTTTTCAACGGCCTTTTCTTCCCCCTCGATCTGTATCCTGTTGCCCCTGGCGCTCAGTACCACTCCGTAGGAGTTTTCAATCAGCCTGAGATTCTTGTCCATATCGCCATACAGGACCGGCAGCAAAAGCTCATTTTCAATAGTTACCGTTACCGCACTCGTTTTCATTAATAAAATAGTAGCATTTAAGAAAATCAAAGTCAATTTGACTTTAATAATCTATTCCCTTCTGAGCCACTTCTCCTGAATCAAAGGGGTGTTTGATTGACCGCATTTCCGTCACCATGTCCGCTGCCGAGATAAGATCAGGATGGGCGTCGCGGCCGGTCAGAACCAGGTGCAGTTCTGGAGGTTTGCTTCTGATAAACTCAAGCAGAGCATTGATGTCGAGCAGACCAAGCTTCACGGTATTATTGATCTCATCAAGAATAAGAATGTCGTACGAGCCGGAAAGCATCTTTCGGCGTGCCAGATCAAAAGCGTCTTCTGCTGCCTTCCGATGCTCGCACATAAGTCGGTCATCTCCGGTCCCGGTCACAAATCCACGTCCGCATGAATGAAGCTCAAGTTCCGGTCCAAGGCGTTCCACCGCCAGCTTTTCTCCCGTGTCGGCGGGTTTCTTGATAAACTGCACTATGGATACCAACATATGATGACCAAAAGCTCGGAATGCGATGCCAAGGGCCGCGCTTGTTTTCCCTTTGCCCTCTCCAGTAAAAACAATGGTGAGTCCTTTTCTCAATGGGAGCTCCTGTTTGTCTGAGAATAACTGCTCGAATCATATCATCCTGCATGGAAAAACTCAATACAAGAAAACTCCCCACAGCCGTTACGACGGCATTGTATGAAGATAGCTGCATCATGCTGAAAAAACATATCTTCTCAGTTTTGCTTTTTCCGGCGTCGGGGGGTATAATTCGTCATTATGAAAACGGGAAAATCTCTGGTGCTGTCACTCCTTCTGATATGTACGGCGATCCTCATCGGCGGAGCAACAGGCTTTGCGATTTTCTCCGTATGGGACCTTCCCGAAGTTCAGGCACTCGAAGAATATAAACCAAGCATTACATCCCGGGTTTACTCGGACAATAATAAGCTGCTGGCGGAATTTTTTCTCGAAAACCGCACCCCCGTCCTGCTTGAAAACGTGCCTGACATGCTGATCAAGGCGCTCATTGCGACCGAAGATGCGCGATTTTATAGCCATCACGGCCTCGATTTCCGCGGTATAGCGCGGGCAATGTTCAGAAATATTCGCGCCGGAAGAGTACTGGAAGGAGGAAGCACTCTCACACAACAGCTTGCAAAAGTCCTTTTTCTGACCCCCGAGCGGAGTTATACGCGAAAGCTGAAAGAAATGGCCCTTGCGCTCAGAATCGAGCAGCGATACACCAAGCGTGAAATCCTGTTGCTGTACCTGAATCAAATCTATTTTGGCAGTGGGGCCTATGGAATCGAGGCGGCGGCACAGGTCTATTTTGGAAAACCGGCAAAAGAGTTGACCATCGAGGAATGCGCCCTGCTCGCCGGTCTGCCCCGTTCTCCGAAATACTATTCTCCGTTCAAATCACCTGTAGCCGCACTCAGCCGACGCGCCTATGTTTTGAACCGCATGGTTGCGACCGGAGCCATTAGCTCGGCACAAGCAGAAGATGCCAAACGTACACCCATTCCAACCCAGACCCCGGTTAAATCAGGCGGCCCTGCGCCTTATTTTGTAGAATATGTAAGACAAAAAGTGGAAGAGCGTTTCGGTTCAAGTATTCTTTATACCGGCGGCCTCAATATCTATACAAGCATAAATGACGAACTACAGAAATACGCAGAAGATGCCGTGACGTCCGGTCTGCGAAAAATTGAAGAACGCCGTAAGAAGCCACTCAAAACTCCCCTGCAGGCCGCACTCATAGCCATTGAGCCATTGACCGGCCGCATCCGGGCCATGGTCGGCGGCCGTGATTACACCCAGAGCCAGTTTAACCGGTCATTGCAGGCTCTTCGACAGCCCGGTTCCGCCTTTAAGCCGATAATTTTTGCCGCCGCCGTCAACCGGGGTTTTGGCGCTTCGGATATTCTTGATGATTCCCCGATCTCTATCAAAATAGACCGGAAAAAAAGCTGGACACCGGAAAACTTCACCCGGACATACCAGGGACCGGTGACCTTGAGCAGAGCGATTACCCAATCCCTGAATGTTCCCACCGTCCGGCTTCTTGAAAAAATCGGCGTTGATGAAACTATTCAGTATGCAAAGAAAATCGGCATTACAAGCACGCTTGCCCCCTACCTTTCCCTGGCGCTCGGGAGTTCGGATGTAACGCTGCTCGAACTCACCTCTGCTTATGCAGTATTTGCCAACCATGGAATCAAAGTCGGGCCGGTCTCCATCCTCACCATCAGCGACAACACCGGCAGAGTTCTCTATATCAATGACGCCCTGCCCGCACAGGTCATTACCCCGGAAACAGCATATCTGATGACAAGTCTGCTCAGAGGCGTAATCACGCGGGGAACCGGTTGGCAGGCCCGCGAACTCGGCACACCTGCCGCGGGGAAAACCGGCACAACAAATGATTATCGCGATGCCTGGTTCATCGGTTACACCCCAAGTCTTGCAGCCGGCGTCTGGGTAGGCTTTGATGATCAATCGAGCATCGGCCCGAAGGAAACGGGGGCCCGTGCCGCTCTTCCGATGTGGCTTGAATTCATGAAAAAGGCCCACACCGGACGTCAACCGGAAGACTTTCCGGTGCCCGAAGGCATTATTTTTAAGCAGGTGGAACCTAAAACAGGACTCCTGTGCACTGAGAGCTGCAAATCTTCCATCCGGGAAGCATTTCTGCCCGGCACGGAACCAAGAAAATATTGCGAAGAACGTGCTGCCGATGACGAGGAATCTCAACAGCAGGATGAAGTCCCACAGACAGCGGACCAGAACCCATTAAATAATTGACAATGCCATAAATGTTTGTTACTCTTGACTTGTGCGTTTGCTCCCAACGAAAATAAATATACCCATTCCCCCAAAAATCCTTGATAAGCTTGTGCCAACAAGGCTTTTTGCCCAGCTAAACATCGCGAACAAAATGCTTCTGGGATATATGACGCTCGTTGCATTGACTGTTTTTGTCGTCGTATATGCACTCATAAATCTGGAGCGGATCAACAGTTTAAACAGAAGCATCGTCAAGGTAGACATCACCATCAGCGAAACATGCGATCAGATGCTCGACACCCTGCTTGCCCAGGATACCTACGAAAAACGATATCTGATACTCAAAAGCAGAGACATTAGTGACCTTTTTGAAAAAAGAGGAACAGAGTTCCGCACCCACCTTGCCGCGCTGAGAAGAATCCCCGACGCAGACTCCGCTTCACTCGATATCATCGAGAAACTGCATAAGCAGTATACCAATCTCTTCTCAAGGGAAATAGAATTGTTGCGGAAGAGAAAAGTGGACGAAGCTTACAGTATCTCCAATCGCGAACTGAAAACAGTGCTCGATAAACTGCTTGATAAACTTCGTTTCCTGTCTGCTGCTGCGCGCACAGAGCAGGACGAGAAGATGAAGCAGATTCGGGCAATCGGAGGCACCGCTTTTCTGACAACAGCCGGGCTTTGCCTTTTCAGCATCATTGCCGGAGCTCTGGCGGGACTGGTGGTGACCCATCATATTTCTTCATCCATCCACAAACTGAAAGAGGCAACTGAACATATCGCTGAGGGAAACTTTGACTACGATCCAAAGATCAAAACAAAAGACGAAATAGGAAGTCTTTCGGAGGCTTTTCTCTCCATGGGAAAACGGCTCCGAAAGCTGGAAGAGATGTATCTGGATGCAAGTCCGCTCACCCGATTGCCCGGCGGCATCGCCATAGAAAACGTCCTCAAAAAACGCATAGAATCCGGCCAGCCTCTGGCCTTCTGCGTCCTTGACCTCGACAACTTCAAGGCGTTCAATGACAGGTATGGCTACGCAAACGGCAGTGAAGTAATAAAAGAGACGGCACGGTTAATAGAATCTTCGGTAAAGGCGAAGGGGACCCCCGACGATTTTATCGGCCATGTGGGGGGTGACGATTTCGTGGTCATCACCATACCGGATGTCATGCGTGAAGTTGCAGGGGAAATCATCAGCAGATTCGACAGCAGAATTCCCAAGTTCTACGATCCAGAGGATCAAAAACGAGGCTATATTCTTGGGAAAACAAGGCAGGGCATTGAAATGCAGTTCCCAATCATGACCATATCAATCGCCATCGTAACGAATGAACACCGCACATACTCCGATCCACTCGAGGCTTCGGAAATAGCAGCTGAACTGAAGGACTACGCAAAAACAATTCCGAAGAGTATTTTCGTCGTGGACAAACGGAGGTCATAATGAAACCGAGGCTCTGTATAATCCTGTTCATCTTTCTCCTGTTGCTTTCGTCCTGCGCTGTTTTGTCGGGCACAAGGGATATAACATCCGCGGACAACTATTTTAGGAAAAAACAGTATGCGAATGCCGCTGCAGTTTACCGGGAAATGATTCAGCAGAATCCAAACTCCCCGTATGCGGCGGATGCCCGCTATCGGCTGGCAATGACCCTTGTGGCCGCTGACAATCCGCAGAAAGATTATATGCAGGCTTTTCAGGAATTTGAGGTATTTGCCAAACGGTACCCGAATGACAGAAGAAACATGGAAGCACAAAACTGGATTGCGGTTTTGAAAGCGCTGCATGACCAGAACAAGCGTATAGAGCAATTAAAGCGGCTTGATATCAGGCATGAGGAAAGAAGAAGAAAAAACTGAACTTATTGCCGCATTTGTTTTTGAAGAGGAGATAAGTAAGGTTCAATTTCCGAAACAGTGGTACTTTTAATCCTGCCATCCTTCGCTATATAGTATGTGCCACCGTAGGGGTCCAGAGGTAACCGTTTCAGAATCTTTCTGTCAACCAGTTCATCAATTTTCAATGGGTTTTTGCCATATTTTTTTTTGTATGTGACGATGGCTGTTTCAAGAACAAGTATCGAGCGCAGGGCCCGTATGCGGGTTTCGTATTGCTTTTTCAGTCTGTAGTCGTTGGTTTTTTCCGCTATGTCCTCAAGAAACAGAATGGCAGTCTCCGTTCTGTTGCCTTTAAAAGCAAACCGTGATGCCAGACTGCCAAGTCGCGGGTCCCCTCCGGGCCGACGTGAGGCCTCATACAGAAATTCCGCGGCTTTCGCGTCTTCCTGAAGAAAAAAGAAACTGTTAAAACCTATATAAAAGGGCAACATCCAGTCCCAGTCCCGGTAACGGCTTCCCTTTTCAAGGAGGCGGTTTGTCTCATCCACTTTGCCAGCATCCCAGGTTAAAAATGCATTCGCAAAAAAATAAGGATCAAAAAAATAAGGATCAAGATCAGAAGCAGTATCCAGCACCTTTTCCATCCATGTCCATTCCCAGTCTTTTACTCTCGGTTTTTCTTTCCGATCAAAAGTACCGCCCATGAAAACCATTGCTTTGAGAAAGAGTACGTCAGAGGCAAGCCCCTGAAACTCAAGACTTGCAATCTTCAAAATCGGCGCCGGCAGAACAAAGGCATGTTCCTCCCCCTGCGGCAGTTGTTTCATCGCGTCAGCCGCCTTCCCGAGAGAAAACACATGCAGACAAACAGCAACGAAAAGAAAAACGGCGATGTATAACCAGCGTTTCACGGAAATTCCTTCTTTCTGAAGAAAAGGGCCGCCAGCGTTATTGCCAACACAATATAAACAATGCCATACAAGACGGTCCAGACAACATACGATGTTGAGACGGGAAGATCATGAGCTGCCTGAAGTTTGATGTTGAAAAGCGATAGATTGGGGAACAGATAATAGGCTGCCTGCACCATTTTTACCGTCAGAGGAGAAACTCCGAATCCCAACGTCTGAGAAGAGGACTCCACCAGCGCTTTTACGCCGGTGACTGACTGGCCAATGATATACGTAATAATGGTCAAAACCAGCGTTACGAACGATGTTGAGGTGAATGAGGCGAAGAGAAAGGAAACTGCGGAGAGCAAGATGAGCATCAGAATCGTCAAAAATACCG
>CAZYEF010000080.1:0-11885 GCA_964646375.1 uncultured Nitrospiraceae bacterium | reverse complement strand
CGGACTCCAAATCCGGCTGCTGGGGGTTCGAGTCCCTCCTGGCCTGCCATATTTTCTTGCACAGAAAGAGGCCTCTTCACATGTTCAAAAAAATGGCGGAGTTCTTCAAGGAAGTAAAGCTAGAGCTCAAAAAAGTTGTGTTTCCCACTAAAAAGGAGGTTATAGGCTCTACTTGGGTGGTGATCATTACAGTGCTTATTTCCGCCTTTTTTCTGGGTGTGATAGATATGACGCTGACGAACGTTATGGCAGTCACTTTCAAATAGAGATTAAGAATGCCTATGAATTGGTATGTTGTTCATACATATGCGGGTTTTGAAAACAAGGTCAAAAGCAGTATTCTTGAAACTGTTTCAAAACTCGGGTTGCAAGACAAAATAGGTCAGATTCTTGTGCCGACTGAAGAGGTTCTGTCCATCAAGGCGGGGAAAAAACGCAAGTCTCAGAGGAAGTTTTTTCCTGGATATATTCTTGTCGAGATGGAGATGGACGATAACTCTTGGCATATTATCAAAGAAACCCCCAAGGTGACGGGCTTTGTCGGTGGGAGCACAAATCCGACTCCCTTAAGCGACGATGAGGTGAAAACAATTCTTAAGCAGACTGAGGAAGGTGCAGTTGCTCCAACTCAGCCTAAGCAGGTCTATCAGAAAGGCGATCGGGTCAGGGTGATCGATGGGCCATTCAGCAGTTTTATAGGAACCGTGGAAGATGTAAATCCCGCACACGGCAGGCTTCGGGTAATGGTAAGTATTTTTGGCCGTTCAACTCCAGTAGAGCTGGAGTTTCTCCAGGTAGAGCGGGAAAAAGAAAAGTAATACTACTATATAAATAACGTATAGTAAATTAAGGTGGGAGCATATCAATGGCGAAAGAAATTACAGCAAAAATAAAACTTCAGGTTCCGGCAGGGAAAGCAAATCCGGCACCGCCGGTAGGACCCGCACTCGGTCAGCATGGCGTCAATATCATGGAATTCTGCAAAGCTTTCAACGCGAAAACCCAGAAAATGGGAGAGACGATAGTTCCCGTTATTATTACGGTGTATTCGGATCGCTCTTTCACGTTTATTACCAAAACACCACCTGCGGCGGAGCTGCTAAAAAAAGCAGCCGGAATTATTAAAGGATCAGGTACGCCGAACAAGGAAAAGATAGGGAAAGTGACTCGTGCGCAAATCAAGGAAATTGCCCAGACGAAACTACCGGATCTTAATGCGGCAACTGTTGAGTCGGCCATGCGTATGATCGAAGGGTCCGCAAAAAGCATGGGACTTGAGATTACTGAATAATTATACAGGCTACTGTAATTGCGGAGCTAAATCCGCAACAAGATGCGGGAGGCCGACAACGGCCGCAAGCACCGCGAGGAGGATTGATGTCAGGAAAGAAATATAAAGCTGCGGTAGCACAGGTCGATCGGACAAAACTCTACGGTATTGAAGAAGGGATTGGCCTTGCCAAGAAGGCCTCCCGGACAAAATTCGATGAGACCGTTGATCTCGCATTGAGGCTTGGTGTGGATCCAAAGCAGGCCGATCAAATGGTGAGAGGAACCATTGTTCTTCCGCACGGTACAGGAAAAAAAGTTAAAATCCTGGTGTTCGCCAAGGGAGAAAAGGATAAAGAAGCCAGGGATGCCGGCGCGGATTATGTGGGTGCTGAAGATCTGGCAGATAAAATTCAGAAAGAAGGCTGGGTAGACTTTGATACCGTGGTTGCAACGCCGGATCTTATGGGCCTTGTGGGCAAACTCGGCAAAGTTCTCGGACCTCGTGGATTAATGCCGAATCCTAAAACCGGAACTGTTACGTTCGACATGGCAAAAGCCATTAAAGACATACGCGCCGGTAAAGTTGAGTACCGTGTCGAAAAAGCGGGAATTGTTCATGTCCCCGTGGGGAAAGTTTCTTTCGATGAAAATAAGCTTGTAGAAAACGCCAAATCCGTGCTTGAGTCGGTGTTACGAGCAAAACCTGCATCGAGCAAAGGGAAGTATCTTATCAGTGCGTATGTTTCCACGACCATGGGACCTGGCATTAAAATGGATACTGCGCAAATCGAAAAAATAATCGGATAATAAGTTTTTGTTATAACCGACCCATTGAATAGCTCATTTACAATTTGCTGTTGCCTAATGTAATTATAATTTTTACAGATAATGGTCGATCTCTGGAAAAAACAGAGATACGGTCCGAGACAGCAGGCGCTGGAAGAAACTTTTGACTCTTTCGGCTTAATTTCTGAACGGAGCCTGCCGAGACCCGGGTAAAAAAAGAACGCACGTAACGCTGCTTTCTTTTAAGATTTCCGGGCGGATCATCAGGAACTCTTAAAAGAAAGGAGGGCCCAGTGAACAAGCAGGAAAAAAATGAAGCTGTTAGCGAACTGCATGAAAAATTTGCCCGTGCAAAGTCTGCGATTATTACGGAGTACGCCGGAATTAATGTTGAGCAGATCACGGATATGCGGACAAAATTGCGCAAAGCACAGGTTGAATACCGGGTGGTGAAAAACACGCTGGCCAGAAAAGCAGCAGAGGGAACTGGTCTTGAACCGCTTAAGGATCATTTTGTCGGTCCGGTGGGAATCGCAATCAGCTACGATGATGCTGTTGCACCTGCGAAGGTGCTTTTTGATTTCAATAAGACGCAGGCAAAGCTTCAACTGAAAGTGGGGGTCCTTGATGGTAAACTGCTTCAGCAGGCTGATATCAAGGCACTTGCTTTGTTGCCGCCTCTTAATGTGCTGCGTGGGAAGATTGTTGGGCTTCTGCAGACGCCAGCATCGAGAATTGTAGGCGTGCTTGCGGCACCTGCAGGTAAGATGGCGAGAGTTTTAAAAGCAAAAGCAGATAAAGGGTAGGATCAGAATCCCAAAATAATTAAATTCAGATAATTAAGATTTAGGAGGACAATGCAATGGCAGATTTAGCAAAACTGGTTGAAGATCTGAGCGGTTTGACCGTTCTTGAAGCAGCAGAACTCAGCAAAATGCTTGAAGAAAAGTGGGGTGTTTCAGCGGCAGCACCTGTGGCTGTAGCGGCAGTGGGTGCAGCAGGAGCGGCAGCAGGAGCGGCAGCGGTGGAAGAAAAGACCGCGTTTGACGTTATTCTTGCAAATGCCGGCGCTCAGAAAATAAACGTGATCAAAGTCGTACGCGAACTTACCGGGCTCGGCCTGAAAGAAGCAAAGGATTTGGTGGAAGGTGCCCCCAAGCCTGTGAAGACTGGTGTTTCAAAGGAAGATGCAGAGACCATGAAAAAGAAACTTACCGAAGCGGGTGCCACCGTCGAAGTAAAGTAAGATGCAAGCAGGTTTTTGTTTTGAGTCCTTGCCCTTCGGCATAGTCCGGAGGGCAGAGGACTTTTTGCGTTTATGGATATAGTGCACGGAAACTACAGAAACCACTGATTTCACGAAGTACAGAATAAAAAATGTAAGAGAATGGTTGCAAATTTGCCTTTCTGTTTGCATTTTTCATTTTGTATTTTACGCTGCCTGAGAGGTGTGAGTATGTCTAAGGAAAAAAAAGAGCTGGTACGCGAGCGGAAGGATTTTTCAAAAATCCCAACAATCCTTGATATTCCTGATCTTATCGAAATCCAGAAGCGGTCTTATGATTTCTTTCTTCAGAAAGAAGCGATCTCAGAGAAAAGAAAAGACATGGGGCTGCAAGCCGCATTTAAAAGTGTCTTTCCCATTTATGATTTCAATGAAACGGCTATGGTTGACTACCTCGGGTATTCACTGGGAGACCCGAAGTACAGTATCTGGGAGTGTTTGCAGCGTGGAGCTACCTACGCCGCACCGCTTAAAATCAAAACGCGCCTTGTTTTTTTCGAAAAGGATGAACAGACAGCCACAAAGCGGGTGAAGGACATTAAGGAGCAGGAAGTATATGTCGGCGATCTGCCGCTCATGACGGAAACCGGAACATTTATTGTTAATGGCACTGAGCGTGTGGTTGTAAGCCAGCTTCATAGATCTCCCGGCGCCTTTTTCACGCATGACAAAGGCAGAACCCATGCGAGCGGCAAAATACTTTATTCCGCCCGTATTATTCCGTATCGTGGTTCATGGCTTGATTTTGAGTTTGACGTAAAGGATATTGTCTACGTAAGAATAGACAGGCGAAGAAAAATCCCGGCCACCATTCTTCTCAAGGCCTTTGGTTATTCCAACGAAGATTTGCTTCGCATGTATTATCCTATTGAAGATATCAGGATAAGAAAAGACGGTTTTACGCGCAGCATTCTTGCTGATGTTCTTGCAGGGATGAAATCACCAGTAACACTTACGGACAAAAATACTCGTGAGCAAATTGTCAAGGAAGGCGCCAAGATTACACGCCTGGCCGTCAAAAAAATGGAGGCTGCCGGAATCACAGAAATTCCTATTTCGCGCGAAGAGCTTGTTGACCGTGTGGTGCTTCGTGACGTAGTGGATCCTGAGACCGGCGAAGTGCTTCTTCCTGCCAACGAGAGGATTACGGAATCCTTCCTCAACCGGATTGTGACTACGAAGGTTGAAAAGATTGAGGTAATTTACATGGATGGCATCCACGTGATTGGTGCCATTCGCGATACATTGCTATCCGACAAAGTCCAGACTCCGGATGAAGCACTCCTTGAAATCTATCGTAAGATGCGGCCTGGAGAGCCGCCGACGGTGGATATGGCACGAAATTTGTTTTCAGGCATGTTTTTCAACGCAAAACGCTATGATCTTTCAAATGTGGGCCGGTTAAAACTTAATAAAAAACTGAAACTTGACATCCCGATTGAGAAAACAACGCTTACTGCTCAGGATGTAGTAGAAGTGATCCGTTATCTCATTAATCTGAGAACAGGTAAGGGCGAAGTTGATGACATTGATCACTTGGGAAACCGCCGCGTACGATCCGTGGGAGAACTACTTGAAAACCAAATACGGGTTGGCCTTGCGCGTATGGAGCGTGCAATCAAGGAGAGGATGAGCCTTCAGGACATTGATGCGCTTATGCCGCACGATATTATCAATCCCAAGCCGGTGATCGCGACCATCAAGGAATTTTTTGGATCAAGCCAGCTTTCGCAGTTTATGGATCAAACAAACCCCTTGGCGGAAATCACCCATAAACGCCGCTTGTCAGCACTGGGGCCCGGCGGTCTTACCCGTGAACGGGCAGGATTCGAGGTGCGTGATGTGCACACTACCCATTATGGCAGAATTTGTCCTATTGAAACGCCGGAAGGACCAAACATCGGACTTATTGTCTCACTCGCAACATATGCCCGCGTGAATGATTATGGTTTTATCGAAGCCCCCTATCGAGAAGTCAAGGCGGGTAAAGTGACGGACGTCATAGAATATCTTTCCGCAGTGGATGGAGAGAATTTTGTGATAGCCCAGGCCAACACACCGATTGATGGCAGAGGGAAAATTGCCGTGGACAGCGTGTCTGCGCGCGTAGGCGGTGAATTCAAATTGGTCAGTGCTGAAGAAGTTCAGTTTATGGACGTATCGCCAAAGCAGATAGTTTCAGTTTCTGCTGCGCTTATTCCTTTTCTTGAAAATGACGACGCGAATCGTGCGTTGATGGGTTCAAACATGCAGCGACAGGCGGTGCCGCTTCTTCGTCCGCAAGCTCCGGTTGTGGGTACCGGCATGGAACGGGTTGCTGCACGAGACTCAGGAGCTATTGTAGCGGCAAAACGTGACGGCATGGTAGAAGCCGTGGATTCCACTAGGATTACCGTGAAAGGCGAGGATGCCAAGGGAAGAACGGTGATAGACAATTATCCTTTGACGAAATTTTACCGTTCCAATCAAAACACCTGTATGAACCAGAAGCCAATTGTGCGCGTAGGCGATAAGGTGAAAAAAGGACAGGTAATTACCGATGGGCCTGCCACGGATCTTGGCGAACTCGCACTCGGTCAAAATGTTCTCGTGGCGTTCATGCCCTGGAGTGGTTATAACTACGAAGACGCCATTATCATCAGTGAACGATTGGTGAAAGAAGACCGTTATACTTCCATCCATATTGAAGAATTTGAGATTGAGGCGCGGGATACCAAACTCGGCAAGGAAGAAATCACACGCGACATTCCGAATCTGGGAGAAGAAACGCTCAGAAACCTCGATGAAAATGGAATTATTCGTATTGGTGCCGAGGTGATGCCCAGCGATATTCTCATCGGTAAGGTAACCCCGAAAGGCGAAACACAGCTTACGCCGGAGGAAAAGCTGCTTCGCGCCATTTTCGGTGAGAAGGCAGGGGACGTGCGGGACGCCTCACTTTATGCACCACCGGGCATCGAAGGCACGGTAATTGATGTCAAAGTTTTCTCTCGCAAAGGAGAAGACAAGAATGAGCGCCTGAAAACTCAAGAGAGCGAGGAAATCGCTCGGCTTCAGAAGGAATATCAGGATGAAATGCGTGCGCTGAAAGAGGATCGGTATAAACGAATACGCAGGATCCTGATTGGCAAAACTGCTGCGGATAAGGTCGTCAATTCAAAAACGGGGAAAACCGAGCTTGCAAAAGGAAAGAAAATAACGGTAGAAATTCTCGACAAACTGCCGGAAAAGGATTACGCAAAAATCAAGGTAGAGTCGGATGATTATCCTGCAAAGCTTCAGGAAATATTGGATAGCTCGGAGAATCAACTCGGCATCCTGGAAGTCATTTATGATGAAAAAATTGGCAGACTGAAGCGTGGAGATGATTTGCCGCCTGGCGTGGTAAAGCTCGTAAAAGTTTATGTTGCCATGAAAAGAAAACTTTCTGTTGGAGATAAAATGGCAGGAAGGCACGGCAACAAGGGTGTGGTTTCGAGGATTGTGCCTGAAGAAGATATGCCGTATCTCCCGGATGGCACCCCTGTCGAAATTGTCCTGAACCCGCTCGGTGTGCCGTCGCGTATGAATGTGGGCCAGATATTGGAGACGCATCTGGGATGGGCGGCGAAAGCACTCGGTTTGCACGTTGCGACACCGGTATTCGACGGCGCGACCGAAGAACGAGTCCGCTCTCTGCTGAAAGATGCGAAGCTTCCGGTTACGGGCCAGTCCGTACTTCATGATGGGCGGACCGGAGAGGCTTTTGATAAACCGGTTACTGTGGGATACATGTACATGCTGAAGCTGCATCATCTCGTCGATGACAAGCTGCATGCACGCTCCATAGGACCTTATTCCTTGGTGACCCAGCAGCCCCTCGGCGGAAAAGCTCAATTCGGAGGCCAGCGATTGGGAGAAATGGAAGTCTGGGCGCTCCAGGCGTATGGTGCCGCCTACTGCCTCCAGGAATTTCTTACGGTAAAATCGGACGATGTCTCGGGAAGAGCGAAAATATACGAGGCCATTGTAAAAGGTGAAAATACTCTGGAACCCGGATTACCGGAATCCTTTTATGTGTTGATCAAAGAACTGCAAAGCTTGTGTTTGGATGTAGAACTTATTGAGCGTAGGAACGAGAAAGAACGAGTTATCGGACTGGAAAAAATTTCCTCGGCAAGATGAGGTAACGGTAGAGGGAAAAAGTTTCACACTGTAATTCTCACAGACTGACAAACGCTTGTGCAACTGCATGCATCATTGGTTTGTTAGGACGTGAGATTTGGTTGATTAATGGAGGTCCTCTGTGGAAGAAAAACAACTGTCTGAAAACAAGGCCAGAGCGGATGTCATAAACTTGTTTGAGAAGCCAAAAGATATTAGCTTTGACGCAATGCGCATAAAAATTGCTTCGCCCGAACGTATCAAAGAATGGTCCTACGGCGAAGTCAAGAAACCGGAGACAATCAATTATCGCTCATTTAAACCGGAGCGAGATGGTCTTTTTTGCGCAAAAATATTCGGCCCCATAAAAGATTGGGAATGTCTCTGCGGAAAATACAAACGAATGAAACACCGCGGCATTGTGTGTGATAAGTGCGGGGTGGAGGTGATACAGTCCAAGGTGCGCCGTGAGCGCATGGGGCATATTGAGCTTTCATCTCCGGTTGCTCATATCTGGTTTTTGAAGGGCTTGCCGAGCCGTATAGGTACACTGCTCGACATGACGCTCCGTCAGCTTGAAAAAGTTTTGTATTTTGAAAGCTACGTAGTTGTTGATCCAGGCGATACTCCGCTGAAGAGCAAAGAGCTTCTTACCGAGGAAAAATTTCGCAAAGTGCAGACGGAATTCGGCCCCGGAGCATTTAAGGCAGGTATGGGTGCTGAAGCAATTCGAGAAATGCTAAAAGCCATTGATCTGGAGAGTGAATCCGAGGAAATCAGAAGCAAGATTGACACAGCAACATCAATGGCAACGAAGAAAAAGCTGACGAAACGACTTAAGGTTATCGAATCTTTTCGCAAGTCGGGAAACAAGCCAGAATGGATGATTCTTGATGTTATCCCCGTTATTCCTCCTGAGTTGCGTCCACTTGTCCCTCTTGAAGGCGGACGTTTTGCAACCTCGGATTTAAATGATCTTTACCGTCGGGTTATTAACAGAAATAATCGCCTCAGGCGGCTTGAAGAGCTCAAAGCGCCTTCTGTTATTGTCAGGAATGAGAAGCGAATGCTTCAGGAAGCGGTAGATGCGCTTTTTGATAATGGCAGACGCGGCAGGGTTCTCCGTGGACCAAACAAAAGACCCCTCAAGTCCCTGTCCGACATGCTGAAGGGCAAGCAAGGCAGATTCCGTCAGAATTTGCTCGGGAAGCGTGTTGACTATTCAGGCCGCTCCGTCATTGTCGTCGGTCCGGACCTCAAACTCCACCAGTGCGGATTGCCGAAAAAGATGGCACTCGAGCTGTTTAAACCCTTTATTTTTAACAAACTTGATGAAAAGGGGTACGCAACAACAATCAAAAGTGCTAAAAAGATGATTGAGCGTGAACGGCCGGAAGTATGGGATGTGCTTGAAGAGGTTATCCAGGAGCATCCAGTCCTGCTTAACCGCGCACCGACGCTTCACCGGTTGGGCATACAGGCTTTTGATCCCATCTTGGTAGAAGGCAAGGCCATTCGGTTGCACCCACTTGTGTGTGCAGCGTTTAACGCTGATTTTGATGGCGACCAAATGGCGGTTCATATACCCCTCTCCGTAGAAGCCCAACTTGAGGCGCGTGTACTCATGCTTTCGGTTAACAATATTCTTTCTCCAGCAAACGGCCGACCCATCACGGTACCATCCCAGGATATCGTGCTCGGTTGCTATTATTTAACCAAAATACGTTCGGGTGCCTCAGGAGAAGGAAAAATATTTTCAAGCAGGGATGAGGTGCGTATCGCCTACGATCAGCGTGAGGCAGAAATCCATGCCCGCGTCAAAGTGCGCATAAACGGAAAAATAGAAGAAACCACAATTGGACGGGTTCTTTTCAGCGAAATACTACCGGAAGGCATTCCCTTTTCCTCTGTGAATAAAGAAATGAACAAGAAGGAACTGGCCAAACTCATTGACGAATGCTATCGGAAACTGGGACTCAGACGCACTGTGGTTCTTATTGACGATCTGAAGGAAATGGGCTTCAAGTTTGCCACTCGCGCTGGTATTTCCATTTGCATCTCAGATATGCATATTCCGAGCAAAAAACAAAAGTTTATCGACCAGGCACAAAAAGAGGTGATGGAAATCCATCATCAATACACTGAAGGACTTATTACGAACGGCGAACGGTATAACAAGGAAATTGACATCTGGGCGAATGTAACAGAGAAGATTGCTGATGAAATGATGGGCGAACTCGGAATGGAAGCGGTCGAACTCGGAGATGCAAAGAAGTCAGAACTTCAAGAAGCCCGCTCATTCAATAATATCTTCATGATGGCAGATTCAGGTGCACGCGGCAGTACCCAGCAGATCAGGCAGCTTGCCGGAATGCGTGGCCTTATGGCAAAGCCGTCGGGAGAAATTATTGAAACACCGATTACCGCTAATTTCCGTGAGGGACTCACGGTGTTGCAATATTTTATCTCGACCCACGGTGCTCGCAAGGGACTTGCCGATACGGCGCTTAAAACGGCAAATTCCGGGTATCTTACGCGCAGGCTTGTTGACGTTTCGCAGGATGTGATCATTACCCAGGACGATTGCGGCACTTCGGACGGCATTATCGTTGGCTCACTCGTTGAAGGTGGGGAAATCATTGAACCGCTGTCAGAGCGTATTCTCGGCCGTGTTGCTGCTGAGGATATTAAGGATCCTATCACGAAGGAAGTGATTGTCGGAACACACCGGGAAATCAATGAAGATCTCGTGAAAAAGATTGAAGAGGCAGGTATTGATCGAATTAAGATTCGTTCCGTGCTCACATGCCAGTCCCTTCGTGGTGTGTGTAAAATGTGTTATGGCCGGGATCTCGGCCGCGGAAAACTGGTGGAAATCGGCGAAGCTATTGGCATTATTGCCGCCCAGTCCATCGGTGAGCCGGGCACTCAGCTTACTATGCGAACGTTCCATATCGGTGGTACCGCGAGCAAGGTTGTTGAACAGACCGTTCTTGAAGCAAAAAATGCCGGCATCATAAAATATATCAACCTGAATACCGTGAAAAACAAAGAAGGCGATTATGTTGCCATCTCGAGAAGCGGTAGTATCGCCATCTATGATGATACCGGTCGTGAAAAGGAGAAATACGCAGTTATTTATGGTGCTCGAATTAAAGTGGCAGACGGCCAAAAAGTTGATACTGCACAGAAGGTTGTGGAGTGGGACCCTTATTCACTTCCGATTCTTACGGAAATAGGCGGGAAAATAGCTTTTGGTGATGTTATCGAAGGCGTCACCATGAGGGAAGAAGTTGACGAGATTACAGGCTTGTCGCGCAAGGTGATTATTGATTACCCAAATCAGAATCTCAGGCCGAGAATCTCAATTAAGGATCAGCATGGCAAAACTGCAAAGCTACCGGGGAGCAATGTGGTTGCCAGGTACCTGTTGCCCGCTGGCGCGCATATTTTGGTGGACAAGGGCGATGAGATATTCCCAGGAGATATTCTGGTTAAAATTCCCCGCGAAACGACCAAAACAAAGGACATTACAGGAGGTCTTCCGAGAGTAGCGGAACTATTTGAGGCGAGAAAGCCGAAAGAGCAGGCAATTATCAGCGAGATTGATGGAACTGTAGAATTCGGTGGTTTTGTAAAGGGTATGCGCCGTATTCTTGTTAAAGATGGAATGGGGAATGAAAAGGAATATTTGATTCCGAAAGGGAAGCACGTCAATGTCCATGAAGGCGACTGGGTAACGGCTGGGGAACCGCTCATGGATGGCCCGATTGATCCTCACGATATTCTAAGCGTGCTCGGCCCGAGGGAACTCCAGAAATACCTTGTTGATGAGGTGCAACAGGTTTATCGCCTTCAGGGTGTAAGCATCAACGACAAACATATCGAAGTTATTGTCCGACAGATGCTGCGTAAGGTGCGAATTGAGGATGCTGGAGATACCTCTTTCCTGATTGGGGAGCAGGTGGATCGCTTTGCCTTCTCACGAGAAAATGAAACGGTGATTGCGAACGGCGGCAAGCCTGCGACCGCAAGGCCGATACTACTTGGAATCACCAAGGCTTCCCTTACTACGGACAGCTTTATTTCGGCGGCTTCATTCCAGGAGACTACCCGGGTGCTGACTGAGGCTTCAATTACGGGAGCAGTAGACGAACTTGCTGGACTGAAAGAAAATGTGATAATGGGAAGGCTTATTCCTGCAGGAACAGGGATGACAGAGTATAGAAACACCTATGTCGCAGTTGAGGAAGAAACACAACAGGTTGCCGAACAAAACTAGCAACCTACGCATATAATTGTCAGTGAACGGGTATAATGTTCTAAAATGCAACTAAAAAAAATCTTGACAAGTGGTCAGTAAATAGTTATAATCACCGGGTTTTGACTCAACTTTTCT
>CAZYEF010000079.1:0-11965 GCA_964646375.1 uncultured Nitrospiraceae bacterium | reverse complement strand
ATGCGCATGTATACGAATGAATTTTCTACATCGACCGGCTGGGGAGCGTCGAATCTGCTCCATACGAACGACACGCCATTTTTCCTGAAAGCGGTTATGAGCAACAGCGGGAAGGTGATTGTTGCATGGGTGGAATCGACAACAAGCGGTGGGGTCGTCATGACGAGTGTTCGATATTAGCAAAATGAGTAATGTCATTTTTCGGGGAGAATGAATATGAAAATTCAAAGGAAAATATTGTCAGTTGTTCTTACTTTGGTGCTGTTTTTTGCGGCTTGCAGCGGAGGTGGAGGAGGTGGTTCGGCTCTTATCAGTGGAACCAATTCGTCAGCGGCAACGACAGTTAATCTTGCCGAAACAGGCCAGACATCAAGTTATGCCGCTAACGATGATGGAGCTTTAGGAAATGGTGTTACCTGGCCTCCTGCAAGGTTCACTGTAGGTGTTGATTGCGTTAGAGATAACCTGACCGGGCTTCTCTGGATGAAGGCTCCTACAGCATCCAGATCATGGGGAAATGCACTGGTCTATGCAGACGGACTAGACCTTTGCGGTTTCTCCGACTGGAGACTGCCGAATATTAATGAACTAGAAAGTCTTATTAATGCCGAGGAATCGAATAGTGCAACTTGGCTGAATACTCAGGGTTTCAGCGGTATATCGGCAAATGCCTACTGGTCATCTACAAGTGGGGCATCATCCAGTATCCCGTCAACACGTGCCTGGTATATTGATATGGGTAACGGCCGTCAGGATACAACCGATAAAACATTAAGTAATTACGTGTGGCCGGTTCGGGGAGGACTATAGGTATGGTTCATGATCGGTATCCATTTGCTTTCTAAAAACCTTCAACCAAAACGATAGAAATAATATAATTTGAAAAAATCGCGCATGGAAACCATGGAGGATTCTATATGTTCAAAAAAATGCTCATAACATTTTTTTCTTTCTTTACTGCTGCAGCTCTTGCGAATGCCGCTCCGGCTGATTTACCCAGAACCGGGCAGACTATCAGCCAATCAGCAGCAGATGATGGCAATCAGCAAATTGGTGTAACATGGCCAAGTCCGCGATTTTCTGCGATAACCACCTCAACCGGTGATTGTGTTGTGGATAATCTCACAGGACTCATGTGGGTCAGGAATCCTGGAGCAAATCTGACCTGGACCGCTGCGTTGACATACATCAACGGTCTGGATTATTGCGGTTATTCTGACTGGCGTCTTCCGAATAAAAGAGAACTAAGAAGCCTTATTAATTTTGAACAGACGAATTCCGCTGCATGGCTGAACAGCCAGGGATTTGTCGGTATCCAGTCAACAAGTGCCGAGTACTGGTCATCGACCACGTATGCTCCCAACACATCACTTGCGTGGACGGTCAATATGAATAACGGAAGTATGACAGGAACAACTAAAACGACATCTCATTTTGTGTGGCCTGTTCGCGGTTTACTCGTAAAATTTAGCGAGAATTTTGATAGATACACTGCGAACTCTCCCTGGGTCCCAACCGGCAACTGGACGGAACTGCAAGGTGGTTCCTGGAACCTCATCAACGGGGGGATTACCGGTAATGCACTTCAATATCATTCTACCAGTATATCTTTGATGGCACAGGCTTACAGCAATAACGAATACACGATTTCGACTCAGTTTATGCCGGTAAACATAATCAGCGGCGGATGGCCATTCGGAATAGTGGGGCGTTTGCAAAATAAAGACAATTGGTATGCGGTCAGCATAAGCAGGTTGGGTAGCGGCATCTATCTTCAGATCAATAAGTATATTGGTGGTGCTTTTTCTACGCTGAGCAACACTCTAGTCACTGCTGCATCACTGAGTTCAAGCACATGGTATACACTTACTATGAAAGTCAATGGCACAGCCATCACCGGAACGCTTACCGGCGGCGGATTTTATAATACTGTTACTGCTACAGATGCTTCATTCGCCAGTGGTAGAGTCGGACTTCTTGTTTGGAACGGAAATCCTGACTATGAAGTTCGTATTGATAATTTCAGAGTGACTGTTCCATAGAAGAACGTTTTCTCCAAAGGAAACAGTAGTACACATTGAGCCGGAAGAACTTTTTCGGCTCTTTTTTTCATCATAGTCCTTCATACTTCTTTCAAATGAACCATATCGGCAAGTTCTTAGTTGACACCCTGTTGTAAATGCTGTAATTTTAATTATGACTGGCATAGTGCTTTCCGGCGGAGAAAACAGGCGCATGGGGCGGGACAAGGCGTTTCTCAAAATAGCCGGTACCCCCCTGATTGAGCATGTTCTGGTCTCGCTTCGAAGCATCACAGACCATGTTGTTATCGTAACGAATTCGCCCCACTTGTACGCTTCGTATGATGCTTTTGTGGTTCGTGATGCGTCGGATAAACGCGGCCCATTGACCGGAATTTATACAGGATTGCTGCATTCCAGAGACGAATATAATTTTGTCGTTGCCTGCGATATGCCGTTTCTGAATCCCCGGTTGCTTTCGTATATGTCCGGGTTGTCTGAGGGGTATGACGTGGTTCTGCCGAGAGTCGGCGGGTTTGTCGAACCGTTACACGCCATTTACAGCAGAAGACTGCTTCCGGTGATCGAAAACCATCTGCAGCGGGATGCGAGGCAGATAAGGATGCTTTTTGAAGGATTGCGCATCCGGTATGTGTCGGAAGCAGAAATAGACCGTTTTGATCCCGAGAGGCGGTCGCTTAAAAACCTTAATACGCCGCAAGAATACAAGGAGGAAGCATGTTTGGACTTGGAATGCCGGAGTTATTAATTATTTTGGTGATCGTAGTCGTGATCTTTGGCGCAAGCCGCCTGCCGCAGCTGGGAGAAGGGTTGGGGAAGGCAATTAAGGGTTTTAAAAAAGGCATTTCTTCCGATTCCCAGGAGGAAATCAGCAAGGATGCCGGTAAAAAGGAGAGCAAGGAAGGCAAGGGCTAAACGACAGGCCGGAGTGTATGAAATGGGTTCTCGCACAGGCTGATGATGCTGTTGCAGCCGCGCTTTCCGATCAAACAGGCCTGCATCCGCTCATCGCCAGATTGATGGTTGGCCGCGGTATCACGGAACCAAAGGCGGTTTTCGCTTTTCTTGCATGCGATCTTTCAACCGTATCAAAACCTGGCATTTTCAGCCAGATGTCAAAAGCAGTAAGCCGCATTCGACAGGCAATAAGCACCGGAGAAAAAATAACGGTCTACGGTGATTATGATGTGGACGGCGTGACCGGGACATCGCTGCTCTTCCTTGTGCTCAAAACGATGGGAGCGCAGACGTCCTGGTATATCCCCGACCGGTTGTCCGAAGGCTACGGATTGAATGTCCCGGCTCTGAAGACGATACAAACCTCAGGATCGAAAGTAGTTATCTCAGTGGACTGCGGTATCACCGCCGGCCGCGAAGCAGAAGCCGCCCGCTCCCTGGGGATTGACCTTATTATTACCGACCACCATGAATTCGACCGTTTGGACGGCCCGGGCGAATTCAACAATGCATCCGATCCTGTTCTTCCTGATGCCTATGCTGTTCTCCATCCGTTGATTCTGGATGAAAGCGCAGATTCGGAAGTCCGCAAACAGATAGGGTGTCTCACCGGAGTAGGAGTCGCATTCAAACTGGCGCAGGCCCTCTTGGAGGCGACAGCAGACGACGGACGGCTGCAATCATATCTTGACCTTGTGACGCTCGGTACCGTGGCTGATGTAGGGAAAATAACGGGTGAAAACCGGCTTCTCGTAAAACGAGGACTCGAGTTGCTGTCGTCCGATGCCGGGAATCAGAGGCCGGGCATAGCGGCGTTGAAACGAATTTCCGGTCTTGAAGGGAAAAAAATCAGCGCGGGATCGGTGGGCTTCAGCATTGCTCCACGGCTGAATGCCGGAGGCAGGCTGGAGCGCGCGGATATCTCTGTTCGTTTGCTGACAACAGACTCCGCGGAAGAGGCGTTTAGCCTTGCATCCGACCTCGACGGCATTAATCGGGAGCGCCAGTCTGTTGAAGAGAGCATCTGGGAGGACGCCCGCCGTCTTTGCTTTCAGACGGATAATGATGCGGTAGGTGCACTGGTTCTTTCCTCGGAGGAATGGCATCCGGGCGTTATCGGCATTGTTGCCTCTAGGATTGTGGAGGAGTTTTACCGGCCGACGGCGCTTATTTATCTGAAAGACGGGATCGGCAAGGGATCTGCCAGGAGCATCCCCGGATTCGATCTCTACGCTGGTCTCGCGTCATGCTCGGATTTACTTATGAATTTCGGTGGGCACAGGGTCGCCGCCGGGTTCACGATAGCCAGGGAAAACATTCCGCGCTTTCGCGACCGGCTGGGCTCTCTTGTTCTTGACCACATCGGACCGCAGGGGTTTGTCCGGACGTTGTCCGTTGACGGCGGGGTAACTTTTGAAGAACTTAACTCCGACCTGCTGCAGCAGATCGAAAAGATGGCACCGTTCGGTCCGGGAAATCCGGAGCCGAGGCTCGGCGTACGGGGTGTTGAGGTGCTTGCGTCGAGGATAGTGGGCAGCAGTCACCTGAAGCTGAAACTCCGGCAGCAGGGGATGATCTTTGATGCAATAGCTTTCAACCAGGGAGATCTCCTGGGCAAACAGATCCGGAACGGTTCACGGCTTGCGGCGGTTTTTACGCCGCGGCTGAACGTCTGGAACGGGAAGACCTCGCTGGAGCTGGACATAAAAGACATCAAGACCGAAAGATAGTCTTTTGGGATCCGCTGAACACGCGGTACAGTCGGGATGAGCGTGATGCCATATGGTGAGACCCGCACAGCGCCGCGCAACATACTCCCCGGCAACAACAGTTTTTAAAACCGGGAAGTTTTCAGGTATGCACTATGCCGGTAGTTCGACTTGAAGATATTGTGGAACGCTTGCAGAACTATCATCCGGACACGGATGTGGATCTGTTGCGGCGTGCCTATATCTTTTCAGCAAAAGCCCACCAGGGTCAGACCCGTCTTTCAGGGGAGTCCTACCTCAATCACCCCATAGAAGTTGCCGCAATTCTTGCTGATTTGAAACTGGACGCCGCGACCGTTGCTGCAGGCCTGCTTCACGATACTATTGAAGATACGGCCGCCACAACGGAGGAAATCCGCTCGGTTTTCGGTGATGAAGTCGCGGGTCTCGTGGACGGCATGACCAAACTCAGCCGGATGGAGCTCCAGAGCCGCGAGCAGCGCGAGGCGGAGAATTTCCGTAAAATGATTGTGGCCATGGCCAATGACATCCGGGTGATTCTGATAAAATTGGCCGACCGGCTTCATAACATGCGCACACTCAAGTTCCTCCCTCCGGAAAAGCAGAAACGCATTGCCCAGGAAACCCTTGATATATATGCTCCTCTTGCCAACCGGCTCGGTATTTCCAAAATTAAAATCGAGCTGGAAGACCTCTCTTTCAAGTATCTTTACCCTGATGAATACAACGATCTCGTCCAGAAAGTTACCAAGCGGCGCGTTGAGCGGGAGGCATACGTCAACGAACTGATAGAGGTGGTAAAACGACGTCTTGCCGAGCATGAATACAAGGGCGAGGTAAAAGGCAGACCCAAACACTTCTACGGAATTTACTCGAAAATGCAGAAGCAGGGGATATCGTTTGAGGATGTTTATGATCTGATTGCCATCCGTATCATTACGGATACCAAGGTCAATTGTTATGCCATCCTCGGCCTTATCCACTCGTTCTGGACGCCTGTACCGGGACGTTTCAAGGATTTTATCGGCGTGCCGAAGTCCAATCTCTATCAATCCCTTCACACCACCGTAATCGGCCCGAAAGGAGAGCGGGTAGAGTTTCAAATTCGTACGGAAGAGATGCATAGGCTGGCAGAAGAAGGTATTGCCGCTCATTGGCGCTACAAAGAACGCTCTCCAATCAGCCAGCGAGAGGAGCAGCAATTTGCATGGCTCAGACAGCTTTTAGAATGGCAGCGCGACCTGCCCGATGCCAGAGAATTTATGGAAACGGTAAAAGGCGACCTGTTTCCGGACATGGTTTATGTGTTTACCCCGAGAGGGGATGTAAAAGAGCTTCCCCAGGGGTCTACCCCGGTGGACTTTGCGTACAGCGTCCATACGGACATCGGTCATCAATGCGTGGGGGCCAAGGTAAACAGCAAAATCGTCCCTCTGAAGCATGTTCTGCAGAACGGCGACAAAATCGAGGTCATCACCCAGACGGGCCATGTTCCGAGCCGGGACTGGCTTAAATTTGTAAAAACATCCAAAGCGCGCACCCGAATCAAGTCGTGGCTCAAAGCAGAAGAGCGGAGGCGAAGCATCCTGTTGGGTCGAGAACTTCTCGAAAAAGATCTTCGCAAGCATGATTTGCAACCGTCAAAAATATTCAAATCCGAAGAAATAATTAAAATTGCCCATGAGCTGTCCCACAGCGGGCTCGATGACCTCCTTGCCGCTATAGGCTATGGAAGAGTGTCGGCGCATCTGGTGGCGAATAAGCTTGCTCCCGAAAAGGCGCATCTCGAACCTGTGCCGAGGAAAATATCCGGCAGGCCGGCAAAAACATCCAGCGGCAGCATGAAAATCAGCGGCATGGACAATATGCTGATTCACCTTTCAAAATGCTGCAACCCGGTTCCCGGGGACAAGGTGATAGGGTTTATTACACGGGGCAGGGGGGTATCCATTCATACCTCTGACTGCCCGAATATCGGTGAACTTACGTTCGACAAAGAGCGCCTTGTCGAAGTATCCTGGGGTGATTTTAAACCTTCGGCCCATGCTGTAAAAATCGCGATCAGGACAGAGGACCGGCCGGGCATTCTTGCCAGTGTATCATCGTCCATAAGCACATCTGAGGCAAACATTACGCACGCCGAGGTGACTGTAAACGAGAACAAGGAAGCGCTTCTTTTATTCACCATAGATGTAAGTGACGTAGAACACCTAAACAGAGTCATCAGCGACATCCAATCCATATCCGGTGTGATACAGGTAAAAAGAGTGAAACCAGGATAACAAACAATGTATTATAAAACATAATGGTTTACTTTATGTTTTATAATTACTAATAAAACAAATACATGGTTAATAAATTAGAGAAAAAGCTGGAGGTATTTTGGCTGGAAATATTATAAAAACTTCTGAAGCTCCGCAGGCAATCGGTCCCTATTCCCAGGCTGTTGAAGCTGGCGGTTTTATATTTGTCTCCGGTCAGATACCGATTAATCCAAAAACAGGCAATGTCCTGTCCGGTGATATTAAATTGCAGACGAAGCAGATTATGGACAATGCCATGGCCATTCTTGTTGCGGCCGGCAGCGGCATGTCAAGCGTGGTCAAAACCAGCGTCTATCTCAAAAACATGTCTGACTTTGCGTCAGTGAACGAAGTCTATGGCAGTTATTTCCCGACCGACCCTCCTGCCCGTGTCACTGTTGAAGTGTCACGGCTTCCGAAGGATGTTGGGTTGGAAATCGATTTTATTGCCTGGAAAGGGTAAGAAACAGAAGAGAGAGGCGGTTTTTGCAACCCTTGGAAAGCGGAGTCAGCAAAAATTCTGTGTTATGTATATCCTGTCATCAGGGGCGACGAAAACGCCTATGCCTTCAGATAGAAAAAACGGAGTAAGAATGTTCTGTCTGTGTCCCTTGCTTTCCATCCAGCCCTTGACCGTTGTTTCAGAAATCTTTCTCTCCGAATTCCAGTCATAGAATGCCTGTCCGTTTACCGTGGTGACCGAATCGTAAAGGTTATTCAGTGCGATGTTCTCCGCACCCAGGTATGTAGTCACGCCTTTCTTCACCGCGCAGGAATATCCTCCCTGTCTGTACCGGTGCAGAAAATCGTATCCTTCCGGTGAGGTGTGGGCAAAGTAGTTTCTCCTGGCCATGTCACGACTGTGCTTTCTCGCAATGACGGTCAGCGTTGGGTTCCATTCCAGCGGGGTCAGGTCATGTTTTTTCCGCTCTTTGTTGATAAGGGCGTGTATGGTCTGTTCCAGGCCGATGGTGCGCACCACCGGTTTGTCCTGTCCGGCCGCAGGTTGTTTGGTATCGTGCGGACGAGACGTTGAACACGCATGGAGAGTCGCCAGAAGAATAACAGCAATGATCCAGAAAACGATATCGGGAAAGGAACGATTCATGAACGGTTAGTCAAAAAAGTCGCAGCAAGGTGCAAGTCAACTGGACAAGCATTGATTGTGATTATATCATAATACGTTTAGCCTCACACGGTCAACCGAATATGCACTGCAGGGTAGTTGATCGTTTGATGGACAAAGTGAATGCCGGTTGCCGTCTTTTGAGTTGCATTTTTATCTTCTTTGGTTTATCATCGCGGTACTTATGAAAATTAAATTTTCTTCCCGGACTTTTTTTTGTTTCTTGTTACTCTCACTTGTAAGCGGCTGTTCGTATCTGACCGGCCCCGTGCTTGACCCGAAGAACGAAGTACGGTCCGAACCTTCGGTCCAGGCAAAAGAAACGGTTGAGGCGGCGCCGGCCGTTTCTCCGGAACCGAACGGAGAAAAAAACTATTCCGATGCGAAAAAAGAAAACGGTGATGAAGAACAGGCGATTCTGGACACCGCCCTGGAGCTTACCGAGACAGCTCAGGAATACTGGGAAGACGGTGACAGGGATCAGGCCATTGAAGCCCTTGATCAGTCCTATGCCCTTCTCCTGAAAGTCCCCGGCAACAATCAAAAGTTCAATCAACAGAAGGAAGATCTCCGCTTTTTAATTTCAAAAAGAATCGCCGAACTGTATATATCTCGATACACCACGGTAAAGGGGACTCACGATGCGATTCCCATGACCATCAATCATCATGTGGAACGTGAAATCCTTTCATTTCAGACCCAGGAACGCAGCTTTTTTCTGGAATCGTATAAACGGTCAGGCCTCTACCGGGGTGAAATGGTCAAGGCATTGAAGCAGGCCGGATTTCCGGAGGAATTGTCCTGGTTGCCGCTTATTGAGAGCGGATTCAAAGTCAGGGCACTCTCTCGCGCACGGGCCTTTGGTCTCTGGCAATTTATTCCCTCAACCGGATATAAGTTCGGTCTGAAGAGAAATGCCTGGATTGACGAGAGGCTCGACCCCGCAAAATCAACAGAGGCGGCCATCGCTTATTTTAATGAACTTCACGAGATGTTCGGCGATTGGGCAACGGTCTTGGCGGCTTATAATTGCGGCGAAGGTTCGGTTGCGCGGGCGATTAGAAACCAGAAAATGGACTACCTTGACAATTTCTGGGACTTCTATGAGCGGCTTCC
Source organism: uncultured Nitrospiraceae bacterium (assembly GCA_964646375.1). GTDB lineage: Bacteria > Nitrospirota > UBA9217 > UBA9217 > UBA9217 > JBAZLV01. The sequence goes on along the minus strand of CAZYEF010000079.1, from coordinate 2,691 downwards.
TCGTGAAACAGCTCGTTATTTCCCACGGTTCCTGGCGGTCCTGGCCATTATTAAAGATCCAGCGCGGTATGGATTTACGCTGGAAGAACCCTATCATCCGTTGCCGTATGAAACCGTGACCGTCGAAAAATCCATTCACTTGAAATCCATTGCGGAAAAGCTGAACATCGACGTTGAAGACCTCATTGCCTTAAATCCCGAGCTCCGGCACAGCGCGACGCCGAACACGTCTTACGCGCTCAAGGTGCCGCCGGGAAAAGGGGATGCGTTGCTCGCCAATCTCGCCGTGTTTGCCACGTGGTCTCCACCAAAAGTGGAATATGTGTTCCACCGGGTGCGCCGTGGAGAGACCCTGTCTACCATCGCAATCCGCTACAGAGCCAGCCTTCAGAGAATTATTGAAGTGAATAATCTGCATAAGGGAAGAATTCTCCGCGTGGGCCAGAAACTGAAAATTCCCATGAAAAACTCCGCTACCTAGCGCAAACTTTCTGACAACATCTTCCCGCAGAGCACCCAATGTTGCCATTCTCACGTATGAGGGGTTTGTCTCGTGCCTTCAAATCACGCATCCGAACGTTTCGAACTGTCCATTCCCGTCTCCGCGGCGGACATTGATGACCATGGTCACGTCAACAATGTCGTTTATGTACGCTGGATCCAGGATGTCGCCACGGCCCACTGGAAGGCCGCGGCAACCGCTGCACAACAGGCCGAGGTTTCCTGGTTTGTCGTCCGGCATGAGATCGATTACAAGCATGCCGCGAAGTTGAAAGATGATATCATCGCCAGGACCTGGGTCGGAACTGCCAATGCCCGCGCCTTTGAACGATTCACCGAAATACTGCGTGCCGCTGACCGGCGTCTGCTGGCGCGCGCCCGGACATTGTGGTGTCCCATCGATATTCAGTCCGGAAAGCTGACACGAGTCAGTGCTCAACTTCGTGAGCGGTTCTCGATTCCTGCTGCAGAAGAAAAAACAGAGGAGTGATTTTTTGTTCTCAGTCCAGCCCTGAACAGAGGGAAATTGAACTGCATAAGCGACAGGACACCGTAGCAATTATTATTTTTTTTCAAATTATCGGATACTAAAAGGAACTTTTCCATGAAACTGTCAAATAAATTTTTCATAACGTTAGCAGTGCTGCTTGCTTTATCAACAACTGCGACTGCGGGTGACTTCGGCTGGACGCATGATTTTAACATCAGGGCTGAAGCTGATCCATCCGGGTTCAGGGCGAGGCTTGCTGCGCGCTTTCAGATAGGTGATTTTGAAATCAATACCGTCATCAGCAACGTTGAGAGACCATCGGACGCTTATATTGTGTTCCGTCTTGGCGAAATGTCGGGAAGACCTTCGGAGTATGTTGTTGAGAAATACAAGTCCGGAAAAGGCAGAGGCTGGGGAGTAATCGCTAAAAGCCTCGGCATAAAGCCCGGGTCAAAGGATTTTCACGCATTAAAGCGCGGCAACGACCTGTACGATGACGTCGGTTCTGGAAAAAAAAGCAAAAATAAAAATAAAAACAAACACAAAGATAAAAACTAAAGAAAACACTGAAAACATTCCAGATTCATTTTGGTTCTGGCAAAAACACAATGAAAACGCCTGAAGAAAAGATTGCACACGTACTGCGCGAGACTGTATCTATTGTGCCGTATGATCCTCGCTGGCCTCTTCTGTTTGAAGAAGAAAAAGCCCACTTATTGTCCTGCCTCCCGCTGCGGCTTATTAAACGCATCGAACATTTTGGAAGCACCGCGGTTCCGGGAATGCCCGCGAAACCCATCGTGGACATGTTAATAGAAGTGACAGACCTCGAAAAAACGAAGCATGAAATCGCACCTCTGCTCCAGACGCAGGGGTATGATTATTTCTGGCGCCCATCCTGGGGAGATGATGTCCCTCCGTTTTACGCCTGGTTCATCAAACGCGATCCAGCGGGAAACAGAACGCATCACCTTCACATGGTGGAGTCCCACTTTGAGCATTGGGATCGCCTTCTTTTCCGTGACTACCTCATCGAACACCCGAAAACAGCTGAAGAATACGCGAAGCTCAAACTGGGGCTTTCACAAACACTGCGGGAAGACAGGGTAGGATACACAAAAGCTAAAACAGAGTTCATCTTTCGAATAACCAGAACAGCAAAAAACTGCTACCGGAAAAAACTATGAAGACCTGCCATCATTCATGCGGGACGAGAAGGAAGCATGCGCCATCGGCTCCTGATGGTTCAAATTTCCGCTTGCATATTGGGTAAATCTTCTATAATCTATCATCTGCCTGTTTACAGTCCGGTTAAACGGCAAGAGAGCAATCAAAAAAGCGTTTTAGACGGGCAAAGGAGATTTCGGTGAAGATATTGCTGGTGTATCCAAAAAATCCAACCACATTCTGGAGCTTTCAATACGCCCTTAAGTTCATTTCCAAAAAAGCAAGCCTTCCACCACTCGGACTTGTCACTGTTGCCGCAATGCTTCCTTCCGACTGGCAGTTGCGCCTTATCGACATGAATGTGGAACGCCTTTCAGATACGGATCTGCGATGGGCGGATTATGTTTTCTTGAGCGCCATGTCCATTCAGAAAGAATCAGCCCTGTCGGTCATCGCCCGCTGCAAGGACTTGGGGGTTAAAATAATAGCCGGTGGCCCGATGTTTACCTCCTGCCCGGAGGAATTTGGAAATG
>CAZYEF010000078.1:0-12167 GCA_964646375.1 uncultured Nitrospiraceae bacterium | reverse complement strand
TTTCCTTTTACCTGAACAACACTCATGCTATGCTCCCTCCCGTTTTGTGAACTTTATATTCATCTATTTCAGCACCAATGCCTTGCCAACCAGATCCATCAGCCCTCCCATGGGCAAATCCTTGACACCGTAATACTCCATAACCGTCGGAAGCTGCGCTTTGCATATGGAACAGGGAATAACAAAGTAATCGAGTTTTCCGAGTGCCATAACCTGCTCTGCCTTCTTTTTGCCGAGCAGCATGCGGATTTCCTTCATTTCATCCATCAGAATGCCGGAACCGCCGCCGCAGCAGAAGTTTTCCTCGCGATTCGGTGTCATTTCGACAAACTCGTCGACAACAGCCCTCAAAATTTTGCGGGGCTGCTCGATCATGCCTCCTGCGCGAGCGTAATTGCAGGGATCGTGCAGCGTAACACGGAGCGGCAGTTTTTTGAGCGGCATACGATCAATATTATCAGCCGCGACTTCAAGAACGTGTCGGATTTCAAACGGTGCCGGACCGTTTGCGCCCTCCGTGTACATTTTCGCCGCGCGCCATCCGTGACCGCATTCACCCTGAATGACCATCTTCGCTCCCAGCGTTTTCGCAGCATCGAATAATCTGCGGTTGTGCTCTTTCATCACATGCAGGTTGAAAAGCAGACCGAAATTCGCGGCTTCAAGGATGGAGGTGGAAATCGTCCAGTTTAAGCCAAGATAGTGAAACATCTTTGCAGCACCAATCATGGTATCAACGTTGGTAAAAAAATCAGCAGACGATGGGACATAAAGCACATCCGACCCCGGTTTGTCGACAGGAATCTTGATGTCAATTCCGGTTTCCTCACGCATCTCGTCTTCCATGAACTCTGCGGTGTCCACCGTTGCCGGTCCCGGAATACCCATATTATTTCCGCTCTTGACCATATTCGCGGCAATCCCCTGCATGAATCTTGGCATGATTCCCAGTTCAGACAGGATATGACGGGCGGCGATTGTTATTTCCGCCGTGTCGATGCCGAACGGACAAAACACCGCACAGCGCCGGCATTCATTACATTGATAGTAATATGTCAGCCACTTGGTCAGAGTTTCTGCGTCAAAGTCATCCGCTCCCGAAAACTTTCCGAACAACTTTCCCTGGAGAGTGAAGTATCGCTTATACACCCGACGCATAAGTTCCGCCCGGGCCGCGGGAAAATTGTAATAATCCTGGGTGCCGAGATAACTGTGGCATTGTTTCGCGCATTTGCCGCACTTCGTGCAGGTTTCGAGCATAACCATGAGGGAGCGCATGCTCTTGCGCACGTCGTCCAGTTCGTCCAGCGCGCGCATCTGTTGCTCCGGCTCCGGAGTCAGGGGAAAACCAATGGCCTCAACTTCTTTTGTTTTTGCCAGGTGCATGGGAGGTTTAAGCATTGCCGTCCCTCTTCAAGATCCGGGCGTCGCGGGCGACCCCGCTCCGGGTAGGATAAACAGGTGCAGCTTCAACAAGCATGGAACGATTGACAAAAAAACCAGCCAGATGCACCAGTTTTGAAAACGGGAAATAGAGAAAAAACAGATTCACCAGAGAAAAATGGGTTACGAAAACCCATTTCTGCGGTATGGGAACCGGCTGCAGCATGATGAGACTGCCGAGGTACGCACGAATTGCCGGAAGATCAATCTCGAGCGAGGTAACACGCATATGCATTCCGGTTATCACAACCGCAAGAAACAGCAGCAGGTCAAAATAATCGGCAGGATCGGATAAACGCTTGACTTCAGGGACGACTGTTCTTCTGTAGAAAAGTACAAGAAGTGCCGCAAGAATACCGAAACCGGAAACCGTCCCGAAAAAAGCCGACAGCCTGGAACTGGCCTCCTCCGTCAAACCGATCATGGTAAACTGGTGCGTCAGATAGTAAATCCCCACGATATGTCCGATGATGATCATCAGCAGCATGCCGTGCATGAACCAGGCCCAGAACCAGAGCCCCTCGGAGCCACCGCGGCGCAAACTGGTAAACAAGAGCAGTTCCTTGGCAATGGCCGCTATGCGGCCCGAGGTAGTATCCGGGGCCGGAAACAACGTTATCTGAAACGGCACCGGCGTCCTGAGCCACTCGGTAATTCTCCATGCCATGCCGATCAGAAACACGGCAACGGCTATATAGGGGAAAACTTCTCCGACGAAAAAGAGCATATTCGGTGGCCTCCTCCGTCCCAATAAACACGCGATCGTTTCTGAAATCGCGTGTTAGAACTTGAACTGCGTGGTGGAACGGAATGTAGTCGTCGCATGGGTGAAATCGTCAAGGTGTTTGTCCGTAAAGGGAAGATCGGCAAGTTTAAAGAATTTTTCCCAGCCAATCCGATTGATCCATTCCCCCATCCGCTCACCCTCGCGGGCTTTGGACGCCCACAGTTCCACTAGATTTTTCACGGCTGCGGTCGTGGATGACCACCGGGGCGGTTCGTTCGGAATGTACGGAATGGCCAGCCGCGAGAACATGGGTGAATTCCTGGCGTTGGACACCTTACCGCCGACCCAGATTGACACGCCATCATTAACCGGATCCATGATCTGAAGACCGGCCGGACAGACCACCACGCAGTTGCCGCACATCATGCATTTTTCCGCGATAATCTCCACGCTCTTAGCCTTCGGGTTGGGTCTGATGGCTCCGGTCGGACACGATGCGATGATATTCGGCAATTCGCACGCGCGGGCCACCCCTTCATTATTGATCCGCGGTATGGTGCGGTGTATGCCGACGACCGCGATATCAGAGCAATGGCAAGCACCGCACATGTTTACGCAGCAGGCAACAGCAATCCGCATGCGTGCCGGCACCTTGATCTTGCCCGTGAAATAATCGGTCATTTCATCCATAATGCTCTTGGTGATTCCTGAAGCATCGGTGACCGCACTCTTGCAGTGTATCCATCCCTGGGTATGGACGATATTGCTGACCGAAAGGCCGACGCCGCCGATCAAATAGTCTTTTGAGTCCAGTTCATCAATAAGCGGCTGCAGTTTTTTCTCATCAGACACTAGAAATTCTACATTGTGCCTGGTCGTGAACCGGAGATATCCATCGCAATAGGCATCGGCAATAGCGGTTATATCCCGTATCCAGTCGCTGCTCACCAGCCGGGGCGTAGCGACGCGAACAGAATGTATGACTGCACCGGTGTTGCTTACATGTTTTAATACTCCCGGACGAGGCACGGTATGATATTTCCAATTACCGTAGTTCTCCTTGATGATCGGGGGAATCATTTCACGATAATCTGGTGGTCCAATATCTGTTTTGGCCATGTTACTTTACCTCCTCTTTCGTCCAGAATATATAAGGGTTGCTTCGCGGCGCGCGAACCATCTGAGGCAGCGGCTTAAGACCCACTGCATCCAGAAACTCAGAAAGACCGAGGCGTTCGATCAGTTCGCCGACCCGCTCCCTGTTCTTTCCATGCTCCGCCCACCAGTCAGTCACTTTGTCGATCAAATCTTTCAATTCTGTGTAAGGAGCCTCCACCTTCATAAATGGCACCAGCACCCAGCCAATCATGGCGCCTTTTACAACAGGGGCCTTGCCGCCGATAAGGATGGCGGCACCGCGGTCGCGTCCGATGCTTATGGCTTTGGGCATCATGTTGATGCAATGCATGCAGTGGACGCAATCTTCGGCATTCACAACGAGCTGCTTCTTCGCCGCATCCCAATTCAGTGCCTCTGACGGGCATTTCCGAACAACACGGTTAAAAATGTCGAAGCCTTTATCGACCGCCTCGGTCACCGCAGCATTGTCGATACGAATAGCGTCACGCCATACCCCGATAATTGCGAAATCGGAGCGGGCGGATGCGGCGGCACAATCGTTGGAACATGCGGAAACTTTTATTTTAAATTTATATGGCCATTGCGGTCTGTGGATAAAATCCTGATAGTGCAGGGTCAAGTCTCGGATGATGTCCATGCTGTTGATGCAGGCTTTTTCGCAGCGCGCCTGGCCTACACAGCAGGACAAGGTGCGCATGGCACCCCCGGACCCCCCGAGGTCAAAACCGATCTCGGACAGTTCATCCACACAAGGCTGCAGATTTTCCGTTGTGGTTCCCAGAAGAATAACGTCTCCCGTAGATCCGTGCATATTGTAGAGTCCGCTGCCGTATTTGTCCCAGATGTCCGCCAGTTGGCGAAGCTTTTTTGTCGTGTAGAAAAAACCCGCCGGCTGGTTTACCCTGATCGTGTGAAATTCTTTGACGTTGGGAAAACGATCGGCAGCGTCAGAATACCGGCCCACGACACCGCCGCCGTATCCTTTGACGCCAACAATACCGCCATGTTTCCAATGACCGATCTTCGCGACGTATGAAGATTCAAGCTGCTGCAGCAAATCCGCGGCGCTTTTGCTCTTTTTAGCTGCGCGTTTTATCTCGGTGACAAAACTCGGCCAGTCACCTTTTTCAAGTTCATCCAACAGCGGGGTCTTTCCTTCTTCCATCGCGGCAACCTCCTGTTTAGGGAATTAATATTCCTCTACTTTTATGGCACCTACCGGACACACGGCAACACATCCCTGACAACCCAGGCACTCGTCCTCATTGGGAACCGCCTTCTCGTTTTCTATCTTGAATATTTCCGCAGGACAGGCTTTTGCGCATTCTCCGCATCCTGTGCATATTTCTTCATTAACCGTTACGACAAACATGTTTTCACCCCCTCATTTGCTCGAACCGTTTTCTACCTATACAGTATTACTCGACTATTTTCAGTTTAACATCGCAGGCGATACACTATCCTCCTGCCTGGTCAGAACCTCTTTTTGACTCTATGCATTTTGCACACAGTCCGCAATACTGAACAAGATGATTTGTAATGAGAAAATTATATTTTTTAGACAATTTTTCCTGAATTGTTTCGAGAATGGCCAGTTCTTCACCGATAAAATCACTGTATTCAATAATGCGACTGCACTCCGTACAGACAAGATGGTGATGGTACTTTACGCATTTCGGTCCTTGCAGCAGTTCGAACCTCGCTCTGCCGTCGCCAAAATCAAACTTGGCAACCATGCCCATATTGACCAGAAGTTCCAAAGTCCTGTAGACAGTTGTCAACCCGATTGATGGCTTTTCTGCATGAACTTTAATGTAAATATCTTCTGCGCTGAGATGTTCTGTGGATTGCGACAAAATATTGAGAATGGCTTCACGACCAGCTGTCATTCTATGGCCGACTCGTTTAATTCTACCACCGGAATCTGAAGGTTTACTTTGCTCACCGGGCATTTTTACGCCAGCCCTCCATTATTGTTAATGGAAACCATTTTCATTAATATCACAACAGAGAAAATCTGTCAAGCATTTTCAAAACAATTAATCAATGATGATCGCGTGATTTCAATACTATTTGGTTATGAGTAATTTTATACAAGTAATATTGATTTTTTAAAACTTTTATTGTACTATAACATGTTTATATAATTATTTTCAGATAGAACAATTTCCCCTTTTATTTTAAACTCATACGGGATATCTTGGGAGTTGCTGATGGATGCAGTCCAAACGGACATAAACCTTAAAATCAGGGAAATTACTGCAACATGGGGGGCTGATTTTGTTGGTGTGGCAGATCTGAAACAGGCTCACGAAGCAATTCTGGCTCAAGGCGGTCCGGTGATTGCCGGATATCCTCTGGCTATTTCCGTTGGAATCGGCCTGAAACACTCTGTCGTGGAACAACTCCCGGAGCGTGCCAACAGAACAATGGCATTAAGTTACCAGTACCACAGTTATGATCTTGTCAACCAGCGGCTTGACCTTCTCATCAGGCAAATAAGCAGATTTCTACAACGTGCCGGCTATCAGGCACTACCTGTACCGGCCTCGAAACAGATTGATGACGAGCGCATCTGCGCCGCGTTTTCTCACAAAATGGCCGCGCATTTGGCTGGTTTAGGCTGGATCGGCAAAAGCTGTTTGTTGGTCACACCAGAAATAGGGCCGCGTGTGCGATGGGCCACAGTGCTGACTGATGCCCCCTTGCAGACAAATGGGAAAACCCTCGAGGATCAGTGCGGTAGTTGCAGAATGTGTGTGGATATCTGTCCTGTTAACGCCTTCACGGGAACTTCTTTCCATGCCTCTGAGCCGCGTGGAAAGCGGTATGACGCCGGCAAGTGTGAACGTTATTTTGCTGAAATGAGAGAAAGCGATGATGGTCTGGCGGTCTGCGGCCTCTGCTTGTATATTTGTCCGCATGGAAAGCGGCAGAACCGAAATTGATTATTTTGTATTAATCCCCTTCTCTTTTAATATTCTGTTTTCCACGTAATGCTTAACATGCAAAAACCCTCTTTTCCTCAACAGGTCAAGTATTTTCTGACTTCCCAGTTTCTTCAAAATATGGTTTTTCCCGGCACTTGTTAACGAAGACGATCCGGCGGCTGACTTCAATATCCTTGGCCTCATTTTTTTCAGATATGCGAGGTATTGAGACAAATCAGACGGGAAAACACCTTCCAGTGTTTTTCTGAGTGTCTTTGAAAGTGCAGGACTTGTACCGGAACTAGAAATAGCAATGGTCAGCGGCCCCTTGCGTACTACAGACGGCATAATAAAATTGCAAAGTTCAGGAATATCAACAATGTTGACAAGGTTTTGCGCATTATCTGCGATAATTTTATTCATTTTCTGATCTGAAGTCGCCGCTATGACAAGGAAAATATTTTCTGCATCTGTTTTTTTATAGTACCTTCTCTTTAATTTAATTTTTTTTGCAGCTAAAAGTTTCTCGAGCCCCGGTGTTAAACAGGGACTGATAATGGTTATGTCCGCCCCTGTTCCGAGAAGCTGTTTTACCTTCCGCTCAGCAACAATTCCCCCTCCAACGACGACACAATGCTTTTTATTAAGGTTTAAAAATACAGGGAAATATTTCATAATCTTTTGTGTTTATCCCTTCTCTGTACGTGGTTTCTGTATTATTGTATATAGTACTAAACTAGAGAGCATTTTGGCCAGCGAAAACAACTATCTTTTGACATCACAAAAATCACGATGCATCTCAAAAACGCGTGAAAGGAATGACAGCGCATACGGTTTTCAGTTGACAAAAAGGTCCGAACCGCTGAAAAACAGCTCATGTTCAGTAAACACGCGGCAAAATGTTTTGTTTGCTTGACAGTATAAATTATTTGGTTTAGATTTATAATACCTGTAAGCAGTTCTGCGCAATAAGCGCGGAGTGGAATGCAAAATCCACCTTCTGAGGAAACCATGCTAACCATAACGCCTGAAGCACTTATCATCATTCAGAAAAAAAACCAGCCTGTTTTTCTCGAAATGCCGAAACTGATCACAAACTGCTGTTTTAATCTTCAGGAATGTCCAACTGTGCATTTCGGTGAGCCTAAAAATATTTCTGACTATGAAGCAAAAACCATCAATAACGTGACTGTCTTTGCGCCACACGTACTCCCCGACATTCCCTTGAAAATTACCGTCATGAACTTTTTTGGCATCAAAAAACTCGTACTAGACGGGTGGTGCCTGATTTTATGAGGATTCGGTAAACAGCGCGATTGCATAGTCGGACATCGTTATTGTTCACACGACAACCCTCCAATTTTGACCATCCATACCCTTTGCACTATCACTCAATATGCGCACATTCAACAGTCCTCCCGTTCCCTGAAAATGGAACAAACAACCGTTGACAATAAAAGCACGCTCAGTATAATGGTCTGAAATAAACTTCATTCGGGAAGCAGGGATTTGACCAGAACATGGACACCCAGAACGCGGTAACCGCCGCCATCACGTACTTTAACAAAAATAAATCAGTCCATCTTGAAAATCTCAAGGACCTTGTCCGCATTCCGAGTATCAGCTTTTCAGGATTCGACGCAGCAGCGCTTACCGCCAGCGCAGAAGCTACAACGAAGCTTCTGACCAAAAGCGGTATTACCGATGTACGTGTTCTCGATTCCGGATCAGGGCACCCAGCCGTATTCGGTCAGTGGACTGAAGCTCCGGGAAAACCTACAATCCTCCTGTACGCGCACTATGACGTTCAGCCGATCGGCAGGAAAGAACTCTGGATAACACCACCTTTTGCCCCGGACGAGCGAGACGGACGACTCTATGGCCGAGGAGTTTCTGACGATAAAGGCGGCGTGGTCATGCATGCAGCCGCCATTCACTCTTTCCTCAAAACCTCAGGCAGATTGCCCATCAACGTCAAGGTACTGATAGAAGGTGAGGAAGAAGTAGGTTCGACAAACCTCCAAAAACTTCTTCAGAGTCATAAGGCTTTGTTGTCTGCAGACGCGGTTCTCATTGCCGACAGCGAAAATTTTGATGCAGGGATTCCTTCACTTACCGCATCTCTCCGCGGCATTGTGACCGTGACTGTGGAAGTGCGTTCACTTACATCAAGTGTACACTCGGGGACCTGGGGCGGTGCACTTCCCGATCCGGTGCTCGCTCTCGCAAAAATGCTGGGAAGTCTTGTGGACGACCAGGGGAAACCCGCAATACCGGGCCTGTCGGACAACCTTCGCCTCCTCAGCCCGAAAGAGCAGGCAGATCTTAACGAATTGCCGTTCAGCGAACAGGCATATCGCAGACAATCCAAAATCATTAACGGGGTAAACTTTTGGGGCGGTGAAGGCACGCCGTATGAAAAAATGTGGTATCGACCATCAATCGCAGTTAATGCCATCGAAGCAAGCAGCCGCAAACAGGCTGCAAATATCATCAATGACACGGCATGGGCGCGTGTCGGCGTTCGAACGGTCCCTTATATGGATGCGAAAAAGACACTGAGTCTGCTCAGAAACCATTTGTTGAAACATGCACCGTGGGGTGTGCACGTAACAATAGAGCCCGAGTCCCCCTCTCCCTGGTGGAGAACCGATACCGAAGGCCCGGTATTTCGGACTGCGCTTTCCGCTCTTGAGAAAGGCTATGGCAGAACGCCTGTCATTGTGGGTGCGGGAGGGTCAATCCCGTTTGTACAGAATATCACTGATGCATTAGGTGGGATACCGGCGCTGCTGTTCGGTGTTGGAGATCCGTACGCTGCTGCGCATTCTGAAAATGAAAATCTTCTGATTTCCGATTGGGAAAACGGGTGCCGGAGCCTCATGTATCTTTTGGGTGGATTGTCGGAAATCCGCAGTAATTAATACGGCAATCAACACTAGGCGCACAATCAGACGGGGAACGCAGATTGGAGGTACGAAAGGATGTCTGAAAAACAATCAGTGCTCATAATTTGTCGCACCGCTGCGGGGCAAATGTATCTCGGTGTCCTTCTGAACCGCATCTGGTTCTCGCCGGTTTTGGCAAAAACCGTGGAAGAAGGCATCAGACTCGCGCAAAAGACCAGCTTTTCACTCGTACTGTTTGACAGCGACATTGCGGAAGCGGCCATCCTGTCGTCAATCACCATATTAAGAAGCGACCCTGCACTCCGAAAACTTCCGCTGGTCATTTTTAAAACCGGCGACAATCCAATCTCAAGCGAATCGCTGCTTTCCCAGGGATGTTCTGCAGTCCTTGAAAAACCCTTGGATTTGACACTTCTGTACGGAGTGCTTCAACGTTTGAGCGGACAACCGCGAAGCACTCCCCGCATCACCGTGAAAATCCGGGTGGAAATTCAGGAGGGAACGCCGGAAAGAGTCCTGACCTGCGTTAATCTCTCCGAGGGGGGGATGTATCTTAGGACTCCGGCACCATTGTCGGAAGGAGCCGTTATTCATGTAAAGTTCACGCTTCCGCATGATACGGAAGCAATCGAGCTTGCCGCAAAAGTGGTCAGAACCTTGCCGCTCGCAATCCAGCTCGAAACAGACCCGGGTATGGGGCTTTGCTTTATTGATATTTCTGAAAATACCCAACGGCGAATCAGAAATTTCGTTGAGTGGGAAATGACCGGCGATCTTGAGTGGAATTCCGGGCTCTGATAACCCTGCTTTCCGGAATCAGCCCTTACGATGCAAGCAATTTATCGTTGATTTTGATCCTTTCCGCGTTCCTGTCATAAAGGCTTTTGATATAGGCCGCCAGCGTTTCTCTTTGCTTTCCAGCAAGATACATCTGACGGAAAGCCTCCCGGTTTTTTTCAAAATCGCCCATTTTTGCCTTGACGTTCGCCTGTTTAAAAGCAGCAGTGAGTTCAGTATCAGTCACCGTGACTCCGTCCCGCACCAGTCGTTCCAGTTTTTGTCTCAGCAAAACGCCGCGCTGGTTTGCTTCAAACAAGGCTGGTTTCATATTGATGCTGTCAAGAACACGTTCATATCTTTTTTGATCGAATTTCCCATCTCTGGAAAATGCAGGCTCCATCATGATCGCCGTCTGCAGTTCCTGGTCGGTAACCTTCAGACCGATACGCCCTGCTTCCTGCATAAGAAGTCTGTCGGTAATAAGCTCACGCAAAGCCTGCGTTTTAAGGTCTTTTGTCATTGCTTCATTAAACTGGTCCTTTAAGATACTGCGGTATGTTTCGTACATGTTCCTGTAGACCCGGTTGAAATCGTCCTTGCTGATCACATCCCCATCCACATTGGCCACCGAACCTCCGCCGACGTCCGCCGGATAAATCCCGAAAAATAGAAAAGTCACCACCACAAGTATGATGGTTATCCACATCAACCAGTTCATGTGCTTTCGCATCGATTCAAGCATTGTTTATCCCCCCACCCTGAAGTGACCGTTGTTCATTCCTTGTTCAACTTGTCCTTTAATAGTTGATTCACCAGATCAGGATTTGCCTTCCCTTTGCTTGCCTTCATCACCTGACCGACGAAGAAGCCAAATAGTTTGTCCTTGCCGGATCTATACTCCGCAGCTTGCGCGCTGTTGTTTTTGATGACTTCTTCGATGATTTTTTCAAGGGCGCCGGTGTCGGAGACCTGGGTAAGCCCCTGTTCCTGCACCACAGTCGAAGCATCCTTGCCGGTTTTGAACATTTCTTCAAACACCGTCTTTGCAAGCTTATTGCTGATTACGCCGGTATCAATGAGTTTTATCATGCCGGCAAGCCTGTCCGGTCTGACGGGAGAATCTGCAATGTCCTTGTTTTCAGCATTCAAAAGACGCATTAGCTCTCCCATCATCCAGTTGGAGACTGTTTTCGGCTGAGTGGAGAGTCTTGCGGCTTCTTCATAGTAGTCGGCCATGGCTCTGCTCTGGGTCAGCATGTCCGCATCGTATTCCGGCAGACCGTAGTCTTTGACAAAGCGGTCCCGCTTGGCGTCAGGAAGCTCCGGTATTGTTTTTTTGATAGCTTCAACCATTTCCCGGGAAACCCTGATCGGCACAAGATCCGGTTCGGGAAAATACCGATAATCATGGGCCTCTTCCTTGCTTCTCATGGAGAAGGTTACGCCTTTTGTCGAATCAAACAGCCGTGTTTCCTGTATTACTCTTCCGCCATCGTCAAGCACCTGGGATTGCCGTTTGATTTCATATTCAATGGCTTTTTGTACAAACTTGAAGGAGTTTACGTTTTTGATTTCGGCGCGTGTTCCGAATTCTTTTGATCCCACCGGGCGGATGGATATATTGGCATCGCACCGGAAGTTTCCTTTTTCCATGTCCGCATCTGAAACCTCGATGTACCGCAGGATAGCCCGCAGTTTTTTCAGATATTCAGTTGCCTCCTCCGGTGTGCGGAGATCCGGTTCCGACACAATTTCCATCAGGGGAGTGCCTGCGCGGTTCAAATCCACCAGACTCGCGTTCCCTTCAGTCATATGAAGATTTTTCCCAGCGTCTTCCTCCATGTGAATGCGGGTAAGGCCGATCCGCTTCACACTCCCGCCGACAACGATCTCAATATAGCCATGCTCGCAAATCGGCAGTTCATATTGCGATATCTGATATCCCTTGGGAAGGTCGGGATAAAAATAATTCTTGCGCGCAAAGCGGCTGTACGGAGAGATGGTGCAGTGCGTTGCAAGGCCTGTTTTTATCGTATATTCCAAAACCTTCCTGTTCAGCACCGGCAGGACACCAGGCATGCCAATACAAACAGGACAGGTGCGCGTGTTTGCCTCCTCGCCAAAGCGGGTTTCGCATCCACAGAATATTTTGGTTGCGGTCTGGAGTTGGGCATGGACTTCAAGTCCAATGACTGCTTCATATTTCATGATTTGTCCTCACCAATGTTCTGTACGGCA
>CAZYEF010000077.1:0-12534 GCA_964646375.1 uncultured Nitrospiraceae bacterium | reverse complement strand
GATACATAATGAATATCATAAAAAAATTGACATGGGGTTCCTGGCCAGGGAAGCAAATATGAGCAAATCCAGCTTTCACGATAATTTCAAATCCGTTACTGCTACCACACCGCTACAGTACCTTAAAACCATCAGGCTCCACAAGGCACGTATGTTGATGGTCCAGGATGGGGTTACTGCAAGTTCGGCGGCGACAAGCGTCGGATATGAAAGCGTTTCACAATTTACCCGGGAATTCAGACGTTTTTTCGGCAGCAGCCCCATCGTTGAAGCAAAAAGAATGAGAACAACAGGAGATTGATACGCTGTACTTCCGGAGCAAAATTCTTTCTTTTTTCTCGCTTAGGCCGTACCTCAGAGTATTAAAGATGTGCTTATTAAAAATGGGTTACCGCATAAGCAGTAACCCATTGTGCACGTACACGGTGCTCGTAATCTTGCCGCTGCTTTATTTGTTTTCATAATGAATATCGAACGGCTTATTGGTAATAAACAGGGCAACAACTTCAGTTTCGGCTGTGGCCCCGTGTTCCATGCGCATACCTTCCGGGAACCAGACGAAGCTACCAGGCCCAAGTTTATCTGCGTGAGTGACCAGAGTCCCTTCCAAGACAAACATACCATGAGCACAGTTGTGGTAATGCCATTTGTTTGTAAAACCAGCGGGATAGCGAACGATGCGAATGATCATGCCTGTATCGGGCTCCTGCCCTTCTTTAAGCAGCCATTTTACGTACATGGTTTTCTTTAAGGCTTCCTGGTATTTCTCTTCCCACGGCATTTCGCTTGACTTAACAACTATCATTTTCTTTTCCATAATGACCTCCTTTTTGAGTGCATGATTAACTGTTTTATATTACGTTTTATATGCAACCTAGGTGGATCGAGTTGTTTTCGTGGCTGACGGCCAGTAATATAAAAGTCACCTCCTGTCCTTACTTGAATGCGATCCGCAGTTCTAGGTATTATTTTTGTGTCATAGGTGCTTTGATCTAAGGATAAAGTTTAATCGCTAAAATTATGTTCATTAAGTCATGTGATGTTTTATAAATATATAATAAACAGTTTAGCTTATTTGACAAGACTTGTTATTGCAGAATCTTTGCCTAATCTTCCAAATTAGTGTTTGTGTCAAGGTTTTCTTCGTGTTGAATGAGGCCGGAAGTAGGAGATGGAACTGCAGAGGAAACTTCGGATGAATAAATGTGATTGAGTAGGCAGGTATGTACAAGGTTGATGCAGTGTTTGCGAAACAACCCGGTTTTATCATTATGTGTTCGGAGGCGTCGTGGAACCGGCAATGGGTTTTCCCATAAAGAGCGCGCTGCTGGTCACGCCTTTTACCGTATTGATAAACGTGTAAAGCCATAGTGCGGACAGCAGCACGGTGAGGAACACCGCGTAAAACACCGTGAGTGGAGACAGATAATACGCCGCGATCTTCTGGCTGCAGATGGTATAGGCGGCCAGGGGAAAGATAAAGGCCCACCATCCCAGATTGAAGGGGATCCCGCCTCGCCGCAGCTGATGAACGCAGATAATGATGATTATGCCGACAATCCATATTCCGAATCCCCAAATTACTGCGGCGCCGAGCACGGAAGTGTTTATCTCGGCCAGCAGCCCCATAACCTGGGCGTTTTTTGCCAAGTCGATAATGGCGCTGACCGCGAGCCCTACTGCACTCAGAAAAATCCCGAATGACGGGGTTGTCTCTGCGGGAGGAAGAGGATGGTACACAAGGCGCACAAATATTATTGCGCTTATGAAGACAAACAGGAAAAATCCGATGCCCAGAAATGCCGTGTTGGCGATAAAAATGGACATGCTCCAGTCCGGCTGGTATTTCAGGGCGAGGTCAAGTACGGGATTGCCATTCAGCAGTATCGCCATGTTCGCAATGGGGGCCATGATCCAGGAAAAATTCATTGTTTCCGGCTCGGGAGCGACGTCTTTGCTCATCAGCCGGAATGTGGTGTAGAAGGTGAAGAACATCACGCCGATGATGGCGGCGATCCAGGCAATAAACGTAAGGACGAACACCGCATATTGAATCAGATATTGGCTCCAGATTATATGGATGTTCGTTCCGATAATGGTGGTGGCGACAGGCATGGTGACGAAGAAATTTGTTGCTATCGGATGATGCAGGTCACGGCGGACATACTCGAAATATTTGAACCATCGGATCAGCCAGGGGATGAGGACCAGAACGTACAGCATCCCTGCCAGGGCCGCCAGGGCGGTGCCGGCGTACTGCAGCCAGGAAATGCTGTCCCGCCACAGGAATAAAATATTGCCGAGGCCGCCCGTGCCCATGATGACGGCAAACCACCCCGGTGCGAAATATTTGATTACGTGCTTCTCGTGCATGCTGAAATCCCTTTCAGTATAAGTGTTGCAGAACGGTTTCTGCCCGGCGTATTATCTCATATTCTTGGCGAAAGTAAACAATTGTTTATCTTTCCGGGAAATGAACAGAGGCGTATTCGTACCGTTTAGCCGCGGATAATGGCGGCGCTGGTTGACTAATGAATATGTTCTTATTATAATAATGTCCATCATAATTGCGCCCTGCGGTCCATAACGTCCGGTGCGCAGCGCAACGGGATAAACGCCGGCAAACAAGCATTAGCTGCACAAGGTTCCGGCCTGCTTGCGGTCCCGGATTGACGGTATGCAGTGCTGCATTCCTGAGAACACGCTGTTTTTTTCCACACTCGTATTGATAGTATCGGAAAAATGCTGAGGAAAAACCCATGCGGAAAACCCTATTCTTGGGAATCGACATCGGTTCAATAACCATCAAGACCGTTCTCCTGAATGAGGAGAAGGTCGTACATTTCGAGGCATATACCAGAATCAAGGGGGACCCGCTCCGCGCCCTGGAACGGGAACTCAGGACCATCTCATCCCGGTTTCCGGAGGAGATGATTTGTGCGGCCGGTATCACCGGCAGCGGCGGCAAGCAGGTTGCCGGGATCATCGGCGCCGTATTCGTCAATGAGATCCTGTCCCAATCCTTCTTTACCGGGCACTTTCATCCTGCCGCCCGGAGCATCATTGAGATGGGCGGCGAAGACGCAAAGCTGATCATCCTCACCCCGGGGAAAAACTCATCAGAAATAATAATTGAAGACTTTGCCATGAATGCCGCCTGCGCGGCGGGCACGGGTTCATTTCTTGACCAGCAGGCTTCCCGTCTCCACCTTACCATAGAAGAGTTCAGCAGTATAGCCCTCCGTTCCAAGACCCCTCCGCGGGTGGCCGGCCGGTGCAGTGTTTTTGCGAAAAGCGACATGATCCATCTGCAGCAGATCGCAACCCCGGACTACGATATCGTGGCCGGATTGTGCTATGCCATGGCCAGGAATTTTAAGGCAACAGTGGGGCGCGGAAAAAGAATTTCCACACCGGTCCTGTTTCTCGGCGGTGTTGCTGCGAACCTTGGAATGCGTCGGGCTTTTTGCGACGTGCTTGCGCTGTCCGGACAGGACCTGATTGTGCCGGAGCATTTCAACACGTCCGGCGCAATCGGTGCGGCGCTTATGCTGTTGCAGCAACCCGCCCGATCTGAACAGAACGCCGTTTATCAGGGGGTGGCCGCGCTTTCCCGATTTCTCGCGGCAGATGAGAAAGACCGCATGAGCGGCATGAGTCCGCTGGCCAGGCCATGCGGTATCATGCCGAATCCGGACCAGGATATCGCTCCTGATGCTGACGCACGGGTAGACGCATACCTCGGCGTGGATGTCGGGTCTGTCTCCACCAATGTGGTCGTACTTGACGGCAGCATGCGTGTGCTGTCCAAGCGGTATCTGCCGACAGCAGGACGGCCCATTGAGGCGGTAAAACAGGGACTGGCCGAAGTAGGTTTGGAAATAGGGCCGCGGGTGAGCATTGCCGGCGTCGGCACCACCGGTTCGGGCCGGTACCTTACCGGAGACATGATCGGGGCCGATGTCGTGCGGAACGAAATCACGGCGCAGGCCACGGCTGCCGCCGCCATCAATCCCCAGGTGGACACGATTTTTGAGATAGGCGGACAGGACTCGAAATACATCAGTCTGAGCGGGGGGGCCGTTGTCGACTTTGAAATGAACAAGGCCTGCGCTGCGGGCACGGGGTCGTTTCTTGAAGAGCAGGCCGAGCGGCTTGGCATTCGAATTAAACGGGAGTTTGAGAGCAAGGCGTTTCAGGCGGCATCACCGTGCCGGTTTGGCGAGCGCTGCACCGTGTTTATCGAATCGGACCTGGTTCATGCCATGAACACCGGGGCAGGCGTGCAGGAGGTGACCTCCGGGCTTGCGTACTCCATAGCGTACAACTATCTCAATAAAGTGGTCTCCGGCAGACGCATTGGGGATCATATCTTTTTCCAGGGAGGTGTCGCCGCGAACAAGGCGGTGATTGCCGCTTTTGAAAAAATCACCGGTAAACAGATTACCGTGCCCCCGCATCATGAAGTCACCGGCGCCATCGGCGCGGCCATTCTCGCCATGCGCGAGCGTCCGGCGAAAAGTGCCTTCAAAGGTTTCGACCTGAGCAGACGCTCATACGCGGTCACGACATTTGAATGTGTCGAATGCTCTAACCGCTGTGATGTCCGGCGGGTGAGTTTTGATGGAGAAAAACCGCTCTTTTACGGAAGCCGGTGCGAAAAATACGATGTAAAGAAAAAGTCTCCCTCCGGCGAAGCGGTAACCGACCTGTTCGGTTTGCGCGAGAAGCTGCTGCTTTCAACCGCGCCATGCCCCTCCGTTCCGGACGATGCTCCGACCATCGGCATTCCCCGGATGCTCTATGTGAACGATTATATTCCCTTCTGGCAGACATTCTTCAATGAATTGGGATACCGCGTGGTCCTGTCAGAACGTACCAATCGCACATTGATAAACCGCGCCCTGGAAGCGACGGTGGCGGAGACCTGTTTCCCCGCGAAAGTCGCACTGGGTCATATCCAGGATCTTCTGGACAAAGAGGTTGATGTTCTGTTTCTGCCGAGCTTTATCCGGTTTCCGCCCACCCAGGGCCGGACGAAGAACGAACAGGCCTGTCCGTACGCACAGGCGTTGCCGTATGTCGCCAGGACCTCCATCCGTTTTGGGAATACGAAGACAATCGAACCCATTTTGCACCTCCAGGACGAACGATATTTCAACAGGAGCATGCGGAAGCTGGGAAAACTGCTCGGAGAGGGAAGAACCGCGATAGCGAGGGCGCGGGAGCGCGCGCAGAAGGCGCAGAACGATTTTTTGCACGCAATGGAAAAGGAGGGTCGTGAGGCGCTCTCCCGACTCAACCCTTCCGAGAAGGCGCTGGTTCTTGTGGGACGGAATTACAATACGTGCGATCCGGGCACGAACCTGGGTCTTCCCACCAAGATCCGTGACTTGGGCGTTCAGGCCATTCCCCTGGATTTTCTTCCGCTCCACGACGTGAACCTTTCCGGCTACGAGAATATGTACTGGAGATCAGGGCGGAAGATTCTTGCCGCGGCACGGTTCATCAGAAAGCATTCTAATCTATATCCTGTGTACATTACAAACTTCGGGTGCGGCCCGGATTCATTCATCACGCATTTTTTCCAGGAGGAAATGGGAAGTAAGCCGTTTCTTCAGCTCGAGATCGATGAGCATAGCGCGGATGCCGGGGCGATCACCAGGATTGAGGCGTTTCTTGACAGCCTGAAGAACGCGCGAAACGGCAGGCCCTTCGCTCTTTTCAGTATTACCGGTAAAGATAAGGGGACGCTTCACACAAAAAAAGTATTTTTCCCATACATGACCGACCATGCTTTTGTGCTTGCATCCGCTTTTCGCGCGTGCGGTGTGGAAGCCGTGGTATTGCCCGAGTCTGACGAGGAGACCGTGAGGGTCGGAAGAGAATTCAGCTCGGGCCGCGAGTGCTATCCACTTACCCTCACGACCGGGGACATGATCAAGGCTACCCGCAGGCCGGATTTTAATCCGGAAAAGACCGCCTTCTTCATGCCCACAGGAAAAGGTCCGTGCCGCTTCGGCCAGTACCACCGTTACCAGCGGCAGGTTTTGGACCGGATCGGATTGGAGCGTGTGGAGATCATTTCACCCATGCAGGATGAATCCATGCATAAGGACGTTCGCATACTCGACAAGGACTTTGTTCTTATGGGCTGGCGAGGAGCCTTTGCGGTGGACATGCTTCAGAAGGCGCTCTGGGAACACCGGCCGTATGAAAAGCATCCGGGCCGGTCGGACGAAGTATATCAAACAGCGCTTGAGCGGCTGCTCGCGGCGATCGAGAAACGGTTGGATCTCCTGCCGGTCCTGCGGGAAGCCTATACAGATTTTTCCGGCATCAGAATTTCGGAGCGTACCAAACCCGTGATCGGCATCGTGGGCGAAATATATATCCGCTCAAATCGGTTCAGCAACGAGGATGTGGTGAGACGGATTGAAGCGCTCGGCGGCGAAGCATGGGTGGCGCCGATTTCAGAGTGGCTGCTGTACCTGACTGCCACCGCCAAGGTGTCGGCGGTGATGAACCGGTCCTGGAAGGCTTTGCTCAAGGCGCATCTGACGGAACGGATACAGCATAAGGATGAGCGCCGTTTTTTGAACGCGTTCAATGGAAATCTGCGCAGTCTGCATGAGCCGACCATTGACCAGACACTCCGCGCGGCGCGTCCGTATATCCATCATTCGTTCGAGGGCGAAGCCGTGCTGTCCGTGGGCAAGGCAATCGATTATATCAGCCGCGGCGTCTCCGGCATCGTCAATGTGATGCCGTTTACCTGCATGCCCGGAACCATCGCAAGCGCGGTGCTGAAGCGCGTGCAGGAGGAGCATGATAATATTCCCCTGTTGAACATCGCGTATGAAGGCCAGGGCGACTCCCAGACCCTTACCCGTCTCGAAGCGTTCATGCATCAGGCGAAGGCGTATCAGAAATCGAAGGCGCATGAGGTGCGAGAATCGTCAATCCGGAAATGAGTTTACTGTCAGCTCACGCAGCGCAGGGTCAGCTCTGCCGCTTTTTTGGCTCGAAGCCGCGACTATACGTTCTTTTCTCCCGGCTGAATTGATTTCCTGAGCAAAATCATACATCCGATCTTCCCGCCAGTTCTTACAAACTTTCTATATCCACCGTATACCTGTATCATGTTTTATGGTGAAATGCAGTCTGAAAAGCGATATTTTTCATGTGAAACAGCGTGTGCTCTTAAACGCATGCCTCAAAAGGTGTCTGTATGAACAAAGGCAAATGTGTTAAAATACAACTGTGAACTTCTGCTGAAGTTCGGCGAACCGCATTGTTGTCGTAGAGATTGCAAAAGGAGAGTTTAATGTTCTGCTACCGGGTTGTTTTTGCAGCATGTCTTGTTCTTTACCTTTGTTCGTGCATGGCGACACCTGAATTGCGCCTGAAGAGCGCTGAAATGTCCATGGAGTTGAAGCAATCAGCGCCCCTTGTCTGGTCGGTCGCTTTCTCTCCCGATGGGAAACATATTCTTACCGGTAGCGTTGATGAGACAGCCACGTTATGGGATGTGGCATCGGCAAGCGCGGCAAAAAAATTTTCAGCGCCCCGGGGATTCATAGGTGACGGGCTCAAAGTCGCTTTTTCATCCGACGGACTATATGGAATGACCGGGGGCAAGGGACTCAAAATCTGGGAACTGGCCACCGGCAGGGAGGTGCGAACAATCGGGGACAAGAGGATTATGTCCATTGATGTGCCTCCTGATAATGAAACCGTCCTGACCGGGGGGTGGGTAAGCGGAACGTTTACCACAATGCCCGAACACATGATCTTATGGAACATGAAAAACGGCACCGTGGTAAGAGAATTTAAAGACCCGGAGGGTTCCTGGCCTGGCGCCGTTGCTCTTTCTCCGGACGGGAAGTATGCATTATCAGGAAACAAGCCAGGGAGGATGCTTTTGTGGGAAGTCGCGACGGGAAATATGATCAACAGCGTAAAGGCGGACCGCGGCCATATCTTTCCGCCGGATTCGAGCGTGAACTCCGTGGCCTTTTCACGGGATGGGAAATATGCCCTGTCCGGTGGAATGGAAGGCACCGCCAGATTATGGGAAATCCCTTCCCTCAAGATGGTGAAAGAATTTAAAGGGCACCGCGGAATTGCTGGTATTGGTGCAGTCGTTTTTTTCCCGGACGGAAGGCATTTTGCGTCGGGTGGGTGGTCGGACGGATCTCTGAAGTTCTGGAATCTGTCAACCGGTGCTGAAATCAAAGCGATAAAAGCTCATTCCGGCATGAGCGCAGTCAGTTCTCTCGCCGTTTCCCCGGACGGCAAGCTTCTTCTTTCGGGCGGTGACGCTTCGACGCGGTTATGGGATTTGTCCACGGCCGAGGAGGTAGCCACCATGGTCAGCTTTGAGGACGGCGAATGGGTGGTGGTGACTGCCAACGGCTATTATAACTCGTCTGAAAAAGGAGACCAGTATTTGAGCATTGCCGTGGGAGGTCAACCGTACACCATCGCACAGCTTCGCGAATCATTTTACCGGCCCGATCTCGTCAAACTGGTGCTTTCCGGCGGGTCTTTGAAGAACTTTGCAAAGATTGCGGATGTCAAACAGCCACCGGCCATCTCGTTCGAGAACACACCCGTGAACGTCACCACTGACGAGACGGCGATAACACTCAGGATTGCTGATTCGGGCGGAGGAATCGGCGATATTCGTCTCTATTTAAACGGCGCCGCAGTCATACAGGACAACTCACGCGGAATTAGGATCGCTCCATCCACCCGAAATGAAATTCACAGGACCTACAACCTGAAGCTTACCAAAGGCCTGAATTCCCTGCGGGCGGTCGCGTTTAACGGAGACAATTCCATGCAGAGCGCGGACGCCCTTTACCAGATAACCGCCGCATTCAAGACCGACGCGAAGCCGTCTCTGTACGCAGTGGTGGTCGGGATAAATGAGTATAAAAACCCGAAGCTGCAGCTGAACTATGCGGTGGCTGATGCCACGCTTTTCGGAAGCACGCTCCAGAGGGCAGCCGCAGGTCTGTTCGACAAGGTATACGTTAGAATGCTCACGACAGCAGAGGCAACAACAAACGAACATATCATCGGGGAGCTGAAAGCCATGCGTTCGCTTAATCCTGACGACCTGTTTGTTTTTTATGTGGCGAGCCACGGTACGGTTGATGACGGGGAGTATTTTCTGATCACCTCGAATGTGGGGTCGACCCGGACAGAAAAACTCAGGACTGACGCTGTCAGCCAGACCATCTTCAAGGAGCTGATAGCAAACATACCAGCGACAAAAAAGCTGATCATCATCGATACCTGTAATGCCGGCGCGCTGGGAGGAGCCATTCAGACCGCGATGTTCACGCGCGGGATGAGCGAAGACACGGCCATGAAGGTCCTGAGCCGCGCCGTGGGGTCTACGGTGCTCTCCGCTTCAACATCCATCCAGGAGGCGCTGGAAGGATACAAGGGCCACGGACTTTTCACGTACGTGCTTGCAGAGGGGCTCCTGGGAAAAGCCGACAAGGGGCAAACAGGGTTCGTGAAAACAACGGAGCTTGCGGACTATGTTGATAATGAAGTTCCCGCGCTGGCGGAAAGGATATTCAAAAAAGCCCAGTATCCCACGATATCCATCAGCGGCCAGGCGTTCCCCATCGGAAAAGTAAAGTAACAAAGGGGTTTGTTCCCACAGAGATATCGAAGAAGGCCGGCCACAGTCAGACGCCGCTGATCATCAACTTCGGGAAAGACAATCCGATTTATAAGTTAGAAAATATTCCATGAAATGCTGAAACATGACGCGCTTTTTATTTTTTTGGTAACGTAAAGAGGCGTGAGCAGTCGCAGCTAGTTCTTGACAAAGTGCAATTTTGTGTTACAATAAATATAACATAATATTATTTGCTAAAAACAAATAAAAAAGTCTATTAAAGTGCATTGTTTTATCAGCCGATAAGGGGTTTGCTATGGATGATAAAATCGAAAAACCGGAAAATTCCATTCTGAAGCAGGACGCAGATGCCGGGACAAAAAAAATCAATCGCAGAGAGGCAATTAAGAATATTGCCAAGACCATTGCCGTTGCCGGCGCCTGTGCCGTACCTTTTCTTTTTACACAACGTGAAAGTGAGGCCGGCAATAAACAGTTTGCGCAAAATTCCAATTACTGCAACTATGCAAACTACAGCGACTATGCGGCCTATGGGAATTATTATAACGTAGCCAACTATGCGAACTACTACAATGTCGGCAAGGGACTCTATCTGAATTACGCGAATTACCGGAATTACCACGACTATATCAATTACAGAAATTACGGAGATTACGCTAACAAGTGTAGATAGTCAAAACGCATTTCTGATCGAATGGCAAATCTTCTTCTTACTACTACGTGCGTCCGTTCCTGTCCCTACTGTTTTGCAAAAAGCGAGATGAAGGAAGCAAATCCCGGAGAGTTAGTGTCCTGGGAAAATCTGATTTATCTTGCTGATTTTCTGTCCCTTTCCCCTGAAAAACACATTTCTCTTCTGGGAGGAGAGCCGACCCTTCATCCTGATTATGTGGATTTCGTTCTCTACCTTCTTGAACGTGGTTTTCATATAACCACATTCACCAGCGGCATTCTGTCACCCGAGAGGCTGGATGAACTGAAGCGGTTTATCACCCCGCTGCCCGTGGATCGACTCAATTTTGTCTGCAATCTGAACGATCCGAAGCATACACCGGCGTCGGAAAAAGAACAGGAGCGGATCAGCGCATTTCTCTCCCTGATGGGTCCCTGGACCATCCCGGGGTTCACCATCTACCGGACGGATTACGACCTGAAATTCATTTTTGAAAACATGTCCCACTACGGTTTGCAGCGCCAACTCAGACTCGGCATTGCCAGCCCGACTCCCGGCCACGATAACCAGTTTATAGATGTGAACCAGCACAAACAGGTGGTTGACCGCTTCTATTCTTTTAAAAAAGAAATCGAGCAATTGCGGGTGCGGCCCAGCCTTGACTGCGGCTTTCCTCTCTGCGCGTTCAGCGATGAACAGCTCGGATGGCTTTACCGGCATACGAGGCATGTGTATTTCGAATGCGGCCCCACCATTGACATCACGCCGAATCTGGATGTTTACAATTGCTTTCCGCTCTCCCGCTTCCACAAACGGTCGCTCTTCGAATTTACTTCATTTAAAGAGGTCATTGATTATTATCAGGACCTGCACAATAAAGTAAGAAAAGAGATTCCCGGCATGTACGCCGAATGCGGCACATGCCACCACCGGGAAGAGCAGCGGTGCTCCGGAGGGGGGCTTTGCAATATCCTGCACCGATTTTCAGAGGAAATTCCGGCATAAGCAGGGGAAAGTACGCATGGGTTTTCCAAACATTATTTGTTCATATGACCAGGAGCTTTTGAGGCGGCTGAATGGGTATGGAATTGTCGTCCGTGTTTCCGGTCCGTCAGAGATCATGCAAGCCGCGGCCGCGGTAAAGGCTTCAACACGCAACAACCTGCTGAATATTATCGTTGAATCACGGGATGCGGTAGCTGCTTTTAAATTCCAGGATGAATGGCTTGGCATTCCCCTTGCCCTTCTTTTCACGGAAATGGGCGCGTTCCGCAATCTGGGGAAAAAATTGAATCAGATTCGAAAACTGAAAGCCCATATTTATCTTCCGGCTGAACGCGATGAGAATTTCACTTCCTGCCGGATACTATCCTCACTGGGGATCACCTCCTGCCTTACCTTCTCACGGGGCAAGACCCCAAACTGGGACTCCCTTGCGGATATCATGACCTATGCAATTCTCGGCTCTGTCGCGCATGCTCCCCTGGAGCCGTTCGCGCATATCAGCGGAAGCTACGAAGCGAAAAAAGACGCGGACTGGGGCACCGTCTGTTTTGATAATCCGCGCGAATATCTCCACGTTGACGCGCGGGGACGCGTGGCGCTGTCGAAGGATGAACTCGAACAGGAAGTATTCATCGCTGACGATATTGTGAAGCTGAGAAACCCGATGGACTGTCCGGAATACGCGGAACGGACGAATGTCCGGAAGCGCTTTTTTCTGGAGGACCACCCGTGTACACGGTGTGAAGGATGGAAGGTCTGCCTGGGGAATTTTGTGCGCGACGGGAAACCTGTCGACGGCTGCAAAGAGTTCTGCCGTGAACTGCTGGAAGCGCTGGAACAGAAAAAACACTCCCAGTGACCGTGAACAAAGAGGTTTGATGTGGCAACGGTAATTTTCAAAGCGACCGAGGAATGCAATTCACGATGCGCGTACTGCGCCGTGGTGCGCAAAAACCACCAGGGCCCCACCATCATGCCGGCTGAAACACTGGAGTATTTTTTTATTCGCGTCAATGAGTATCTGGAGGAACGGCCCGGCGGGCATATGAAGATTATCTGGCACGGCGGGGAGCCTCTGACGCTGGGACCTGATTATTTTTACCGTGCCCTGGAACTGCAGCAAAAACACTGCCCTGCCACCAGCGGACAGATCACGCATGAGATGCAGAGCAATCTTACGCTGTTCTCGCGA
>CAZYEF010000076.1:0-12685 GCA_964646375.1 uncultured Nitrospiraceae bacterium | reverse complement strand
ATTATCCTAAAGGAGGTAGATTTATGGCAAAGGCCATGACGAAGTCGCAGATTGCAGACCATATCGCAAAAAAGGCAGACATTAAAAAGAAAGTCGCAGTACAGATTCTGGAAGATCTTGCAGCACTTGCGTATAAAGAAGCCAAGAATGCATTTACCCTCCCTGGGCTCGGCAAGCTTGTGCTTGTGCAGCGCAAGGCCCGCATGGGCAGGAACCCACAAACTGGCGAGGCTATCAAAATTCCAGCCAAGAAAGTTGTAAAATTTCGTGTCGCCAAGGCCGCCAAAGAAGCAATTCTCGGCAAAAAATAATTTTTTACTCTTTAGTATATACGGCGTTATTAAGAAAGGCATCCCGGAAATCCGGGATGCCTTTTCTTTCTTAAAAAGGTTTGGAGCAAAAGATAATCAAGCAAAAAGCTTTTTATAATGGTATAAATACCGGGGGCTATGTTATTTGCGCCGCCCATTCCCGGAAAAACAGTAAAAGAAGCACTTGAAAAAGGGTTTAAATGAGCAAACGTGTTCTTATTGCAATGAGCGGTGGCGTTGACAGTTCTGTTGCCGCCGCATTGCTGCTAAAGCAGGGATTTGAGGTCAAAGGCGTAACCCTGAAACTGACGTCGGGGCAGTGTTGCGATATTGGTTCAGCCCAGGCTGTTTGCGAACAGTTGGGTATTCCCCATTGCATGATTGATGCTCAGCCGGAGTTTACGAATGGCATAGTACAAAATTTTATTTTTGAGTATCAGCACGGCCGCACGCCGAACCCGTGCATCCGCTGCAATGAAATTATCAAGTTCCAGCTGCTCCTGCAGCATGCACGATTGCAAGAGTTCGATTTTCTCGCTACAGGACATTACGCGCAAATAGAACCACCACAGCGGGAGTCGTTGTTTCAGCTTAAAAAAGGCGTTGATTCCGGTAAAGATCAAAGCTATTTTTTATACCGTCTTTCTCAAGCGCAGATGCCGAGCATCTTATTCCCACTGGGCGGGATGTGGAAAGAGGATGTGCGTTCACTTGCGCGTGAACTTGGGCTTCCGGCCGCGGAACGGCCGGAAAGCCAGGAAATATGCTTTGTGCCCGGAAATGACTATCGCCTTTTTTTGAAAGAGCACGCACCCGAAACGCTCAGGGCGGGAAACATGGTTTTAACCGATGGTACGATCATAGGCCGGCATGAAGGTGTTGCTTTTTATACCGTCGGACAGCGGCGAGGGCTGGGGTATGCCGCCGGAGAGCGGATGTACGTTGCCAGAATAGAGCCTGACACGCAACAGGTTGTTCTTGGACGCTTGTCAGAACTCAGGACCAAAGAGCTGGTGGTGTCAAACGCACATTTTATTCCATTTTCAGAGCTTCGCACAAAACGGGAAGTGGCAGTCAAGATACGGTACCGTACCCGCCCTGTGCCTGCTCTTATTGAACCTTCGGAAGCGGGCGACATTCACGTGGAGTTAAAAGAGGCAGTGACCGGAGCTTGCCCCGGACAGGCGGCTGTTTTCTATGAGGATGATATGGTGCTTGGCGGAGGAATCATTGAAGTGCTTTAGCCTGAACAGCTCTGTGGGTGCATTGTCTGACGGGCCCGGTTTGCGGATAAAGCCTGCTCTCCGCAAAGCGGGACCGTAACTCAACCAGATTCATCCTGTCCAAAGACCGCTGGGCTGTGTACCTGTCGCATATAAGCAGTTGACAATAACTTTTTTATCGTGTTAAAATCCAAAAAATCACAGTCTTTGCACTCTGGGGGCACTGATGGCGGGTGAAAAAATACTCGATATAGATGATAGTCCGACAGTCCAGCGGCTTATAGAGATGATTCTGACAACGCAAGGCTATCAAGTCGTTCTGGCATCCGACGGCGACGAAGGAATTGCGAAAGCCCGGGCAGAGCGCCCTGCGGTGATCCTCGTGGATTTTGTCATGCCAAAGATGAACGGATTTCAGGTCTGCAAGATTCTGAAAGAAGATCCTGAATTCAAAGACACGCCCATTATTCTTGTAACATCCAAGGGAGACAAGGTCGGCAGTAAATTCGTTGATGTGCTCGGTATCACCGAATATTTCACCAAGCCATTTCAACCGGAAGAACTTCTTGCCAAAATTAGGGAAGTAATAGATAAAAACAAACAAATGGCACCGCCTGCAGCTCAGCCTTCAGTCAGGGAGGGAGGGGGAAGGCCAGCGTTTGCCCCCGGTCCGGGCGTGCAGGCGTCGCAGGGAGTTATCGAGTCCATGGTAAAAAAAATCGTTGAACAGGTTCTTGACGATTTTGTAAAAAACACTCTCCCGCAGAAAATTCAGCAGGAATTGGCCAGGATGCGTCCGGGCGCCAGCACCGGCATTCAGGGAAACCTTGCGAGCGTTCCCATTGTAGAAGTGATACAGATGCTTGGACTCCAGCGTCAGACCGGAAAACTGGTCATCAACCGGCCTGGAGACAGTGTCGCAATTTACTTTAAAGACGGTTTGGTTATTTTTGCTTCACCCAACAGCAATGGCAACGATAATGCCGCCCTGGAAGTATTTCTCAGAAAGGCCTGCAAGATCGAGGAGGACAGCCTGCAGCACGCCCTGCGCATTGCAAAAATTTCACTCCAGTCCCTTGACAGTATTCTTATTCAGGAAAGGCTGCTGAATGCAGCCACCTTTTCCGAATGTCTCAGGCGCTATACGGAGACCACGGTGTATAGGGTGATGACGTGGAAGCAGGGCGCCTTCTCTTTTGAAAAGGTGACCGTGCCGGTGTTTTCAAACCCGATACAGCTGAAGGTGGAAGACCTGCTTTTGGAAGGAGCCCGCCGAGCGGATGAGTGGAGCCTGATTCAACAGAAAATGCCGGATTTTGAAATGGTGTTTGAGCCGATCATTGGAGATGCCGAGGAGCTTACAACACGGGGCATGAGCGATATTGACATGAAGGTTTTTTCGCTGGTTGACGGCCGAAAGACCATTCAAAAAATTATTGACCAAGCCGACTTGAGCGAGTTTGATGTGGCAAAGAGTTTGTTCATACTGCTTTCTGTCAACCTGATCAGAAAACGGCGATGAGGTTTTTCGCCTGCACAGATGCATTTGTTTATGCATCAACCGCTCCGGGTGAATAAAACGAAAACTTGACAGAACCAAAGAAATGTGTTATTTATTAGCATCCTGTTATATCAGGAAAAAAGGAGGCCAGCATGGCCAAAATACTTATTGCGGACGACAGTGTGGCTGAGCTTCAAATCCTCCAGCAAACGCTTCAGCCTACAGGCCATACGATCATAACCGTCCTTGATGGAGAAGCGGCAGAGGAGAAAATAAAATCGGAAAAAATTGACCTGATCATTTTGGATGTAATCATGCCTAAAAAAAATGGTTTCCAGGTGTGCAGAGATATCAAGAGCAATGACCTCTATAAAAAAATACCCGTTATCATGGTAACTTCCAAGGATCAGGAGAGCGACAAGTTCTGGGGAATGAAACAAGGTGCGGATGAGTATTTGACCAAGCCATTCAAGCCTGAGGATCTGCTTAAAGCCGTAAAAAAATACATCTAATCCCTAAAAGGGGGCCCGTTTGGCCGAGACTGACAGCGACGTCACCGTTGAGGTAAAAGACACGCAACCATCAGAAGAGGAGATTCGGGTTTGCCTCTTCAATATTGGCGAGGACATGTATGCTATACCGGTCGATTTGCTGACGGAAATCATCATTTCCCAGAATATTTTTCCTGTCCCGACTACCCCGTCCCACGTACTCGGTGTCATTAATCTACGTGGAAACATTGTTCCGATTGTTGATATACGAGAAACACTTTCGATTTCGCAGGGTCGCACGACCACAAGCCAGATAGCCATTGTCAAACAGGGCGCCGTCACGCTGGGCATTGTTGTTGACAATGTTTTTGAAGTGGTTTCCGTTCCGCTCAGCAGCATGCTGACTATTCCAGCAGATTTTGGTGCCAAGGCTGGTAAAAGCCGCAGCCGGTTTTTTAAAGGGATTTTGCAGCGAGACACGGGCCTGGCTGCTGTCCTGAATATTGAGAGTATCCTGGCTGAGATAAAATTGACGTAAACCGGTTTGCGACGCGACAGGCTCTGAACTATAAAATTCTGAGTCCTCAACAAACACAGACGAGAGAAGACCGCCAGATTCGCGAAACCAGAACTCAACGAAGGAGTAATTTATGAATAAGAAAACGATGAATCCTTTTTTTGGATGGAGCATCAGGGCCAAAATTGTGGCCCATATTGTTTTCCTATCAGCCGTGTTTGGTGGTTTCCTTCTTTTTTACATATTTAACCAGATACAGACCTCCCTGCGGGACGATGTGATCAACAAAACGATCATTATGGCGGACGGTCTGAGCACCAAAATTGTAGAGGCGGTGCAGGTCGAGGATATCAATGCACTCCAGATTCTCCGAAATGAAGCCACCGCCCAGCCGGAGGTGGCATACTCCTTTATTCGGGATGCCAGAGGACGGGTGCTTTCTTCCTCATTTGATGGAAATGCCATTCCTTCCGATCTTCAGCAGATAAACAAATTAACGCCGGGAGCAGCCTATGGGACGCAGCCGGCAGAAATTGTTTTAAAGGGCAACACAGTCAGCGTTATTGACATTGCCACGCCCATATCCGGCGGGACCCTTGGGACGGTGCATGTAGGGCTGAATATGACGGCCATCAACTACCACATCAGATCCATTCTGATGAATATCCTGGGCATTGGCGCGGTATCGCTGCTGGTGCTGACAGTTCTCAGCATGTACCTGTCCTCAATCACTATTGCGCCGACCAAGGAACTCATACGGGTCGCGGAGGCAGTGGGACGCGGAGACCTTTCACAAAGGGCCAATGTAAACACGGGCGATGAACTCGGCCAGCTGTCAATCACCCTCAACCAGACCATCGAACGCCTGCAGGGTCTTGTTCAATCAGAAACCGACCGCGACAAGATGCAGAGCCAGGTTATCGGACTCCTCTCTGTCGTGAGTACGGCCGCAGAGGGCGACCTTACAGCAAAAGCAGAAGTCACGGCTGACGCCCTGGGGTCGGTTGCAGATGCGTTTAACCTTATGATCACCGGTCTTACCTCGCTTATTACGCAGGCCAGTAACGTGGCGGCGGAGGTCCGGCGCTCCACATCGGAAATTCTGCAATCATCCGAGCGCATGCGGACCGGTGCTTCGCAGCAGACCGCCCAGATCAGAAATGCGGCGGAGGCGGTCAATGCCATGTCCCTTACTACCCAGCACATGGCCGAGAACGCCGAGGCGGCCACCCAGACTTCGGTGAAGGCGACACAGGCTGCGGTCAAGGGCGGAACGGCCGTGGCGGAGACGATTAAGGGTATGCAGCGCATCCGGGCCACCGTGCAATCCACGGGAAAGAAAATCAAAGGACTGGGCGAACGGTCACTCGAAATCGGCGCTATCATTGAAGTGATCAGCGAAATTGCGACGCAGACGAACCTGCTTGCATTGAATGCCGCAATCGAAGCCGCCCGCGCCGGGGAGCAGGGCAGGGGTTTTGCCGTGGTTGCGGACGAAGTACGGAAACTTGCCGAACGTGCCGCCCGCTCAACGAAGGACATCACCGGCCTCATCAAGGGCATTCAGGTTGAAACAAGCGAAGCCGTGGCAGTCATGGAAGATGGAACACGCGAAGTGGAAGAAGGAACCAAGCTCGCCGACCAGGCGGGAGCCGCGCTTCGTGAAATTGAACAGATCGTGAAACAGACCGCCAGCCTCATGACGGACATCACGCGCGCCGCAGGAGACCAGGTGAAATCTACAGAGGGCGTTGTGCACACCATGGACAGCATTTCCCAGCTGACTCAGGAAACTACACAAGGCGTGCAGGATACGGTGACGACCATCAGCAAGCTGGCTGACCTCACTACGCGCCTGACCGAGGCAATCGGCAGATTCAAGACCAGCAAGGAACAGGAGTCATCGCTTCCCGAAGTAGAACGGTATCCATCTGCAACAGAAAATGTTACCACGAGCGATGAAGAAATAAAACTCGGACTGATTAAATAGGCGACCATATGGCTGGGCCGTCAGACAAGACAGGAATAATAGAGTTTTTTCTGGTAGAAGCAGGTGACCATCTTCAGAACCTGAACAAGGGACTGTTGTCTATTGAGAAAGACCCGTCTGATACTGCCATAATAGATGAACTTTTCCGTGCTGCACATACGCTTAAAGGCTCGGCTGCCATGATGGGCTTCCAAGGCGTCAGCGATGTGGCACATAAAGCCGAAGACATGCTCGGCCAATTCCGCTCCGGAACCATTCCTATCTGCAAGGAAACCCTGAACTTTCTTTTCGACAGTGTAGATGCCATAAAACTGATGGTGGACGGTGTTGCTGTCAACGAACCCGAGGATATGCTGGTGGTGGAGAGCATCGCCAGAGCATACAAGGACGTTACTGAAAGTTTTCAAAAGACTTCACCACCAATTATTCTGGGCCATGACGCTGCACCCATTCTGACAGAAGATCTCAATTTACCATGGGAAAAAGCCTTTTCTGCCGAGGAGGAACCGATTCCGGCGGAACCTGTCATAGAGCTTCCGGCGCAGGCGGAGATAGAGCCTCAAGTCCAAACCGAGCCGGAAGAGCAAGAAAAAACCGAAGAAGAAATAGAAGCTATCACAGAACCAGAGAACAGTGAAAAAATCGAGGAAGTCGAAGAACTCGAGGAACTTAAAGAATTCAACGAGCTCGAAGAACTTGAAGAACCCCGAGAAGAGAATGTTCTGACCCTGCCTCCCGATAACAACAGCACGGCGCTTCCCGTAACGCCCGGAACATCGTCTCTTAAACAGGAAATAGATGAAGCCAGGAAGACGGGCGTTCTCGAGAAACGCGGATTCAGCCGGCGCGCAACAGACGCTGCTGACCTGGAAAAGCAATTTATTCGCGTCAACATCGAACGTCTTGATAATCTGATGAACCTGGTTGGAGAAATGATCGTCAGCCGAAACCGTCTGGCCCATCAGGTTGATTTTATAAAAGTGCTCCGCGAGGAACTTGCCTTCAGCCAGAACCGGCTGCTGCACGAGATCAAGAAATTTGAAGAAAAATACGAATATACTCTGAGTATAGAAGCACCAGGTGTTACCCAGAACTCGCCGGAGCAGTCCGGTGAGTTTCTCGAACTCGAATTTGATCGTTACGATGATTTCAACCTTCTTTCCCGGAAGCTGACGGAAATAACAAATGATACGAACGAAATCATGAACGATCTGGCCAGTTTTTTTGATTCTTTTGAAGTTGACACGGCGAGAATCTCTACCATAACGACGAACCTGCAAGACGAAATCACCTTGGCCCGCATGGTTGAAATGGACAAACTCTATCAGCTGTTTCACAGGCTCGTGCGGGATCTCGCATTGGAAGAAAACAAACAGATCAACGTCGTGCTGTCGGGTGGAGAAACGAAGATTGATAAAACAGTCTTCGAAACCATATCTGATCCGCTCATGCACATGATCAGAAATGCGGTGTCACATGGAATCGAAACGACCTCAGAACGCACGGCACTCGGAAAGGATCCGACCGGGCTGCTGGTTTTGAAGGCCCGGCATGAAGGGAACAGCATTATCATTGAAATTGAGGATGACGGCCGCGGAATGGACCCTGTGCTCCTCCGGAGCACGGCTGTTGAAAAAGGTTTTATTACTCCAGCAATGGCGCAATCTCTGACGGATGCGGAAGCCATTAATCTTATTTTCCAGCCCGGATTTTCCACGGCTGCGACCGTGGGCAAGATTTCCGGAAGAGGCGTGGGCATGGACGTGGTATCGAATCAACTGGTCCGCATCCACGGCAGGATAGAAATAAAAACAGAAAAAAATATCGGTACGAAGTTCACGATCAGACTGCCGCTCACTCTGGCGATAGCACAGGCGCTTATCGTAAAACTGAAAGACCAGGAAATAGCCATCCCTATGAACCTGGTTGAAGAGACCACCCGGTTTTCCTACAAGGATGTTCAGCATGCCGCAGGCGAGGAAATGGTGAATTTGCGCGGTTCCTTAATCCGGCTTCTCAAACTGAACGAACTGCTCAGTGTCGGTAAGTTGCCCAAAAAAGAAGAATCATTTCGCCAACCCACGCTGATACTTGGCTCGTCTGAAAAACGTCTTGCGCTTATGGTAGAGGACATTATTGGCCGCGAAGAAATTGTGGTCAAATCGCTTGGTGATTACCTCAAGGAAGTCAAGCTGTTTTCCGGCGCCACCATTTCCGGCGACGGAAATGTGAGACTTATTCTCAATATTGCTTCGCTGTTTGGCGAAGAAGCCTCACTGGCGTCCCGAACGACGGTGGGAGCGGCAAGCGTTGAGCCACCACCCGAGATTGCAACGAGAAAGCCGAGGGTGCTTGTTGTTGATGACTCCATAAGCATCCGTAAATATGTACAGCGGTTTCTTGACCGAACCGGCTATGAAGTGGAAGTGGCGCCCGACGGCATGGAAGCATTGAACATTATGGGGCGGATCAAGTTTGATGCGCTAATCACCGATCTGGAAATGCCTGTTATGCACGGATATGAACTGATGACCGAGATGAAAAAATATCCGGAACTTTCTCATATTCCCGTTATTGTGTTGACTTCGCGAGCCGGCGACAAGCACCGTCAGAAGGCTTTGGACATGGGGGCGCAGGATTATCTGGTAAAACCATTTGAGGAACAGGAAATGCTTAATGCCCTCAAAAAGCTTCTCAGCGGAGCAGTCCTTACAAGCCGTTCATGACCTTACTTCAATATGGCAGAAAACAAACGGTTTCTGATATTATCACTGGAAGGCGAATCTTACGCCATCCCCATCACCAGACTTCTGGAGATTACGGTGGCACGCAATATTCAAAGCGATGCGAGTCTTGATGACTTTTTTGAAGGAAAAATCGAGTTTCGCGGTTCGCCCATTCCTGTACTGAACATAAAAAAAATGCTTAAACTTTCCGGCGGGCCCCTGACGACACTTCTGGTTGTTAAAAACAAAAAGCGCACATTCGGCATTCTTGTTGATGCCGTGACGGATATCCTGGATTCAGTACAAAATGTCATACCGCTGCCAAAAGGGGTTGTGGTTCCGGGAGTTCACTGTTACAATGGAATCCTGCGCCACAAGGAAGCCCTTGTGCTGCTGCTGAACGAGGATGGTTTGCTGCCATGATCAGCAGCTTTCTGGTATTCCATCTGGCCGGCAAGATTTTTGGCGCGAAGCTGATGGGTGCTATTGAGATCCTGCCATGGCGCGGCTCCCGTGCTGTTCCGCTGTCGTATCCGTATGTGGAAGGGTTGATTGATTATCGGGGAACAGTTTATCCAATTTTTAACCTGGTGAAAAGACTGGGTCTGAACAGACCGGGTCCACTTGGTTTTGCAGCTGAAACACAGGAGCTTCCTGGAGCCGGGCAGAGCATTATTCTGCTAGAAGAAAAAAAAATACCGTTTGGCATTGTTGTGGACGGGGTGGCGAGAATGGCCTTGCTGGAGGAGTCCGCAACGGATTCTGCCGTAGTATCAGATATCGACCCTGAATATGTGAAAGGGATCGTTTTTGAAAACGAACAGTCAATCATGATTCTCGACTTTGAAAGGTTGTTCCATGCCGGTTAAATTACTATTGGCCGATAAAAGCATTACCATTCAAAAAGTAGTAGAGATGCTTTTTTCCGGAAGAGAGTACGAGGTTATCTGTGTGAGCGACGGAGAGGCGGCTCTGCATGAGGTGGAAAGAGCCGTCCCGAGTGTTGTGCTGGCAGATGTGGACTTGCCGCGTGTAGATGGGTATGCGCTTGCCGCCCGGCTGAAAAAAACTCCCGCACTGTCGCAGATTCCGGTTATTCTGATGATGAGCAGAGACGATGTTTACGATAATGCGAAAGGGAAGCAGGGCGGCATTGTCGATAAAATCGTCAAACCGTTTGAATCCCAAGAGCTCATCGGGAAAGTGAAAAAAGTGCTGGCATCAGCGCCACCACGCACTGAAACGCCTGCGTCGAAGCCGGTTTCTTTGCCGGAGAAGCCGGAACAACGTGCCACCCAGCCTCTTTTTACACCCAGTGCATCAAAACAGACACCGACCTCCATCTTCGACATTATCAGCGATGCTCCTACTCGTGCTGACCTGAAGCAGACCGCAGCTTCTGCTGAAGATGAATCCATCTTTGAAGTCGAGCCTGTTGTAGAGGAGATAGCGGTTCCCGCCCCTCAGGAAGAACAGGCATTGCCCACCGGGGCAAGAGCGATGGAGGAAATACGGGCAGGTTTAGGACTGACGGAAATAACAGACGAAGCGAAACCTGAAATTGTGACATTTGAATCCTTTGATACAACCTTCGAAGCCGCACAACCTGCGGCCTCTCCTTTGCCGCAAGAGCACGCCCCTTCTCTGCAACCGGTGCAGCAGCCGGCATTGTCGGTGGATGATGTGCGCAAGCTGGCGGCGGAAGCAGCAACAAAGCAGGTGGCGGATGCCCTGAGAAACATTCCCCCCCCGCCGGCGCAGCAACCGTCGTTGTCGGTGGATGATGTGCGCAAGCTGGCGGCGGAAGCAGCAACAAAGCAGGTGGCGGATGCCCTGAGAAACATTCCCCCCCCGCCGGCGCAGCAACCGTCGTTGTCGGTGGATGATGTGCGCAAGCTGGCAGCGGAAATAGCAGCAAAGCAGATGGCGGATGCCCTGAGAAATATGCCCCCGCCGGCGCAGCAGCCGGCGTTGCCAATGGATGAGATGCGCAAGCTGGTGGCGGAGACTGCAACAAAACTGACCATGAATGCGTTGAAGGACATGCCGCCTCCCCCCATTCCTAAAATATCCGACGAAACGATCAAGCGTGGGATCCAGGAAGCAGTTATGACTGTGGCGCGTGAGCTTGCCCGGGGCGTAATTGAGCAGGTGGCATGGGAAGTAATTCCGCAGTTGGCAGAGCACCTGATAAAAGAAGAAATTGAGCGTTTGAAAGAAACACCGTAGAACCAAAAAATGAAAATAACTGGATGCCGAGCGAGGGGACTAGTTCCCCTCTTTTATTTGAAGGCGATGTATGCAGTAAAGGAGAAAGTATTTCATGTCGGGAAAAGAACTGCCTAAAACATA
This sequence comes from uncultured Nitrospiraceae bacterium, assembly GCA_964646375.1. Lineage (GTDB taxonomy): Bacteria > Nitrospirota > UBA9217 > UBA9217 > UBA9217 > JBAZLV01. Next base: position 1,574 of record CAZYEF010000076.1, on the reverse strand, counting down.
CGATCCTCAACAGGTTGAACAGAAATGGTATCAAGACTGGCAATCAAAAAACTATTTTCACGCTGATAAAAACGACGGCGGCACGCCGTTTTCCATTGTGATTCCACCGCCAAATGTGACCGGGTCGCTGCACATCGGCCACGCGCTGAACTCCACGCTGCAGGACATTTTGACTCGGTGGATGCGCATGAGCGGCAGGAACGCACTCTGGCTGCCCGGAACGGACCATGCGGGGATAGCCACCCAGAATGTAGTGGAGCGCCAACTTGCCAAAGATCACATTGACCGCCAAAGTCTTGGCCGAGGAAAATTCATCGAAAAAGTCTGGGAATGGAAAAAAGAATACGGCGGTAAAATTATCGATCAGTTGAAGCGTCTGGGTGCCTCCTGTGACTGGGAGCGCGAGCGTTTTACCATGGATGAAGGCCTGTCCCGCGCCGTACGCGAGGTTTTTGTCACGCTCTACGAAGAAGGGCTGATTTATCGAGGTGAGCGGCTGATCAACTGGTGCCCGCGATGTCATACTGCATTGTCTGATATTGAAGTTGAACATGAAGATGAAAAGGGCAAACTGTATCATATTGCCTATCCGCTGAGCCACGACCCAAACATCCGACTGACGGTGGCGACCACCAGACCGGAAACCATGCTGGGAGACACTGCCGTTGCCGTGCATCCGCTTGATCCGCGTTATAAAGATCTTATCGGCAAGACTGTAGATCTTCCGCTCACCCGGCGTAAAATTCCGATCGTAGGCGACTCAATCCTTGTTGATCTCGAATTCGGAACCGGTGCCGTCAAGGTGACGCCGGCGCATGACTTCAACGATTATGAAGCCGGTCAGCGCCAAAAACCGGAGTTGCTACGGGTAAAGATGCTTAATGAAAAGGCGGAAATCCTGTCTGATATTCCCGATGTGCTTCCTGATGTGCTGAAACACCTTGCGGGCAAACCTGCAAAAAAAGCGCGTGGGATGGTGGTAGAACTGCTTCAGGAGCGGGGTTTTCTTATTAAAACAGATGACCATGCCCATTCCATCGGAAAATGCTACCGGTGCAAAGCGGTGGTTGAGCCCTATCTCTCACCGCAATGGTTTGTAAAAACAACGCCGCTTGCCGAGCCTGCAATCAAAGCTGTCGAGGACGGAGCGGTGAGGATCATTCCCAAAGGATGGGAAAACACCTATTTTGACTGGATGAGGAACATAAAAGACTGGTGCATTTCCCGGCAGATCTGGTGGGGGCATCGAATTCCTGCCTGGTACTGCGACGACTGCGGCGAGCTTATGGTAACCCGGACGGATGCGGTTGCCTGCAAAAAATGCGGAAGCAAGAACATCCGACAGGAAACCGATGTCCTTGATACCTGGTTTTCTTCCGCGTTGTGGCCGTTTTCGACGCTGGGGTGGCCCGACAAAACCAGGGAGTTGGAGGTTTATTATCCCACCTCCGTGCTCGTTACAAGCTTTGATATCATCTTCTTCTGGGTTGCCCGGATGATCATGATGGGCCTTCACTTCATGAAAGAAGTCCCCTTCCGGGACGTGTATATTCATGCGCTGGTCCGCGATGCGG
>CAZYEF010000075.1:0-12688 GCA_964646375.1 uncultured Nitrospiraceae bacterium | reverse complement strand
CAGAAAGCTGAAACACATTCTTATGGTTTCGAGCGCGGTTATAATTGAGCCATATGGCAGCCTGCCAAGATCTGAAAAGAAAACCCGCCGGGTGTTTGATTCGAGAGTTTACTGAAACCCGCAGGACGGCCGCGGCAGATGTTCAGATTCCTTCGGAATAACGTCCTAAGTTCGCACCGCGCCGCCGGGTACAGAGAGTACAACCATGAAAAAAGCCTGCACCTGGCTCAACCAGCATATTTTCCAGTTCGTATTGCTCATTCTCGCGTGCGGATATTTCTATCCCCTCACGCCGACCCTGTTTCTCAAAAATATCATTGTCGCGCTGTTTACCTGCATGACGTTCTGTACGGCGCTCGGCACCAGCCTGCGCGAATTTCTCGGCATCTCCCGCAATCCGAGAATACCGCTGTACATACTCTGTGTCGTCCATATTGCGACCCCGCTTACCGCCTGGATAATCGGCCTTCTCTTTTTCTCCGATCACCACCTGATCAGAATCGGGTATCTGATCAGCGCCGCGATACCGGTGGGCGTCACGTCCGTCGTGTGGACCGCCATCGTGAGAGGAAACATCCCTGTTTCACTGGTCACGGTCACGCTGGACACCATGATCGCCCCGGTCCTGCTGCCTCTGTTCATCTTTTTTATAGCGGGAGTCGCCGTCAGCATCAATTACACCGCCATGATCATTGACTTGATGATCATGATCACTCTGCCGAGCCTGCTCGGGATGTTGATTCATGATCTCACGGAAGGAAAGACAGCGCCCTTTGCCGAAGGCGCCGGCGGCATTCTGTCGCGGCTCTCCCTCTTCGGCATTATCTTCCTGAACGCTGCTTTTGTTTCCACCTCGATCGTTTGGAGCTTTTTTATTCTCGAAATTCTGCTTGTTACCGGTCTCATTGTAGCCATTGGTTATCTTGTGGGATATGCAGCGGGCAGGCTCATCCGGACCGACCACGCTACAACGCTTTCGATCATCTACAATGCCGGCATGCGGAACATCGCGACCGGTCTTGTCATTGCCACCAGCTACTTTCCTCCGGAGACTGCCATCCCCCTCGCGCTGACAATGCTTTTCCAGCAGCCGTTCGCCGCACTGACGGCGAAAATATATGCCTGGAAGTTTCCGGACCATGCAAAAAGCATCATCAACGGTTGATCCAGACAGAACACAGCACCTTGCTGCTCCGCCTGAACAGTCCGCGGCATTTATTCGAATAATTCCTTTACTTTTTTTAGCTCCTGCCGAATTGCAATATGCTGCGGACAATGGCTTTCACACTTGCCGCATTCTGAACACCTGGACGCGGGAGAGGCCAGCTTCGCCCATATGTCATATACCTGCTTTGCAGATGGCGTGGCATCGAAAATCCAATGGTCGTTATACGTGGAAAAGCAGGCGGGGATATTTATGCCTGAAGGACACGGCAGGCAATACGAGCACCCGGTACAACCTACTTTGATTCTCGCTTTAAATATATTCTTGATCTGCTCGATTATTTCCACCTCTTTTTGCGTTAACGAGCCTGCCCGCGCCTCCCGGGCAATTCTTATATTTTCCACCACCTGGTCCATGGTTGTCATGCCGCTCAGCACGACAGACACTTCCGGCTGGTTCCATATCCATTTCAGCGCCCATTCTGCCGGAGTCCTTTTGACATCCGCCTGATCAATAATGTTCCGTGCCGCGTCCGGCAAACTGACCAGATTCCCTCCGCGCAATGGTTCCATGACCGCGACCCCTAATTTTTTTTGCGCCGCGTACCGCAGGCCTTCCGTGCCGGCTTGAGATTCTTCATCCAGATAGTTATATTGAATTTGGCAAAACGACCAGTCGTAGTAATCCACAACTTCCTTGAACAGCCGTATCTCATCATGAAAAGAGAACCCCGCGTATTTTATTCTTCCATCCCTGATCGCCTGGTCCAGAAATTCGGCGATTCCGGCTTCCTTCAAGACAGGCCAGACGTTCATATTGACATTGTGCACAAGGTAGAACTCTATAACATCCGTGTGCAAGCGCTCCAGCTGTTCGTTCAGGTACCTGTCCATATCGGCCCTTGTCTGAACAAGCCAGCTGGGCAGTTTTGTCGCCAGATTTACTTTTTTTCTCAGTCCGTCCTGAAGCGCCTTGCCGACAAACAGTTCGCTTGCGCCGCCGCTCGTAAAGCCTTTCCCATGATAGGGGTAGGCGGTATCAAGATAATTTACACCCGCTTCAACAGCATGCCGGAGCATGGGTATGGCTTTTTCCTCGTCAATGGCTGTCGGATCGTTGCCGATTACCGGCAGCCTCATGCAACCAAACCCGAGCGCGGAAATTTTTTCGTTTGTTTTTCCATACGTTCTATACAGCATGATTTCTCCTTTTCTTTTTCAAGCTGCAGTCATTCTCCATGGAGACAATGGCTGTTTTGCCAGCCCCTACGTATTAGTCGCAATCGTCTGAATGGGCTCGCCTCCATGCTCCAAACCGGTTCAAGGCATTGCGCTGCTTCGGTCTTATTCAGATTATCGAACCGCCTCCCACCACGCGGTTGTATTCATCTTTCCATAAAGATCAATAGCCTCACCTATCAGGGGATGAACTACCGTAATATTTCTTTTTGTGCTTTCTTCGGTGACCCTGATGATCGGTTCATCCCAGTCGTGCAGTGATAAGCTGAACTTCGACCAATGGCTCGGTAACAATGTTGTTGCTTTCAGATCTATCGCTGCCTGCACGGTCTGCTCCGGCATCATGTGAATCGCGCTCCAGGATTCATTGTATTGTCCGCATTCCAGTATCGCCAAGTCAAACGGACCATATCGGTCGCCAATTTCTCTGAAATGTGTTCCATAGCCGGTGTCTCCGCTTATGAATATTTTTTTTGAAGGGGTGTTAATCACGAATGAAGCCCACAGCGTCCGGTTTCCTCGCAGCACCCTCCCGGAAAAATGGCGCGCTGGCATTACCAGTATGGACAGTCCTTCATCAAGCACGGCCTCTTCAAACCAGTCCCTTTCTATTATCATATCCGCATCGTAGCCCCAGTATTCAACGTGAGAGCCCGTCCCAAGCCCTGCGATCACTTTTTTGATTTTTGGCTTAAGACTTTTCACGGTTTCAAAATCAAGGTGGTCCCAGTGGTCATGCGAAATAAGGAGATAATCTATTTCGGGAAAGTCTTCTGCGGTGTAAATGTCACTTCCTCGATAGCTCTTTGCGGCAAAGCTCACGGGTGAAGCATTTCCGCTCAGCACCGGATCAACGAGTATCCGCTTGCCGGCTATTTGTATAAAGTACGACGAGTGTCCGAACCACACCACCAGGTCTTTATCCGGATTGAGCGCATGGAGATTCGTTTTTACCGACGGCAGAATTATCAGGGGTTCACTTTTCTCTCCTTTGTTGAACAGATATTTTTTGAGCATGGTCCAATAACTCACCTCTCCTGTTTTCATGGGCGTTTTGATTAAGTTTTGAAATGATCCGTTCCGGTAGTTCGATGATTTCTGTATTCGCTCAAGCCTGTAGTCAGATGGATTCTCTCCGTATTGGGCCCTCATGAATGTGCAACCTCCCACAACTGATATGATAAGAAAAATTATGACTATGTACGGAAACATGCATCCGCTCCTTCAGACTGTCTGGCGTTCTATTCGTTGTTACTAATAAAGCCTATAAAATATAGAGAAAAATTATTGGCCGCCTCATGAAGATCCACCCATTTATATTGAAATTACTCTAACTTCCACTTTGAAACTGCGGATTGATTATCTTTTATATATTTTAAACTTTTATAACTATCGAAATATAATTACAAAAAAAATCATTCCTTTACATCCAGCTGTTTGGAAAATATCTTGTTTACTTCTGCCAGCGTCTCCTCCTTGACTCTGGCGCACAGATATTTTCCCTTCCGCTCCGTCGTGATTAAACCGGCATTTTCGAGCTCTTTTATATGATGTGAAATGGTAGGAGCCCCGAGTTTGAGTGAATTTATCATATCAGTGACGAAGCATTCGCAATCCGCCTCAAAATCAGCTTCGCTTTTTTGTGCAATTTTAAAATACAATTCCAGTCGTTTCGGATGTGAAAGAGCTTTTAAAATTTTTGCCAGCTTGACCGTATCCATAGTTTGGTAATTTCTCTATCTCTCCAAATTACAATTTGATAACTTTCGAATTGATTATAGGATTTATTCCACCGCTTGTCAATTAAATTTTTGTCCGGTGACATGAAAACAAGCAAGAAAGATTTTTGTTTCTGCATGATACATGTTGCTGGAGGAATAAACAGCTTTGCTTCTGAAATTTCTGGACATTCAGGAAGGAGTTCTGTACTGATTCAGGCATTCTCTGCTATTCATGGGGGTGCTTCGTTTTATGAGCGGCAATAATTCTTTCAACTTTTGTTATTTCAAACGGATAAAGCGTGATGGGCACATTCTCTTTGCCCAGTGACGTATTTACGAGATATCTCGCACAAGACTCAAAATTATCTTTGCAATACCTGTCTTTCATCACTATGACCATATCCGGCAGCAGAGGCATCTGGTCTTTAAAAAAAATACAGGTATTTATCATCGGGCAATCGCCCATCTTCCCCTCCCAGAACAGTTTTAGCCGTCTCTGGCTGCTATTTCGGTCTGCTGAATTGCCTCGTTTCCTGGATCAAGATGTTAATTCTCTGCACGCTTCTCTATTATACACAACACCGATGTGTTTTACCTGAATACGACTTGTCACTCCGGGGCAACCTATTGGGCATATACTCCCCATACTATATTGTTTCCTATCCCGTTTGCGGTTGTATAGTTGGTAAACGTCGTGCCGCCATTTGTAGAAATGGACAAACCGCCGGTAGTCGCCGCGTAAATAGTGGAGCCGGACACAAAAACTCCTTCTACAACATTGCTTCCCAATCCCTGCGCGGTTGTCGCGTTGGTGAACGTGCCGCCGCCGTTGGTCGAGATGGACAATCCCCCATACGTGGCCGCGTAGATGCTGGACCCGGACACAAAAACGCCATGCACCAGATTACTGCCCAATCCATTTGCCGTCGTGCGGTTGGTGTATATCGTGCCGCCGTTCGTGGAAATGGACAAACCGGCATCTGTCGCCGCATATATGGTGGATCCGGAAATATAAACGCCATAAACATAATTGCTACCCAGTCCGTTTGCTGTTGTATAGTTGGTAAACGACATGCCGCCATTGGTTGAGATGGACAACCCTTCAACGGTTGCCGCATAAACAGCAGAACCGGACACGAAAACGCCCTGCACGTCATTATTTCCCAGACCGTTTACGGTTGTATAGTTGGTAAATATCGTGCCCCCGTTCGTGGAAATGGACAACCCGCCGAGAGTCGCGGCGTAAATGGTGGAATTGGACACGAAAACACCATACACAATGTTGCTGCCAAGGCCGTTTGCGGTTGTACGATTGGTAAAAATAGAACCTCCGTTGACCGAGACGGACAATCCACCCTGGGTCGCCACATAAATAGTGGAACCCGATATGGATACGCCCCCGGTGCTGTTATTTCCCAGGCCATGTGCGGTTGTCCGGTTGACAAAGGTTGTTCCGCCGTCAGTCGAGAGGGACAGCCCTCCTTGTGTTGCCGCGTATATGGAAGGGACCCTGTCGCTGGTCCCGCTGCTGTTTCCGCCACATCCGCTTATAAGTAGTGCGAGCAGCGCACTCAGTGCACTGGTGAATAAAGTAGAAAAAAAGTATTTTTTCATTTCACTCCTTTGCGCATTCTGGATGCAGGATGCCCTCCCCTCCGGATGGTCGCCCTCATGCACAGAACATATTTGCATTATTATACTCTATCCAGGGTGGAACGGACCAGCTTTAAAAGTTCTTTCGGTGAAATGGGTTTGCTGGCGATCACAACAGTATCATCGAGCTGAAACCTCTGACGGACAAGCTCAGGAGCATATCCGCTTAAAAAAATGATCTTGATGTCAGGCTGTATAGCCTTGATTTCATCATATGCCGCTTTCCCGGTCTTTTTCGGCATGATGCTGTCAAACATAAGAAGTTTGATTTCGTTCTTGTGCTGCATAAAACTGCTTATTGCGGTTTCCCCGTCAATTGCTTCGATTACTTTATAACCGAATTCCTTGAGCACCGTTTTATTCAGGTTTCTGACCATTTCATTGTCTTCGGCAAGCAGAATGGTCTCGGTGCCTCTCTGGGGGGCTGTTTCCACTGATTTTTCCATTTCCGCTTGTTCCCTGTCCAGTGGCATAAACGGCAGATATATTTTAAACACCGTGCCGTGTCCCGGCTCGCTGTACACGTTGATAAATCCCTCGTGTTGCCTGACAATTCCATACACTACCGCCAGCCCAAGCCCCGTGCCTTTGCCCACGTTTTTGGTGGTAAAAAATGGTTCAAAAATACGTTTCCGCGTGGCTTCGTCCATTCCCATGCCTGTATCCGACACCGTAAGCAATACATATCTGCCGGGCCCGGCATCGCCATTGATGGCAAACGTAGCATCATGCAGCTGCACGGATGCTGTTGTGATGGACAGGGTGCCTCCTCCCGGCATTGCGTCCCGGGCATTTGACGCAAGATTTATCAGGACCTGTTCAAGTTGATGACTGTCGGCGAGAATCGGCATCGCTTCCTTGGAGAGCGATATACGGCAATCTATGTCCTCGTCTATGATCCGCTTCAAAAATCGCTCTACTTTCTTGACGATTTCATTCAGATCCACGGTTTGTTTTGCACTCTGCTGCTTGCGGCTGAATAGAAGAAGGTCTTTCGTCAAGTTTGCGGCATGATTGGATGCATCGAGTATGTGTTCAATGTTCAGGCGTTTCGGATCGTCCTCCGCCATCTGGATCTGGGCTATATTCGCGTATCCTATAATGGCAGTAAGTATATTATTGAAGTCATGGGCAATTCCCCCCGCGAGCGCGCCAAGCGATTCAAGCTTCTGGGATTGGCGAAGCTGGTCTTCCAGTTTTTGCTTCTCCGTAACGTCGGTAACAATGGTAGCAAATCGGCCCGGCTGCGGAGAGTACGCCGTAATTTCATAGGATCGCTGGAGATCCTTGTTAAACCGGGCAAAATGCTCCGATTTGCCGGTCAGTGCAACCCTGCCGTAGGTTTCAATCCAGGATTTGTCCAGATTTGGCAATATTTCGAGCGCGGTTTTTCCGGTGATGTCCCCCGCTTTTAGTCCGGTCAGACTTTCAAATGCAGGATTTACCTCAAGAAAGCGGTAATTACAGGGATTGTTCTGTTTATCACAGATGATCTCATGCAGCGCAAATCCGTCTGTCATGGACTCAAACAGCATTCTGAAGCGTTTCTCATTTTCATTTTTTTGTGCTTCGTTTTTAAGCGTATCAAGACCAAACGATATGGTCGTTGCAATCTCTTCGAGCTGCAATACTTCCCGGTCTCCGAAATAGTTTTTTTCAGGCGCATACACTGTCAATGCGTAGCGCACTGCATCTTCGAACCGGATGGGAAACGCGGCCGCGGAGCGCCACGATGTAAGAGCTGCTGCTTTGCGCCAGGGCAGCGTGCGCGTGTCGTTGAGAAAATCATTGCTGACAAATGGTTTTCCTTCTTTCACGGCCGTACCGGTCGGACCGCAGCCTTCAGGCCTGTCATCAGCGTAAACGCGTATGTCTTTTAAATATCCGGTTTCGTCCCCGTGCTGTGCAACAACCATGACCCGGTGAGTTGACGGATCATGCCATCCGATCCAGGCCTGTTTGAGTCCGCCGTACTCCACCAGGACGCGGCAGACTTCCGAAAAGAGCTCCTGCCGTGATTGAACTTTAACAACGGTTTGATTGACATGGCTCAACACCGAGTAAAGCCGGTTCAAACGTTCTATCTCTCTCTCGTGGGCCTTGTATTCAGTGATATCGCGGGTAATGCTGGCATTGTATAATACATGATCAATTTCTATAACCTTGCCTGACATCAGTCCCGTGAGAATTCGCCCGTCTTTTGCGCGAAAAAAAGCTTCGTAATTTTTGACCTCTCCATTTTTCCGTAATCGTTCCACAACCTGCGCGCGGTCTGCCGGATCGACCCAGATATTCAACTCCACGGAAGTTTTGCCGATGACATCTGCCTCTGTATAGCCGGTCATTTCGGTAAATCCCTGATTGATGGAAACATACATGCCGTCCGTAAGCCGGTTGATATTGATGGAGTCGGCGTTGGCAAAGAAAATTTGCCTGAATTTTTCTTCGCTCGCCCGAAGGGCCTCTTCCGACTGTTTTTTGTCCGTAATATCGCGCAGAAACGCTACAAGGCGTCCTTTTCCAGCGGCCTGGTACTGCGCGCTGACTTCGAGGTCATAGACGCTGCCGTCTTTTCGGCGGTGTTTCGTCTCAAATCTTGTCTGCCCTTCAGCCATTAGTTTCTTAATATGAGCAGCTGTATCATTAGGAGTCTCTACCACTTCAATCTCCGAAACGCTCATACTCATTAATTCCTGAGCACTGTAGCCGCTCATCCTGCAGTAGGCTTCATTGACCTGCAAAAACCGCCCTTGCAGGTCAAGCTCCCAAAATCCGTCGCTGGCCATCTGGATAATGGCTCTGTGTTGATCTTCGCTCTCGCGGATTTTCCTTCTCGATTCAATTTCTTTCAGGTTCTTAAGTCCTGTTTCTGCTATTACCGCAATCAATCCTTTAATGAAAAAGAGATATTGATCCAGCTTTTGCTGTGTCCAGACCGGTACTCTCCTGACTGCCTCAATATATTGTTCTTCATCAAATCCGTATTGCTTCGCCTGTTTTCTGAAAAAAGCCAGATCCGGCTTCTCCAGAAAAAACTGCCCGATAAAAAATATCCCCAAGTGTTTCCCGTTAATAATTATGGGTGTAGCTGTTTCAATGAGGCCATGAGGGCAGCGATATACTACGGCAGGATTGGCCTCCGCGAGGTGATCAAGAATATACCTGTCACTCTTGATGCACTGGCTCTCGGATTGTTTGTTTTTCCTATGAAATTTCGTGCAGATATCCTGCCATGCTGTGGTAGTCAGGATATTCCCCGTGTTGTCGGCAATTGTGGAAGGAAAAGAATAAATCTCGTTTAAACGGTCCAGCAGCGATTGGAAGTACCCGATATTTATCAGTTCTTCAAGCTTGTATTCCATAAGTTAAAAGCTCTTTCTTGTTGCTGCACTACTTCTGTCTATTTCAAGCGGAGTTTGACTTGCAGGAAATCAGACTCATTAAGCCTCTGAAACAAAGCACAATCCTACGATAATACTGATTTTCCTAAAACTGCGCCGTCAAAAGTGTATATTTTATAGTAGCATAAAGTTGCAGCAAGAGCAATTATAACAGTGGAAGTATGTTGAAAATTTGTAGTATTTATCATCAGGAACGATGGTGGAAAAGCGTTAGAGCCAGTCAGAGGAGGCAGTTCACATCGAGATCCCGGCGCGCAGTGCATGAGATGAGACATTCCTGGCTTAAGCAAACAGCCTGTTTGATCCTGCCAAAGAATGGAAAAATAAAACTCTGCCGTGATGCGTCAATTCAGACCGACACTATTCCCTGGGTAACTTGCTTGTTAATATACTGCTGTAGAAACTCCTGGTCGTTCGAGGCAATTTCTGAAAAGTAAAGCCCCATTCCCGGCCCGTCAAACGGCCCCTCACCTTTTGTGTGGCTGTAAATGACTTCGGCCTGAACGTTAATATTCCTTTCAGCGAAATTTATTGTAATAGGCAACTTTGTACGCACGGGATAAAGTGCTCCCGTGCGGACATACATGCCCCGCGAGGAAAGCATAACCGCGCATGCGCCTGTATCGAGATGAATTTGCGTGCTGTTCGGGCTCACGGACAGACTGGTCTTGATGCGGATATGTTCGCGCGGTTTTGTTTCGGTTGCAGACTGAACAGCCCGGTACACTTCCTCGGGTTTTATAATTTTTTCCAGACAGGACACGGCCCCGGCTTCAAGGCATTTCTGCCTTATGATCGGAACAAGCCGCTCGAGTCGAATAATAACCGGTACGGATGCCGTGCTTTTGTTTTTTTTCAGCGCTGGTATCATCTGAAAAGCATTCATCATCGGAAGTTTGAGATCCGTAATGATGATAAGCGGCGCAACGGCATTGGCTATCTCCAGAGCCATCTCGGCCGTACCTGCGCTGCAAGTATAATAACCGATGCGTTGCATTAAAATGGACAGGAAAACAAGATGATTGGGTTCGCTGGAAACGATAAGAATATATTTGCAGTTGGGTAAAAGTATTTTTTTTTCATTCACGGATGCAGCATTGCCCATGGGATGTTAAACTCCTCCTTGCTCTGCTTTAGCTTATTGTACTAGGGAAGGAGTTGAATTTCAAACTCGAATTTAACCACCGGTAATATGGCACAGTTTACTGAGGCAGGGTTTGCAAGGTCACTAGTGTTTTTTTGCCAATAAGAATCGGAAACCGGAAGATAGAGGCAATTAATCTACAACAAGAGCGGCAAGGTTTTGCGTAAGAAATGTCATAAAAAGCATTTTGCTTTATTTTTCTAATTCCCGTAATAACTCTGAACCGGGCATTTTCAGCTCAATGTACAACCACAGATACAAAAATCCTGAAATTCCACCGTAGAACAGTATTGAAGCGGTATTCATGATTTTTTTCATATGGGAAATCAACCGCGGGTGCAACTCAAGCAGATAAGACGGCAACAGACTGAGTATCAATATAGATAGCCCATAACCCACCAAAATACAGACCCATATTCCAAAAAGTAAATAAAGTAATCTTGAGTCGGCAAAGGTGCCGGCAAAAATAACCGCAGGGACAATGAAAAAAATTTGTATCGGCGGCTTTAATAATACGGTAGATGCTTTGTTATTATCTGCGGTATTTTCTCTGCGAGGTGTATTTCTCTGAAAACCACTCATTATTAAAACTAACCTATATTACCCAAAATGGCTGATCAAGATATAAGCAATCGTCTTGCCGGAACAATAGACATTTTCAAAAACCGTCGCAATAAAGAATGGTGACAACATTCGTATTTTATGGTGTCGATAAAAACTTCCAAAAACGTCGTGAAAAAACCGCAGTCACCAGGCAAGACTGCAGTGAAGATACCAGTGTTACCGGTGAATGTCAACAAGTAATTATTGTTTAAACATTAATTTTTTTATGCATATTTTTGCGCCTTATTGCATCGTAATTGCATTACAATTTATTAGAAAAATCACACTGCCAAACTATTTGCATTCCAGTTTCGCTTTACAGACCCAACAGGAGGGAGTTGACCTTAACACACTAGCTGATTTGATGGGGCATAAAGATACGAGGGTTACCCGGCGCTATGCGCATATCGTCCGAAACACCTTGCCGCCGCAATCAGTCCGCATGTAAAAAGTTGCGGTGAAGTTATTACATTTTTATCACAGCCAGAGAAAAAGGAGCTACCGGCGTCCGACCTCAGAAACAATGAGGATAATCAATTTAGTTTTTGTTACTTGCATTTCCGTCGGCATTGAAAAAACTTGTGTTCCATATTTCGTACATCGAATCCAGCAAAACAGTATGAAAGAAACCTGTCATAAATGACCAACGCAAAAGTGCTGCCCGGCGATTATTAAAAACTGGTTTTTTTACCTCTGTTTCTTGGGTAATCAGTTTGTCGACGTCTGGTTGTGCAAGCCACTTTTGAATTTGCGCAATTACATTGGTATCTTGTAGAAGTTCGCTATGCTCTCCTTTTAATATACTGAAACCTCTAACGGTTCTTTTTCCCGTAGCCATTACTGACGCAATATCCACTACTCCGTCAGATTTTTCTGTCGTCATCCACCATCTTTTCACCGCATCATCCCTGTAAGCCCCAATGATGTACAGTGGCGTTCTACTGTTACTGTCTTGGGGTCTTATCACGATATCTGAAAGTCCTTCCGGTGTATATTTGAAATTCCCGCAGGGTGTTGCGATTGTCACAATAGCTTTAGCCAGATTCGGATGTTCTCCGTCAATCTCGCGGGCAATAAGTCCACCCCAGGAGTAACCAATGAGCACTAATCTCCCTGTAACACCTTTCTCCTTGATCTTCCGCAAAACAGCATCAGATCCCAGCCACAAGGGATAGTATATCTCAGGCACTATTACGACAGATCCGGGGAAACTCCTGTGTAGTAGCTCAAGTTGCGTTGGAGTGCTGTTCGAACCTCCGATAATGACAACTGTGTAGTCACTATCGTTGACTGTAGTTGTATTTGTCAACTTCACTGAAGCACAACCCGCTAAAAAAACAACAACGCAAATATAGACACTAAATACAGCAACAACCTTATTCATGGCGCCCTCATTGCCTACTAGTTATTAACAACACTTCATCAGTAATACACGCGCTGTTACTGTTCCGGCGTTTGGTTAGCTTTATAATGTTAAAATTTGCAGATCACTATACCATAATAGAGATAATTCGTATAGTACTTTGCGCTTATTGCTGTGAAAGGACAGCGGGGCATAAAGACTTGCGGATGACAATCAGGTACAGCCATCTTTCGCCGGAGAACTTGAGAGAAGTAGTTAACCTACTCGATAAAAAAGAAAACGGTTACGAGTTGGTTACGGTAGAAAAAGAAAAGAGGCTAGCGAATGCGCTAACCTCTTGATAACTTGGCGTCCCCAAGGGGATTCGAACCCCTGTTATCGCCGTGAAAGGGCGGTGTCC
>CAZYEF010000074.1:0-13021 GCA_964646375.1 uncultured Nitrospiraceae bacterium | reverse complement strand
GTGTGAAACTTGAATATATAAAACAGGCGGCGGACCTGGCGCGGGGGCTGATAAAGCGACTGCTTGCGTTCGGACGGAAGCAGATGCTGGAGCTGGCAACGGTTCATTTGGGCGACATTGTCCGGGACTTTGAACAGGTGCTGCACCGGACGATCCGGGAAAATATTCAGATAAAGATCAATATCCCGCCATCGCTGGGGCTGGTGCATGCCGACCGGGGACAGATCGAGCAGGTATTGCTGAATCTCTCCATCAACGCCCAGGACGCAATGCCGGGAGAAGGCGTGCTGACGATTGAGGCCGGTGACACTGAACTGGACGCCGCCTACACGTCCACTCATCCGGAGGTTGATCCCGGGCCCTACGTCATGCTTTCCGTAAGCGACACCGGAACAGGAATGGACGAGGAGACCATGAAGCATATTTTCGAGCCGTTCTTCACCACGAAGGAGTTGGACAGGGGGACCGGTCTTGGACTGTCCACCGTATACGGCATTGTGAAGCAGCATGGCGGCTCCATTTCCGTGTATTCGGAAGAGAGCCATGGAAGCATATTCAAGATTTTTTTGCCCAAGACCGGGGAAAGCAGGGCAAAAATCGCCGGGCAACCGCTGCCTGCGGACGAACTCCCGCGTGGCGATGAAACTGTTCTTGTGGTGGAAGATAACGCAAACGTACGGACACTCGCCAGCGGAATGCTGGAAAGCCTGGGATACAGGGTGCTCGTGGCGGAAAATACGGACCATTGCATCGCAATGGCAAAGGAGCACGCGGAGACCATTGATCTGCTTCTGACCGACGTGATCATGCCAAAACTGAACGGGAAGAAACTGTATGAGCTTTTAAAGCGCGACCGCCATGAGCTGAAGGTCCTGTTCATGTCGGGGTATACGAACAATGTGATCTCGCATCACGGCATTCTGGATGCGGATGTGAATTTTCTTCAAAAACCGTTCACCATGACCGTGCTCTCTCAAAAAGTGCGAAAAGTACTTGCCGTTTAATCCAACTCCGGCAAAAAAGTCGATAAATAATGCAACTTTTTGCTATATTTTTCTTAAGAGAACAGAGTACATACCGTAAGCCTCTGCCTTCTGCTGCGCTCCGGGTAAACAGGAGATTGCTTGCGCTTGAACGTTATCAAAAAAGTGGATTGTATGATCACCCATCAACTGCCACGGATAGTATTGATCATGCTGCTGTCTTTTCTTGCAGCCCCGCCGGTTGAGTCCGCCTCCCCTGCAGCGAAGAATCAGGTCCTCATCATCAATTCCTACCATGCCGGATTTACCTGGTCAGACGCCGAACAGGCAGGCGTGATCGCCCGACTGCGGGAGGTCCATCCGAATATGGACATCCTGATCGAATATCTTGACGCAAAACACCGGCCGGATCTAAGAAACCTTGTCCGCGTGAAAGATTTTCTTGCCGACAAATATCGTGGTGAACAAATTGATCTGATTATTGCGCTGGACAATCCCGCGCTGGACATGCTTGCGCTCTATCGCGGGGAGCTCTTTGCCCGGACTCCGGTTGTTTTTGCAGGTGTCAGCGATTTCCATGAATCCCTTTTGAACGGCAGAAAACGGGTGACGGGTGTCGTCGAAATCCAGGATGTGAAAAACACCCTTGAGGCCGCACTCGTGTTGCATCCGGGGACAACGGAAGTCCTGGTGGTTGCCGATACGACCATCAGCGGGACCTCGTCGCGGAACGAAGTCGAGGCGGCAGCTCCGTATTTTACAGATCGTGTAAGGATCCGTTTTCTGACTCCCAGCACGTTTGAAGAGGCCCGGGCCGCGGTGAATTCGCTGCAGGCACATGCAATCGTTTTGATAACATCCTTTTCCACGGATCGCAAAGGCGAAAGTTTTTCCCACGCGGAGACCACGAGGCTGTTTACCTCGGGCGCGAAAGTTCCGGTATACGGGGTGCATGAGGCCCGACTCGGGCACGGCATCGTCGGCGGATACCTTCTCGCTGGACAGGACCACGGTCGAAGGGCGGCAGACATTGCCCTGAGAATTCTCGCGGGCATAAAAACGGAAACGATACCCGTGGAAACGACGGCAGTCATCAGACCCATGTTTGATTTTGCGCAGCTGGAACGGTTCGGCATTTCTGCAAAAAAGCTTCCGCCCGGCAGCATTATCGTAAACAAACCGAAATCTATTTTTGCAGAGCACAGAAAATTCATTATTGTCATATTTACGGTGCTGGTGGTTCTGAGTGTCATGGTGATGTTCCTGATGGTAGCGGTTCTCAGACGCAGACGGGCAGAAGCAGCGTTGCGGGAATCGGAAAAGAGACTGTCCGAGATCATAGATTTTCTGCCGGACGCTACATTCGCGATAGACAGGGAGGGGAAGGTCATTGCATGGAACCGGGCTATTCAGGAATTGTTCGGCGTTTCATCAGAGAAGATACTGGGAAAAGGAAACTACGAATACGCCCTGTATTTTTACGGGACCCGGAGGCAGATGCTGCTGGATCTCATATTTGAGTCGAACAAGGAGCTGGAAGATAAATTTCTTTACATTAAGCGGGACGGAGCATCGCTCGTGGCTGAGACCACCGCGGTGATTCACGGCAAACGCCTCAACCTCTGGGGCAAAGCGGTGCCGCTTTATGACAGCACCGGCAACGTCGCCGGTGCCATAGAAACAATCCGGGATATTACCGAAATAAAACAGGCGGAGGAAGAGCGGGCCAGACTGAAGGAACAGCTATTTCAGTCCCAGAAGATGGAGACCGTGGGTCTTCTTGCGGGCGGCGTGGCGCATGATTTCAACAACCTGCTGACGCCGATCCTTGGCTACAGCGAAATCTTGATGCGCGGTTTTCCCGAGCAGGACCCGCGGCATGTGAAGCTTGAGTACATCAGGCAGGCCGCGACACTGGCGCGGGGATTGACAAGACGACTGCTCGCGTTTGGACGGAAACAGGTGCTTGAACTGCAGCTGGTCAATTTCGGAACATTCATGCGTGAGTTCGAACCCATGCTGCACCGAACAATTCGGGAAAACATCCGGATAACAATCAGCATCCCGTCCTCCGTGGGACTGGTGCGGGCGGACAAGGGCCAGTTGGAGCAGGTATTGCTGAACCTTGCCGTCAACGCGCAGGACGCAATGCCCTCCGGCGGAGAACTGACCATCGAGGTCAAAAACATTGATCTCGATGAATCATACATATCCACGCATCTGGAGGTCCCGCCCGGCCCTTATGTCATGCTTTCGGTATCTGATACCGGCATGGGAATGGACGCGCAGACACAGGAGCATATTTTCGAACCATTTTTTACCACGAAGGAACTGGGCAGGGGCACGGGGCTCGGCCTTTCGACCGTATATGGAATTGTCAAGCAGCACGGCGGCTCCATCTCCGTTTATTCGGAAAAGGATCACGGGAGCATATTCAGGATTTATCTGCCGCTGGCAGCAGGCGAGGAAGAGAAGAGAGAGACGCAGGAGGGAGCGGGCGAGATACTGCACGGCACGGGCGTGGTGCTTGTCGTCGAGGACAACAAATCCGTCCGGTCGCTCGTCTGCAGAATGCTTGAAGGACTCGGATACAGCGTGGTCACTGCGGAAAGCGAGGACCAGTGTATTGACGTTGCGAAGCAGTATCCAGGCAGGATCAATCTGCTTTTGACCGACGTTATTATGCCGAAATTGAACGGGAAGGAACTGTACGAAATTCTGCAGCGTGACCGCCCGGACATGAAGGTTCTGTTCATGTCCGGGTATCCTGGAACGGTGATCGGGAACCATGGCGTTCTGGAGGATGACACGAATTTTCTCCAGAAGCCGTTTACTCTGGCCGCCCTGTCCCGGAAAATTCACCATATTCTTGCATCATGATGGTTTGTGGCGGAACCGTTCGCAGTTTTTTCCTCGAATGCCGTCAGTCTGTTTCTGGACACCCGCCGAGCCGGTCCGTACCCATTCATGTCTCCCTGTCAGGCACTGTGTATTTCATGGGAAGAGGTATATTAAGATTCACCTGCGTGCCTTTCCCGGAGCCAGACACCGACAGCACCCCTCCAACCTCACGGGCGCGCTTTTCCATGTTCGGCAGTCCTCTGCCCGGATTCGAAGTTTTTTCAAGCCCAAGCCCATTGTCCTGGACGGTCAGTCGAAGATTATTTACGGTAACGTTCAGCAGGACCGTCACTGATGTGGCCTGAGAATGTTTGATGACATTGGTCAGCGATTCCTTGTAAATCCGGAAGAGATTCAGCCAGAGCAGACTGCCGGGCTGCTCTGCGGGGCAGTCCATCGTCATTTCAGCCGTAAAGCTGATGCAATGAGGTTCTACAATTGCTGATCCCTGTTTTTTGATTTCTACGCCCAGGGCGCGCCAGGTCAGCTCCCTGCTGTCCAGGCTCTGCATGAAACTGCGTATTTCCGAGACTCCTTCGTTGGACAGCCGGGTTATGGTAGCCAGTGTTTTTTTAATGTGCTCCAGGTCGGTTGACTGACGGGCCAATGACGATAGAATGCTGATGTTCGTCGTGATACCCCCAATGCCGTCGTGAAGGTCCATCATGAGCTTTTCCTTTTCCAGAAGGTGCCGCTGTTCCTGGGCGAGCCGTTCCTCAATCTGGATGCGGTACGCCTGCAGCCGGTCCCGCATGTGGTCGAATGACCGGGCAAGGTCGGAAATTTCATCGCGGGTGCGTATTCGGAGGGGGGTATCAAACCTGCCTTCCGCTATGTCCTGAGTCGCCGTCCGGAGTCGTTGCAGCGGAGAAGTAATTTTGCGCGTGAGGAAGACGGTAAACGCCGTTCCGAGCAGCACGATCACGGTCGTAAAGACGGCAAGGGAGAAAAACATTTGACGGATGCGTTTCTGCAGACCTTCCTGCGTCAGACCCAGACGAATATAACCTATAACGGCGGGTTCAGCAACCGACGGCTGCTTCTCCCTGAAAAGACTGCCTGAAACATCCTGATAGGCCACGCTCTTCAGAGGAGACAGAATTTCAATGTATTGCCGGCCGGTGTTTTCATCCTCGATGTCTGCATGGCGAACCGCGGTGGAGTTGTCGTTAATCGGAATGGCGCGCGCCGGGAGCTGTTTATTCACGCCCTTAAAAACCCGTGATGCAAGCACGGTGTGCCGTCGGTTGATGATGGAGACGTAGGCAATTTCCGAGTCTGACCCCAGACCTTCGAGCACCAGGAGCAGCAGAGCCTCATTTTCCGTGTAAATGCCCAGTTCGCAGTTTCTGGCAGTAGTATCGGCGATAGTCTTCCCGTGGTTCAGCAGCTCCTGATAGTACTGAGACATTTCCATGCGTATCATGAACAGGCATGTTCCTGCAGCAGTGACAAGAACCAGCAGGATGGTGAGTATGTTGAATTTTGCGGCAAGACTGAACCGTCTGCCGAATCCCATCCGGTCGAGTTTTGCCTCAAGAGTTGAATATTTTTCAGTAGGCATGCCGTTCGGTGTTCCTCAGTAGATGTTCCGCGCTTTTCGCAGAATGTCTTCCGGGATTGACAGCTTCAGATATTCCGCGGTTTTCATGTTTATGGAATACTGTATTTTTCGCGGTGCCGCGGGGTGGACTCTGCCCGGAGAAGTGCCGTGCACTATCTGGAAAGCCATGCCCCCGCACTGTGCACCCAGGTCCCGGTAATCCCAGTCGAGGGAGTACAGCGCCCCTGCTTTCACCCATTGATCCGAAGGGCCGATGAAAGGAATATTGTTCCGAAATGCAAACAGCAGGATGTGCTTTGCCAACTGGGGGGACAGGATGAGGGAATCGGGGAGGCCCCACAGGGCATCGGCGTTTTTCGCAAGAGAGGCAAGCGCAGAGGGAACATCCTGAGGAGTGCGCACCTCGACTGCTTCGAGCCGCAGGCCCATGCGGGAGGCGATGTGCCCCGCCTGTTCGATCCGGGCTTTGTTTTCCCCGGGGTTGTAGAGCACGCCGAGGGTCGTAACATCCGGAAGAATCGTTTTGACCCATTGGAACTGGACTTCCAGCGGGAACTCGAGCCCGACGCCGGTGACGCCCGGTGTTTTAATAAGAGTTTCCGAATGCAGGACCAGGCAGGAGACAACGGGAATCGTGGTTGTTTTCTGAGCGCGGACAGCGGCGTTTGTGGCGATCGAACCCAGCGTGAAAATCAGCTTCACGCCGTTTTTTTTCATTTTCTGAACGATCTGCTCCGCCTGCGAGGCGTCTCCCTTGAGATGGTGGATGTCGTATTCCGGTTTGAGGCCCTGCTTCGAGAGCTGCTCCTGGAACCCTTCAAGCGCCTCTTCAAAGGGCGGTTCCGTCGAGCTGACAAGCACGGCGATTTTAGCGCCCGCGGCAGCATGGACGGAGAACAGCGGCAGGAGCACGATGCCTGCCGCCAGAGCAAGAAGGGCGCGTATCGCTTTTCTGCGGTTGTCCTGAAGGTTAAAAAGCATAAGTCAGTTTCAGCCGGTAGGAACGGCCATCCTGCTGCACGGTATTGAGAGGCCTGAGATCAGTCGAGACAGGATCGGCGTATTTCCGGTCAAAAAGATTGTAGATGCTCGCGGACAGCTCAAGGCCTTTTACGAAGCGCTGACCGTACACGGTGATGTTGGTAATGGCTGCGTCGGACGTGTAGTTGCCCAGATACGTTTTTCTCTTGCTGGCATACTGCTCCTCGACGCTTGCAAAGAGCTTGTCTTTCCAGAGCGGCATGGTAATGTTCAGTTTCAGCAGATGTTCGGGGGAGTTGGAGAGAAGTTGGTGCGTCTGGCGGTCCACGGTTTTCTGGAGCGTGTAGCTGAACCTTCCTTCCATGCCGTTTCCCCATCTGTTTTCCAGCTCGAACTCCAGACCCCGGGAGTCAATCTGGGCAATATTGCGGAAAACGGTTTTTCCGCCGCCGGCATCGGTCTGGTTGATGAGATTGTTGATGTCGTAAAAGAAACCGGTGACTGTTGCGCGAAAATGGTCTCCGAAATACTGCTCATAGACCAGTTCGATGGTCTCGATTTTTTCGGGCTTCAGATCGGGATTGGGGGTGTTCGTCGAACTTTGATAATACAATTCAAAGGGGCTCGGAGCACGGAAGGCGGTGCCGTACAGGAGCTTTATGACGCTTTTCTCAAGAGGCGTCACAATGAGGGCGAGCCGCGGGTTCAGTGACGTCCCGAATGTCTCGAAATGGTCATACCGCCCGCCTGCGGTTATGTTGAGCCACTTTGTGATATTGAACTCGCCCTGGATATAGGCCGCAAAAATCTGGGAGCGTCGCCTGTCGTCAAGATAGAGCGCGTACGGAGCGATGTCGTAATTGCTTTGATCCAGCCGGTTGTTGTACGTATACTCGGTTCCGAGTATGAACCGCAGGAAGTCAAAGGGACGTGCCGAGAGTTTGACTTCTCCTCCCCACCATTCTGCTTCTCCCTGGTCCATATTCAAAACACCCGAATACAGATAGTGCCCCGTGTATTTGTAGGAATCATAGAAAAGGCGCGCGGTCATATCCAGCCGGGTTCCGAAGCCGTGTTCATACTTCAGGTCCACATAGCCGCGGTCATCAAATGTTTTGTTTCCCGTGGTGAAAAAATCAGTTCCGTACGAAGCGGTAGGAATGCCCTTGGTCCTTGTGGAATACGCGGCCGAAAGCGTGAAATCCCTGATGGATGTTTTGGCGAAAAAACTATAGTACCGGTCATAGTCCGTGTGGTTCGTGATGCCGCTATTCGCGGCCCTCGGATCAGAAGAAAAGGCGGGGTCGAGCTCCTTGAAATACAAACTCCGCTGTCCGCTGCTGTTGTATCCCGTTGCCGACACGAGCATTTCAAGGCCGTTTTGATATCTGTCTCCGTAGGTTGTTCTGCCTTTGTAGGTATCGTAATATCCCGCTTCAGCGGACAGTTCGGCGCTCTTCAGTTCCCGCCCCCGCCTGGTGATGATATTCACGACAGCAAACAACGCGTTGCTTCCATACAGGGATGACCCGGGGCCGCGTATGATCTCGACCCGTTCTATGAGATCAACATCGAGAATCCCGTCTGTGCCGATAAAAGCCATATCATACAGGTTGTCGTTTGTTCTGTGGCCGTCGATGAGGAGGAGCATCCGGTTGTTGTAGTCCCCGGGGCGGCCGAATCCCCGCGCGCCGACATAGCTGTAGTTGCGGTCATAGGTAACATAAAAGCTCCTGATGCTGCGCAGGATGTCCGCAAGGGTTCGGTATCCGTTCTTTTTGATTTCCGCCGCGGTCACAATACTGATTGATGATGGCGCTTCGGTCACTTTCTGTTCGTATTTTGAGGCGCTGTAAACGGAGGGGATTTCCTGAAACAGCATTAGTTCTTCAGCGGGCGGATCCGAAACAGGCTGGGGCTCTGAGTGTGCGTACCGCGAGGGAAGGGGGAGCAGCAGAAAGAGAATCACGACCAGCAGAAAAAATGACAGTCTCCGGCTATGCATACCAGGCCCCCCCGACCACGGCAATCATTGCTGTATGAATAAAAAAATATTTGTTACCTTAGTATAAAAAATACAATAAGTCAATCTCTATGACGGGGAATTCACCGATTCTTTGGAGAATGACCGCAGCACGTCGCAGAACGAAACAAAAGGCCTAAATCCCCCCCCGGCAACGCGTCGTGTTTCTCGGAGATTGCAAACAACAGGCAATCTGGTATAATTCAACAGCAGCGGCAGTATGACCGTCTCATTTTCCAGGCATGGTTCCGCAATGGTCACTTATGAAACAACAGACTCTTGATGAACAATATATGCGTATCGCGCTGCGGCTTGCTGCGCAGGCCAGGGGCAGGACGAGCCCGAATCCCATGGTCGGGGCGGTCGTGGTGAAGCATGGCGCAATTATCGGCCGCGGCTATCACCGGAAGGCCGGCGGGCCTCACGCTGAAGTGCTTGCACTTGAACAAGCCGGCGAACAGGCCCGCGGTGCGGTTCTTTATGTTACGCTGGAACCGTGCTCGCATACGGAAAAACGCACGCCGCCCTGTACTCCGCTTGTCATCCAGAGCAGGGTAAAACGCGTAGTGGTGGCGATGATTGATCCGAATCCCCGCGTTTCCGGCAAGGGATTGCAGGCCCTCCGCGCCGCCGGAATTACCGTGGTTCTGGGCGTCCTCGAGGATGAAGCGCGGACGCTGAATGAAGCGTTTGTCAGGCATGTCGCCACGGGGATGCCCTTCGTGACGCTGAAAATCGCCCAGACACTGGATGGGAAAATTGCGACCGCTTCCGGGGAATCGAAATGGATAACGGGGGAAAAAGCGCGTGCAGAAGGACATCGGCTCCGCAGCATCAATGACGCGATCCTCGTGGGCATCAATACCGTTTTGAAGGACGATCCGGCCCTGACCGCGAGAATACCGCATGGGCGCGACCCTGTCCGGGTCATTGTCGACACGCATTTGCGCATTCCGCTCAGGGCCAAAGTCCTGATCGGCAAGTCAACAGCGCGCACCATCATTGCAGCGAAAAAGAGCGCACCGCATGACAGTATTTTGAAACTTCAAAAGGCGGGGGCGGAAGTAATCGCAGTCGCGGCGGATCGCGACCGCCTGGACTTCAGGGACCTGATGAAAAAACTCGGAGCAATGGGCATCATGTCACTTCTGATAGAAGGCGGCGCCGAGGTCAATGCAACTGCTCTCAGATCCGGCATTGTTGATAAAGTAGTAATGTTTATCGCACCGCTGCTGATGACCGGAAAAGATTCACTCTGTTCAGTGGGCGGGGTGTCGCCTTCAAAACTGGTCCAGGCAGTAGGGCTCACCGAAATGACATCGCGGTTAGTGGGACAAGACCTCATGGTCGCGGGATATATACGGCACAAGGGCTCCCGGCGCCCTCGCTGAACTCGTCATTCACCATTTCAAAAATTCCTTCTCTTGCTGCATCCCGTTTTGTGCTCAGCCATGCATGAAGGCCGTCAGGCCGGTTCTGATCATTTTCACGGCAAAAGCGGCCAGGATCAATGCCATGACCTTGGCAAAACCCCGGGACCCGCTGATGCCGATCAGCCTGATGATCAGGTCTGACCGGGAGAAAATGATCCAGGCAATGATCAGGTTGGCGGCCAGGGACAGCATGACCGGGACATAGCCATAGCTCCCGACGAGGACGAGGGCGGTGGTGAGTGTCGCGGGTCCCGCGATGAGGGGCGTGCCGAGCGGTACGACGCCGAGTTCCCTGCTCTGCAATACCTTGCGCTCACCCGCCCGCAGGACATCATAAACGGCAATGATCAGCAGCACAATGCCGCCGGCAATCATGAAATCCTCGACC
This sequence comes from uncultured Nitrospiraceae bacterium, assembly GCA_964646375.1. Lineage (GTDB taxonomy): Bacteria > Nitrospirota > UBA9217 > UBA9217 > UBA9217 > JBAZLV01. The sequence continues at coordinate 2,748 of CAZYEF010000074.1, read as the reverse complement.
AGGATTCCGAGCGCGCTGAAGATGGCCCGCCCGAGCAGGATGAACCCGATGGTCACGAGAAGCGCCGTGACGATCGACTGGCGGACTACCTGCGCCCGTTCCTGTCGTTCCATGTCTTCGGTCATTCCGACAAAGATCGGAAGCGTTCCCGGCGCGTCTATGGCTACCATGATTGGTATAAAGCTCATCAAAAACGGCTGTATGATTTCCATCAACGCGTGGCCCTCACAATAATGGTATCTGGTTCCTCTGTATCAGTATAACGTAACTTCCGAAGAGTGTCCAGATGACGCGTTCTTCGCCCTTGTGTAAAGAAAACAGATGGGCTACAATAGAAACTGCAGTAACAAGGAATATTTTTTGGAGGTAGGTCTGCATGGAAAAACGGACGTCTGACCAATGTGACACCGATAGGAAAAAAATCAAGGAATACCGGTATGAGATTCCCGGCATTGTTGAACAACTTGTGCGCACCTGCGACGGCGACACCTGTTTCAACCATGTGGATCTTGAGCCGCTGCCTTCGAAGGAGTCGATTATTGAGATCATCCAGATGGCCTGCCGGCTGCTGTTCCCGGGCTATTTTTCCCGTACCCGCATCGACAAGGTCAATCTCGTCTATTATTACGGCCAGGAGGCCACCGCGTTCTACGAAGCGCTGTCCCAGCAGGTAGTATTCGCGCTGCGCCATGAATGCCGCAGGCAGGGCATGACCTGCTTTACCTGTGAGGAACAGGCAAAAGGGATTGTGATCAATTTTATGAAGGAGCTTCCCCGGATCAAGATGCTCCTCGCCAGCGACATACGCGCCGCCCATGACGGCGATCCGGCGGCCAAAAGCTATGACGAAATCATCTTCAGCTATCCCGGACTCTTCGCGGTCGCCGTGCAGCGGATGGCACATCAGCTGTATGTGCAGAAGGTGCCGCTGGTGCCCCGGATCATGTCCGAGTATGCGCACAGCGTGACCGGCATCGACATCCACCCCGGAGCAAGGATCGGCGAGAGCTTCTTTATTGACCACGGCACGGGAGTTGTCATCGGAGAAACCACCATTATAGGCGACCATGTCCGCATCTATCAAGGGGTCACCCTGGGCGCTCTGTCCGTTCCCAAGACGGAAGTCGAGCAGCTTCGGACGGAAAAACGACATCCGACCATAGAACATGATGTTATTCTGTATTCCGGCGTGACCGTGTTAGGCGGAGATACCGTGATCGGCGCCGGCTCGGTGATCGGCGGCAATGTCTGGATTACTCATTCGGTACCTCCCGGTTCTAAGGTGTTTATCGAAGAACCAAGGCTGATTATCAAATAAATGAACAGGAAAACCGGATCGGCGCGTCAGGCCCATCCGGTTTTTTTGCATTCTAGTCGCGTGTTTCCCGGACTGCTTCCGCAGACAGGCATTATTTATTCCTATCCATTTTTTTGAGAAAATAGATATTATCAATTTGATATTTCTCGGTCCGAGTGCTACCCTGCATTCCCGTGCATGGCTGCGCTCGGAAAGGAGGTTGGTGTGGCGGAGGAAAAAAAGCTCCCCGAGCAGATAAAACTGACAGCCTTGAGCCATGGCGCGGGCTGAGCCTGCAAACTGGGTCCAACGGTGTTGGACCGGATTCTGCAGACGCTTCCCGCGGTCACGGACCCCCGCGTCCTTACCGGCACCGAGGACGACGCGGGCGTTTATAAACTGAGCGATGAAATAGCCATGGTCCAGACCGTGGATTTTTTCACCCCGATTGTTGACGACCCTTATGATTTCGGCGCCATCGCGGCGGCAAATGCACTGAGCGACATTTACGCCATGGGAGCCAAACCGCTTACTGCCCTGAACTTGGTTGCCTATCCAAAGGATGCGCCTCTTGATGTTCTCGGCAAAATCATGCGGGGCGGCGCTGAAAAGGCGCAGGAAGCCGGAGTAAGCATCATCGGCGGCCACTCCATTGATGACAAGGAGCCGAAGTACGGTATGGCGGTGACCGGCATTGTTCATCCGGATAAGGTTATTTTGAAGGGCGGCGCCTGCGCGGGCGATTTGCTGGTGCTGACCAAACCGCTCGGTATCGGCGTCATTTCCACGGCAATTAAGGTGGGCAAAGCATCAAGCTCGTTGATTGAAACGGCGACGAAGAGCATGAAGACGCTGAACGGGCCGGCGTCTGAAGCCATGGTGGAGGCGGGGGTACGAGGGGCGACGGACATCACCGGATTCGGGCTGCTCGGTCATTTGCACGAGATGCTGCATCATAGCTGTGTCAGCGCCCGCCTTTCGTTTTCAAAGACTCCGCTTTTCGACGGAGTAAGGGATCTTGCAGGTTTGTGGATTCCCGGCGGTTCCCGCGCAAACCTGCGGTATGTGGACGAGAAGGTTGTTTGGGATAACAACATAGCTGAAACTGATAAACTGATCCTCGCAGATGCGCAGACCTCCGGCGGACTTTTGATCGCTGTTGCCGCAGACAAACTTGATTCACTCCTTTCCGGGCTCGCTGCACGGGGTGTCGAAACCAGGGCGGTGATCGGCGAAGTCATTGCCGGTGAACCCGGCAGAATATTCGTTGCACAGTAAAACAGCCGCGAGGGGTAATGGGGCTGGTGCCTCTCCTGGTCTGCAAAACCAGAATCACGGTTCAATAGAAGAGAATCGCACGCAAATATCTGCCGGATATTTGTGCCGCGATATACAGGAGAACCGTGGTGGGTTCGATTCCCACTTCCTCTCTCCAGACGCAGAAATACAGA
>CAZYEF010000073.1:0-13064 GCA_964646375.1 uncultured Nitrospiraceae bacterium | reverse complement strand
AGATACCCGAAAACCAGCAGCTCTCCGCATTGGAGTACGGCATAGGAGATTATCAGCGTACTTTTAATCTCTCTGATGAGGTTGACAAAGACCGGATTCAGGCAACGGTGAAAGACGGCGTACTTCGCCTCGTGCTGCCGAAGATGGAAGCTGTCAAAACTAAGAAAATCCTCGTAACTGCTGCGTCGTAACGCTGAGTTTTTTCATATAAATGGAGGTTTGACGTCATGAATATCAAAAACCTTTTACCGTTTGGGAAAAAATCTGTGCCTATAAAACAAGATGATAACAATCCCTATGCATTGCTAAGGAAAGATATTGATTCCCTCTTTGATAATTTCTTCAGCGGTTTTGAAAATGTCCCCTTTGGAGGTCGGTATGGTTCTTTTATGCCAAAAGCCGACATACGTGAAAACGAGAAAGAAATAATCGTTTCGGTGGAACTTCCAGGAATGGATGAGAAGGACATCGATATATCGCTCACCAAAGATGCCTTGACAATAAAAGGAGAAAAGAAGGAAACAACCGAAGAAGAAGGAAAAAATTTCTACCGCCTGGAGCGTTCTTACGGAGCATTCAATCGTACGATGCCGCTTCCCGTTGAAGTGGAGACGGAAAAAACCGTAGCCCATTTCAAAAAAGGCGTTTTAACAATAATCCTTCCAAAATCGTCTAAAACCGTGGCCGAAACTAAAAAAATTCTCATTCGAAATGGGTAGAACCGCTGGATAATTCTTTTCTGATTTTTACATGCATAATGAGTTTCAGTAGATAGCTGCCCACCTGCAGAGGTGGGCTTTTCTTTTGGTTCACCGGACCATTATACGCTTGAACCTCTTTAGAAATTCGGGTATAGTTTTGCAATAGATTAGGTGATCTGTCCTGGGTTACCGCTCCGACACTAATCAAATATGACCTCCAGCACAGTCAAAAAAACCATACCGATCAGCATCGTCCTCGTTTTCTTTCTTTTATGGATCACACCCGGTCTCGTGGGCCGCGATCTCTGGAAAGCCGATGAGCCGTACAGCTTCGGCATGGTGAACCATATCGTCAAAACGGGCGACTGGGTCATTCCCACCCTTGCGGGAGAACCATTCATGGAGAAACCGCCGCTTCTCTATATCACGGCGGCGGGTTTCGTCCGGCTAGCACCCTCCTGGCTGGCCCCTCACGACGCTTCCCGGCTTGCCATCGCCTTTTACATGCTTCTGTGTGCGCTCTTTCTGGGCCTTGCTGCGAGGGAGCTTCTGGGCAAAGGTTTCTTCGGCATCACCATAATCATTCTGATCGGGAGCGCAGGTCTGCAGGAAACAGCACATAAGCTGATCACGGACATTGCCATGCTTGCGGGCATCTCCATTGCTCTTTACGGTTTTGCCGTGAGCAGGCGGAGATCCGTGTTGGGGGGAGTTCTGATCGGAACCGGAGCGGGTATCGGCTTCATGTCCAAAGGCTTGCTTGCTCCCGGCATGCTCGGCATCATCGCGCTTTTTCTTCCGGCTGTTTTCGCCGCATGGCGCACAAAAAGCTATGGCCAGGCATTGCTCATCGCCCTTGCCGCTTCACTCCCCTGGTTTATAACATGGCCGCTGGCGTTGTACCTGCGTTCACCGGAACTGTTTCATGAATGGTTCTGGACACAGAATATCGGTCGGTTTCTGAGCAACACCCTTGTGGGGCAAAGGCATTCACCTGCCTATTATCTGACCCAACTTCCCTATTTCGCCCTGCCCAGCCTGCCGCTCGCGCTCTGGGCTGTCTGGCGCAACCGGCGTTCCTGGCGCGAACACTCTGGAATACAGCTTTCTCTCATTGCGTTCATGGTGATGCTTGCCGTTCTCAGTCTTGCGTCCAGCATCCGGGACATCTATGCGCTCCCCATGCTGCTGCCGCTGGCACTCCTCGCCGCAGCTGGCGCGGGATCTGTCTCCCCTCGGGTGGAAACAGTGCTCACCCGGTCCGTTTTCTGGTTATTCGGAACGGCAACCTGCCTGCTCTGGGCCGGATGGATCGCCATGCTCAGCGGTTTGCCCTCGTTCTTTGCCAATCGACTCTACTGGCAGCAGCCTGATTACTCACCCGTGTTTAGCGGGTTTCATTTCGCTGTTGCCTGTCTGTATACCGGGCTCTGGCTGTTTGCTGCCACGCGTTCAATGCGGTTCAATCACTCGTATCTCATCAGCTGGACGGCAGGAATCGTGCTGGCCTGGGGGCTGCTCATGACCCTCTGGCTTCCCTGGTTTGAGTCCGGCTCCGGGTACCGCGCGATGTTCACGTCGCTCAAGGAAAAAATCCCGCCGCACTGCCGCTCCATTCTCTCCTGGGGTCTCGGCGAGTCGGAACGCGCTCTTCTTGAATATTATACCGGCGTGATTCCCAAAAGAATTGAACGAAATGGCGTTTCTGAATGCGATCTTGTGCTGTCGGTAAGCGGCAGTGCGAAAGTGGAACCACCGATCGGCCCCGGATGGCAGGTTGCATGGGAGCAAAAACGCCCTGTGAAACCGGACAGCCGCACAAAAGAAATCTACACTCTGCTGCAGCGGGAAACATCTTCAAAGGGGAAAAACGGGTCGGGTAAATAAATCTGGCCGGGCTTCAAGGCTTTTGCTGAAGTTTGTGCAGATGATCCAGGGCGGTCTTCTTCATTTCAGGATACTGCTGCGCGAGTGCCTCGAACTTGGCGCGTGCCAAGTCCCGTTCGCCCAGTTCCGTATAGGCCAGACCTGCATAATAGAGCGCGTCCTTTTCAACGGACGACGCGGGATAGGTTTTTAATATCTTTTCATATCTGCCTGCCGCTGACTTGTAAGCATCCTTCTTGTAATAAAACTTCGCGACATAGAATTCGTACTGTGCAAGGCGGTCAAGGCAGTTTGCGATATAGGTGTCCGCGTCCTCCGCATAGGTGCTCCGCGGATATCTTTCCTTCAGCTTGCGCAGTTCCCTGATCACAACATGGTTGGGCACCGGATCACGATCAATGCTGGTCAATTCCCTATAACTGCACATGGCGATCTGGAACTGGGCGTATGCAGCATCCTTATGCACGGGGTGATAATTAAGAAAAGCCTGGTATTCGACCTGCGCTTCACTGTAATTTTTTTCTCCAAAATAGGTATCCGCAATCCTGAGCATCAACACAGGGTCATAGGCTTTGTCCGGGGACTTCTCCTGAATCGCCCGGTACTCTTTGCGCGCGTCTTCAAATTCACCGCTCTGCATGTTTTCTTCGCCCTTGCTGAACGTGGCTACGGCATTAAAAGGCGGTTCTTTCGGAGCGCATCCGGCAAAAAGCATCAGAAATGCTATAAGCAATATTTTCTTCATAGAGGTCATGGCGAGGGGAAAAATCCAACTCTCTTATAAAATATAAAATTCCAGCGCAAGCCGTTGCACTATATCACAATTGTTTCCAGACTGTCAATGAGAATGCCTGTTCCGGGCACCTCTTTCTGCCGTAATTTGAGCGAAAATAATTCGGCCCCTGCAATGGTCATATCGTAATCTATTGCTGGTACACGGCGCTCACTCCTGGTCCTAATAAAAAAAGATTTTTGTGCAGCTTTCGGATTTACCTGAGACATCGTCAGTATCTTCCACATTTACAAAAAAGCTCGAAGGACGTATGTTTTAATCAACAGTGAACTATTACAAATACGGAAACACTGTCGGTCTGCACAAGAATCACCTATCCGACCGGTGAGGAGGACAATTATGATGGTACTGTATGTTCAGATGATGCTGGTGATTGCACGGTTTCTCGGATTGGTAGCAGGAGGCTGTCTTATTGCTGGTTTGCTCGTTGCAGTTTTCACACATTATTCACTGCATGAATCAGTAAACCAAATTGTGGTTTATTTACAAACTGCGTATAATACGTTATAATTTAATCGTTTTCGTGCACTTGATTGACATCGGTCTTAGCTAAATCATTATATAAGGGAGGCTTGCATGGAAAATCAGGAGAAAAAACCAGGCATTACCAGAAGAAATTTTGTAAAATCAGCTGGATCGCTTGCTTTGCTGTCCGGACTGGCGACAGCAGGCATCGTCGCCGCGAGCAAGGAGGCACAGGCCGCGATACCCAAAAAGTGGAACAAAACGACCGATATCATTATCGTCGGCGCGGGAGGTGCCGGACTTGCGGCCGCAATTTCCGCTGCGGAAGCAGGCGCAAAAGTCATCGTCCTTGAAAAGGCACCCTCGGCACTCCTTTCCTCATCGGCAATCTGCGGCGGTGGGGTCTCTGCTGCGGGAACAAAACTGCAAAAAGAGCAGGGGCAGCAGGACAGCAAAGAACTGTTCTACAAGGAAATGGTAAAGGCCGGCGGCAACAGGAACGATCCCGAACTCATCAGAATTTTTGTCGACAACGCTGCGGATACCGTGGACTGGTTTTATGACAGAGGGATGAAATTTTTCTTCAGAGGATATCCCGGATTCAGCGTGAACAGGCAGCATTCCAATATGGACGCCACGGGCCGCGAGTACATAGACATCATGAACAGGGAAATCGCGAAATTAAAAGTCCCTGTTGTTTTCGATTCACCCGTGACCAGGTTGATTACGAACAGCGAGACGGGAGAAGTCCTAGGAGTTGAAGCACTGCAGAAAGGACAGAAAGTTTATTGTAAAGCAAAGAAAGCCGTTGTTCTTACCACCGGAGGGTACGCCGGAACTAAGGACATGATTGACCGGTTCCTTATCCCCTTCAAGGGGGCGATATCCTCCGCATCGCCGACCGCATCCGGCGACGGATTCCTGATGGCCACCAAAATCGGCGCGACAACAACCCATCTTGGCTACGGCGCCGTATACGGCTACGGCATGGTGACTGACGCGGCAAAAAGAAGAGGCGTGGTTCACCGCGCCTATGAAATGGCCGCCACCTTCGGGGCGATCACGGTTAACAAAGACGGCAAAAGGTTCGTTCGCGAAGAAACCACGCCGACAGGGGTGGCCCTCAAGCTGGTTGATCAGCCTGAATCAACACTTTTTGTCGTCGGCGACAAGCAGATGCTTGAAGGCTGGCTCAAGTCAAAAATGCCTGGCGTCATCGGCTGGACCCACAAAATGGTGGAGAAGGAATCCAAAGAGCAGAAATATTTTATCACTAGCGCCGACACTCTTGATGAACTTGCCAAAAAAATCGGTGTCAACGGCGAGAACCTCAAAAAGACAGTGGAAAAATATAACGGATATGTCGAAGCCGGCGTGGATTCGGAATTCGACCGGGCCAAGGCAAATCTGCGCAGAAAAATCGAGACCGGACCGTTCTATGCGTTGTCAGGACAACCGGTTGCCCTCGCGACAACGGGCGGCCTGAAGGTTGATAAACAGCTGAAGGTCCTTGATCCTTACTTGAACCCCATCCCGCGCCTATATGCAGCCGGAGAAATCATCGGAGGGCTTCATGGGCAGCAATATCTGGGCGGATGCGGTTTCAGCTCAGCGCTCACCTTTGGCCGTCTTGTCGGCGGTATTGCAGCAAAAGAAAAAAGCAAGGCATAACTGTTCGGAGAGAGGGGGGGGCCTCAATGCCCCCTCCTCTTTTTTAGTGAAAGCAACAGATACCATATCGGTCGGGATTTCATAAAAATGACAAACGCCATACAATGTAAAAATATTTTTTTTGTCACCCTGCTCATTATCTTAGCCGTTTCCAGCACTGTATTCGCCGCCGACGGTGGAAAGAAACCAGTCTGGAAGAAAAATATCAAACCCGGCGATTGCAAATCCTGCCACGGCAACAATATAAAATTACCTGACGGACATCCTGACACAAAAGACATGCAGCTTGCAGATTGTAAGCAGTGCCACACCAGGGGGGGGAAACAGCTGGAAACGAAGCTGTTGTTAAGCCATTTTCACAGCCTCGCGGGAATTGAATGCAGCAGTTGTCATGCTGCTAAAAAATCCAGGCAAAAAACTGACTTTTCAAAATGCATCTCCTGCCATGGAGAATACGAAAAGCTGGCAGAAGCCACAAAAGATGCAGACCCCAATCCTCACAAATCCCATCAGGGAAAACTGGACTGCAATCTGTGCCATCATCAGCATATAAAATCCGTCAACTACTGCGGCCAGTGCCACTCCTGGCCGTTGGATGTTCCGTGATTTGCTTTAATCACGCGCACTCCAGAATATAAAATCAACTTTCCCACCCGCTGTTTTGCCAACGAAGTACATCTTACCTGTGCATATTACAAGATAGCGTTGCGGCAGTTTAAAATTCAATCAGCCATGTATGCTGCTTTAAAGCTGTCACTATTCCGATCCATTCCTTCCACGCTTCACCCATGACAGGCGCAATGCGATAACCAACAGTGTCAGGCTTCTAATTTAAGACTGTTTTTAGCAGCTACAACTATGCGCCCATGTTTTTTGCATGTTTTTTAATATTGAAAATAAACCAAGTATTCACCCAAAGTGTCAAAAAAGCATGTTTACTGCGCTGTTTTACTTTCTATTTCGATAGGATCCTGAATAATATTCAATCGTCAATTATTTACAACATATCATTACATCATTGTTCGGATCATACAGGGATATTTGATGACTCCAGAATGAATTTAAAGAGCGCTCTGCAGCATCTGCCAACACGTCAATAAATTTCGGGTCTATCTTTAAAAAAAAATATAATACGACGTCACAAGCCGGAAAATTAAGAAATAACCACATATAATAACGGTATTAAAAATGAAAAAAATCAGCCCTCTGGAAGCAATCATGCTTATTCTTATAACATTACTCGCTCTGGCGCTGCGTTCTTCATGCTTGCAACAAAGCGGATGGGGCGCTGAATATTATACAGCTGCTGTGCGCAGCATGTCGATGAACTGGCACAACTTTCTGTATAACGCATTTGATCCTTCGGGGTTTATCTCTATTGATAAACCACCCGTAGCGATATGGCTTCAGGTCTTCAGTGTCAAACTCTTTGGTTTCTATCCGTTTAGTATTTTCCTTCCCCAAATCTTGGAAGGCGTGGGGTCGGTGTTGATCCTCTTTCACCTGGTGCGCAGAAGTTTTGGCACCTCAGCAGGTTTATTGTCAGCTTTTCTTCTTGCGATCACTCCCATACTGGTTGCGGTTAACAGAACGAATAATACCGACAGTTGTCTTGTGCTGATTTTGCTGCTTGCTGCCTGGCCGCTGTTGAAAGCAGCTGAGGAAGGAAAACCACGTTATTTATTCCTTTCCGCCGCACTGATCGGACTCGCGTTTAATGTTAAAATGCTTGCGGCATATATCGTGCTCCCGACATTCTTTATGGTTTACTTTTTCGGGTCACCTCATCACTGGCAGCGCCGGTTTATACACTTGGGAATTGCCATGGCCATCGTTCTCGCTACGTCCCTTCCATGGGTCCTTCTGTATGAACTGACACCGAAGGAAAGCAGACCCTTTGTTGGCGGCAGCCGCCATAATTCGATGATTGAGCTCGTGGTCGGCCATAATGCGGTGAATAGATTTGTATCGCCCACCAAACGCTTCGCGCGGGATTGGCAAGAGCAAAAAGAGAAAAGTGACCGACGGATAACCTGGCCCACCGCGGACGCGACGACTGAAGCCCCAGTAGAAAAGAAAAAAGAAATTACTTATGATGTCTCGCATCTTTTCATCCGCACCCCTACCGGGCCCCTGCGGCTTACGGATGGTCAATCTGCCGCTCAAGTTGCATGGCTATTCCCCTTTGCTATTGCGGGTTTTGTCGTGGGTATTCGCCGGAAGGGTTTTCAAAAAAAGCTTCCTGCAGCACAGCTGAATATATTTCTTTGGGGCGGCTGGACCTTGACCTATATAGGCATATACAGCTACTTGGGAGGTATTATTCATTTCTATTATCTTTCCACGCTGGCCCCGTCCTTGGCTGCTTTGGCAGGTATTGGCATAACCACGCTCTGGGCCGATGTCCAAAGAAAAAATTCCTATACCCGTTTTCTTCCGATAATCCTATTGATGGCGGCTGCCTGGGAAATCTATATTGAAGCCAGCGCTCTCAGTTTGTCGTTAAGCTACTTTGCAGGGCAAGAGACAAAATGGTTGAACTGGCTGCACTATGGTCTTCTCGCGGGAGCAGTGATTGCCGCTGTTTTATTGGTCGTTGCTTCCAGACCTACTGTAAACTACTCCGGTACAATGCTTCGCAGAGGATCATTCATAATCGGAATCCTTGCATTGCTCATACTTCCGGTTGCCTGGTCATTGAGCACCGTTCTGTCGCCAGGTCATGGTCTCCTTCCGTCAGCAGATATATCACGCTTGATTTCTGATAACCGAACGGATAAGTATTTACGAAAACAGTTTGATCAATCGCCGGATGTATCAAAATTGACGGATTTTCTGTTAACGAACCACTCAGGCGAACAATATTTACTCTCTACGTCAACTACCCAACTTGCCGCCCCAATCATCATCAACACTGGGCAACCTGTGTTAGCAAGAGGCGGATTCCACGGGCTTGATCCAGCAATGACACCGGAAATGCTAGCGCAGATGGCGAAGAACAGGCAGGTGCGCTTTATCATGATCGGAGACATTTCACTACCCGGCAGGAAGATGGGTGCGCGCGTTGCGGAGAAGCCAATTACCGATTGGGTCAGGTCTAAAGGTATTCCAGTCGATCCAGTGTTATGGCGAACAAACTCCGCGATGGGGAAAATGCAACTTTACGATCTGCGTTCCATTCAATCTTAAAAACCACATCAAAGTTAATGAATTGCTGGAATGATAAATCACAGACGCAGGAAGTTTTACTTGCTTTCCTTACCTCGATAGTATGAGATTAGCACAAGTAATACAAAACATATTGAGGCACCTTCTAAGATATGTTTCATAATTGCATCGGCTTCTTTCATCGGCAAAAGAGAAAGTGAGTAAAAAAATATGGCCATGATCAAACCGGCTGTACGATTCCAAAATGCCCCTTTTTTTTCTAATTTTTGTTTATATTGTATCCACTCCCGATCTATGTCCGTATTAGCATCTTGAGAATCGATAATTCTTTTCGCTTCATTATATAAAATATCATCTACATATATATTATATGTGAGTAACGACCAGTCTAACCTTCCAATATCCGAAGAAGGTCCTTCAGATACCGTATACGATGCGATACCGTTTACATCTAGCAAACCCGTTATTGTAATGGCTTCCATGCTATCGTTAGTCGTTTTAAGCAGAATTGCATTACTTGGCGCTTCTGCTAATAACTTTAAGCCTAATTCTTCTTCGGCCTTGCTCACATATTCAAGCACAGGTTGATCTTGTTTTTCTGGTGGTAACTCTGGCACTAACGTTACACCGCAGTCAGCACAAATATAGAAACCTTTTCTGTATTCAGTTCTGCATTTCGGGCAAAACATAATATTTTCTCTTATCAAGAGTTCTAAAAGATAATTACTCTGCGACATAAGGTGTTGTAATTGCGCTATTCAGGAAGAAATTGCATATAAGACCTTATAAATTTTTGATAATCTCGATAACAGGCTTTTTAGTGTCCAAAGGGAGATTACTTAATTTATTTATTGAGCTAATAACCACTTTTTTATCCTCTTCCCTGAGTATAAGGATCTCGAGAATAAACGTCATCGCATACTCTTCTTCTAAAAGTTCATGTGGTTTGCCATCCGCGACATTTATTAATAGTCTTCTCGCATTTTTGGTATATTCCAATGCTTCATTAGGCGCCGACACTAAAGCTGCTGTTGATAGAAGAACACTTCTAGAAAGCAGAGCACGCCTCTCATCTACAGAATCTTCCAGCGCTGGTTCTTCTTCCGCTTCTGATTGCAATGTATCAGTTTTACTAGATTGAGATAGCGCCTGATTACATATCTTTTTTTTCTCTTCTGAGCTGAGTTTATTTCTATTTATCAGAACATATTTAAATAATTTGTTGATCTTTTCTGCTTCATCTTGGTATAGAGGATTAGGCTCATACACATAGTATTTAGATGCAACAATTTCAACAGCACGATCGGTCCAAACCGATTCTTTCTGTGAACAGCTCAAAGTCAGCAATAACACGCTTAATAAAAGAATGATTGTTTTATTCATATTTACCATTAAAACGCCAACCTACTATGAAAAACTGGCTGTAACACGCTATGAGTTCAATTAAAATTTGGTTGCGAAGTACAAGAATTTAATTATACTTTAAAAAATATATCATAATATGCATACTCCAACAAGCATTAAACAATAAATTGATCTAATAAATATCGGGGAAAAACTACTAATCTTGTTGGCTTCAGCGACAAGATTCATCGAACCAGTATCCGCATTCTGTCGCAGGTTTGATACAATAATAATAAAAGTGAAGGTCATGATTATATAGAGTTAAGGTGCTGATGATAAAAATAGCTGCTGATATTCAGAACTTTCCGGGGCTTTCCGAAGCAGAAGCCGGAACAAGACTTGCCAGAGACGGGCACAATGAGATTCCCGCGTCCAAAAAGAAAAGTACTGCCGCAATCGCCTTCGAGGTCGTCAAGGAGCCCATGTTTCTGCTTCTTATTTCCGGCGGCGGCATTTATCTGCTTCTCGGAGATGTTGTAGAAGCGCTTTTGCTGCTCAGCTTCGTGTTTCTGGTCATGGGCATAACATTGTATCAGGAACGCAAAACCGAACGCGCTCTCGAGGCATTGAGGGATCTCGCCAGCCCCCGCGCTCTCGTCATCAGAGACGGCTCCCCGAAGCGGATACCGGGACGGGACGTGGTCCGGGGCGATATTATCGTGCTGGCAGAGGGAGACCGCGTGCCTGCCGACGCAATCGTCCTTTCCTGCGTCAATCTCTCCGTGGATGAATCATTGCTGACCGGTGAATCAATCCCCGTACGAAAAGCACCGGCAGAAAGCTCTGCCGCAATGTCCCGCCCGGGCGGCGACGGCCTGCCGTGCGTATTTTCCGGGACGCTGGTCGTGCAGGGCTTCGGCATTGCGGAAAGCAAAGCGATTGGCGCGGACACGGAAATCGGCAAAATAGGCACATCACTAAACGCCATCGTACAGGAGCGGACGCTTTTGCAGAAGGAAACCGCGAAGCTGGTCCGGAACCTTGCGTTCATCGGAATGGCGCTTTTTGTTCTTGTTGTCGTCGCCTACGGCCTCACGCGCGGCAACTGGCTGAACGGACTGCTTGCAGGAATAACCCTCGCCATGGCCATGCTTCCCGAAGAATTTCCCGTTGTGCTCACCATTTTTCTTGCTCTCGGCGCGTGGCGGATATCGCAAAAGAGGGTCCTGACGCGGCGTGTTCCGGCGGTGGAAACACTCGGTTCCGCGACTGTTCTCTGCGTTGATAAAACCGGCACGCTTACGCTGAACAGGATGTCCGTGAAAAAAGTTTTTTTTGAAAACACGTTCTATGATCTGGCGTACGATGCCGAAACAATCAATGAACACATACACGAGATTGTTGAATTCAGCATTCTCGCGAGCCAGGCGGCTCCGTTCGATCCGATGGAGATGGCCCTGCGCGAGCTCGGCAGCAGGACGCTTGCCGATACCGGCCATCTTCACGACGATTGGACCCTGGTGGAGGAATACCCCCTTTCTCCCGACCTTCTGGCCATGTCCCGCGTCTGGAAATCTCCCGACAGCAGGGACTTTATAATTGCCGCAAAGGGTTCCCCCGAAGCCATTGCAGACATCTGTCATCTTGACGAAACCCGGAAAGAACAGCTTACCCGCGCCATAGACACGATGGCGGGCGAAGGACTCAGGGTCATCGGCATAGCACGGTCCGTGTTCTCAAAGGGATCGCTTCCCGCGGAGCAACACGACTTTGTTTTTGAGTTTATGGGACTTGTCGGTCTGGCCGATCCTGTCCGCCCGGGAGTGCCGGAGGCCGTCAAGGAGTGTTCCGAGGCCGGGATACGAGTCGTGATGATAACCGGAGACTATCCGGTCACAGCACAGAACATCGCCGCGGAAATCGGGCTCAGAAACTGCGCCGAGGTCATCACGGGGCCTGAAATCGAGAAGATGAGCGCAGCGGAGCTCCAGCAAAAGATCGGGAACGTAGATATCTTCGCGAGGGTCGCTCCCGAGCAGAAGCTGCTCATTGTCAACGCGCTGAAGGCAAACGGCGAGGTTGTAGCCATGACCGGCGATGGCGTGAATGACGCGGCGGCGCTCAAAGCCGCTCATATCGGGATCGCGATGGGCGGACGGGGGACGGACGTTGCCCGCGAGGCATCGGCTCTCGTGCTGCTGGATGACGATTTCGCTTCAATCGTTCAGGCGGTCAGAATGGGCAGAAGAATTTTTGACAATCTAAAAAAAGCCATGGCGTACATTTTTGCCGTTCATGTGCCGATAGCCGGCATGTCGCTGCTGCCGGTATTGCTTCATTGGCCGCTGGTGTTGCTGCCGGTGCATATCGTGTTTCTGGAGCTGATCATCGATCCGGCATGTTCGGTCGTGTTTGAAGCGGAGATTGAGGAGGCGGACATCATGAAGCGTCCTCCCCGCAGTCTCGCAACCCCGCTCTTCGACCACGGTATGATGGCGTACAGCCTGCTTCAGGGGGCTGTCGTGCTGCTTGTTGTTTTCCTGGTATATATTGCGACGCTGTATCGCGAACAGGGTGAGTTCGAGGCGAGAACCCTCTGTTTTACCACGCTCATCATAGCGAACCTCGGACTGATCCTGACAAACAGGTCATGGACCCGCAGCATTCTCGCGACATTCCGTTCACCCAATCCGGCCCTCTGGATGGTCCTGGGCGGAGCGGTTCTGTTTCTGGGCATTGTGCTCTCCACCCCGTTCATGCACACACTCTTCCGGTTTAATACGCTGCACGGAATTGACCTCGCGCTCTGCTTTTCCGCCGGAATTGTAAGCATAGTATGGTTCGAGATAATAAAAGTTTTCAAATCATCAAAGAAGGTGCCGCCGCGGTGACGCTGTTTGTCCGGTCAGTCAATGGTCTGCTGCAAGAGAAATGAGAGGGAGAAGGAATTGCTTTGCGGGATGAGAACGGGATACTGTTTTAATTTGGTGCCGAAGGGGGGACTCGAACCCCCACGGGATTGCTCCCACTGCGCC
>CAZYEF010000072.1:0-13069 GCA_964646375.1 uncultured Nitrospiraceae bacterium | reverse complement strand
TCGGGCAACCGTCGGTCCCGGCGCTGCTCACGATGCTGGAAACGCCCGATGCGGACGTCCGGAAGTTTGTCGTCGACATCCTCGGTGACATCGCCGATCCGCGCTCCCTGCAGGCATTGGTGAAAAAGCTAGAGGATGAGGACGAAAATATTCGGGTGGCCGCCGCGGAAGCGCTCGGCAAACTGCGTGATCCGCGAGCCGTGGACGCGCTGCTTGCCTGCCTCGCCCATCCCGGCCAGGGCTGGTTGGGCTATGCAGCAGCAGAGGCACTCGGCTCGATCGGCGACGAACGGGCGCTTGGGCCGCTGCTGGCAGCGTTGAATCATCCGGGACTCCGGGAACCGGTCATCGGATCGCTCGGCAAAATCGGCAATGTGCGCACGCTTGCCCCCCTGATCACCGGTCTTGCCGATTCTCTCAGGATTGTCCGCGAAGCTTCGTGTCTGGCGTTGGCTGAAATTGCGCGGAAGAGCAGCCAGACCGAACAGCAGGCTGTGCGGGAAGCCGTACACAGCGGCATGAGCGTGCGGGCGGCGGATTTGCTGGAAGAAATGCTCGCTTCCAGCACGGGAGGCATTCAGAAAGCGGTGATCTCCCTTCTCGGCTGGGGAGGGAGGGAGAACTCGATCCGCAAACTGCTGTCGCTACTGACGGAAGAGGAATTTGAAGAACCGGTGGCCCGGTCGCTCCGATGCCTTGAAAAAAATAGGACGCCGTTGCTGCTCGGCTATCTTGCCAGTGCGAATGCGCTCGTACGGCGCACCGTGGCGGGTGTTCTTGGGGATCTCCGCAGCCTTGAAGCTGAGGAACCGCTGATCAATCTGCTGCAGGACGAAAACGGCCATGTGCGGAGTGCCGCGGCCCTTGCGCTCGGCCGGATTCAGAGCAGACGGGCTCTCAAGCCGCTGCTCGAACTGTTGAAAGACGAATACGAGAGTGTGCAGGAATCGGCGATTCATGCGCTGGCCGCCATCGGTGACGAGTCCATGCTGGACGGCCTGATACGGGACTTTCCGACGCGGAACACGAATTTGCGCCGGAACATCGTTCTTCTTCTCGGCAGGTTTACGGCGGACAAGGCCATTGCGGCTCTTTCCTTTGCGCTGAAGGACGAGGACCCGGAGGTGAGAAAGGCGGCGGTTCATGCGCTTGGCGGCTCTTCCTCCGGTCGCGCATTCCGGTCGCTTCTGCTGGCAGTTGCGGACGATGAGCCTGAGGTCAGGATGCTTGCAGCAGAATCCCTCGCCGGACTGAACGCGCAGGGAGCTTTTCCCGCCCTTGTCTCCCTTCTTGAAGACACTGATCTTTGGGTCCGGGCCGCCGCGGCCCGGGGATTGTGCCGGATCGGCAACGAACCGGCAAGGGACATTCTTCTTGCACATCTGAAAAACGCAACCGATGTCTTTTTGCTTGCCATTGTGGAGTCGCTGGGAAAACTGATGGCGCCCGCAGCACGGGAGCCGCTGCTTGCCCTTATTGACCACGTTGACCCGGAGGTAAGAAGAACCGTGCTGGCGGCCCTCTCCGGCTACCGGGAGCACGCGGTTCGGGAGGCGGTGCAGTCCCGCCTGACGGATTCTCACTGGATCGTCAGGAAGGCGGCAGTCGAGGTGCTGAAATCGGAGCAGGATCCGGCAACCGAGTCACTTCTTGAGAAGACCGCTCTCAATGATCCGGATGAGACCGTCCGCCAGGCGGCAAAAGAGGCGTTGAAGAGATAAATGTTTGAAGAGCAGACCATTCCGCTGCCGGATGATGTGTTCAGGCTTCTCCGGGACTTTGTGCACGGCTATTGCGGGATTTTTTTCGACGACAGCTCCAAGTTTCTGCTGCAGCGCCGTCTCGCGCGACGTCTCGAGCAGCATCGGCTCAAGAGCTTTGAAGAATACTACCATTTCCTCCGTTACGACCGGAAACGGGAGGAGGAGCTTTCCGTCCTTATTGACAGCCTCACCACCAACGAAACCTACTTTTTCCGGGAAAGTGCGCAGTTGCGCGCGTTTTCCGATGAGATTCTGCCGGAACTGCGTCAGGAGTCCGCTGATCGAAAGACCCTCCGGATATGGAGCGCAGGTTGTTCCACGGGAGAAGAACCGTACACTATCGCCATCCTTCTGCTGGAATCAGGCGACTGGTGGCGCGACTGGCAGGTGGAAATTCTGGGCAGCGACATCAATCAGCGGGTGCTGCACGCGGCGCGCAAGGGCGTCTACAAGAAGAGCGCGCACCGGGCAACAAGTCCCGAGATGCTTGCAAAATATTTTTCGGAGGAGAACGGAGACTACCGGATCAGCGATGCCGTCAGAAACCTGGTCTCCTTCAGTTCGGTGAACCTGCTTGATCCGGGCAAAACCAGCCTGATCGCTGCCATGGATGTCATCTTTTGCCGGAATGTGATCATTTATTTCGACAAGGAAGCGAAAAAGAAAGTGATCGAGATGTTTTCCCGCAAACTCAGGGAGGGAGGATACCTCCTTCTTGGACATTCAGAGTCGCTGATCAACATATCGAACGCCTTTGAACTCAAGACGCTCAAGCATGATATGGTTTACCGGAAGCCGCTCCGCGCAAAAACAGGGTAGGAAGAACAGAGGATCGTATCACGGCTTTTTAGCCGAACCAGACGTGGTGCGCATAACAGGATCATGAAAAAAATAACCGTATTGGTTGTTGATGACTCGGCCTACAACAGAACAGTCATTGCCCAGATGCTTGAGCAGGACCCCGGGATCACCGTTGCCGGAAGCGCTGTTGACGGGATTGATGCCATCACGAAGACGCTTCGCCTCCGGCCCGATGTCATCACGCTCGATCTTGAGATGCCGAATATGGACGGTTTTTCCTTTCTGCGATGGCTCATGAAAGAGCGTCCGACGCCCGTGCTCGTGCTTTCGTCGCGGTCCGACAGCCGCAGCGTGTTCCGCGCCCTGGAACTCGGCGCCGTCGATTTTCTGGCAAAACCCGAGGCGCGAATTTCCAGAAGCATAGAAAAAATCAGGGATGACCTTGCGGCCCGGGTGCATGCCGTGCTGAATCTGGAAATGACCAAAGTAAAATCCTCGATCAGCCTTCTGTCCCGGGAGCAGGCCCCTCCCTCGGTTCGGAAAGAAGATGAGAAAGTGCGGATACCGGGACCGGTTGAAGTTGTTGCGATTGCCGCATCCACCGGAGGCCCTCCGGCCCTGCAGGCAATTCTTACCGCGCTCCCCGCGGATTTCAATGCGGGCATTGTGATCACCCAGCATATGCCCGCAGGGTTTACGAAAAGTTTTGCGGAGCGTCTCAACAAAATATCGTCGCTTGTCGTGAGCGAGGCCGCCGACGGCGACCGGGTCGAGCCGGGCACGGCATTGATTGCGCCGGGCGGACACCATCTCCTGCTGAAAAAAGACAATGACGGCCTGTGCGCCGAAATTGTTTCTCCCGACTCCTCGGACAAGCATGTGCCCTCCGCGGACCGCATGATGGTTTCGGTTGCCGAGGCTTGCGGAGCCGCCGCACTCGGGGTCGTTTTGACCGGCATGGGCCGGGATGGTGTCGAAGGGGTGATCGCCATAAAAAACCGGCAGGGACAATGTCTGGCCGAAAGCGAAGAAAGTGCCGTTATTTTCGGCATGCCTCAGGAGGCCATTCACACCGGGGCTGTAGACAAAGTGCTGCCGCTTGACCAAATTGCGGAAGAGATTTTGACGCGCTGTCGGTCCGGGAAAAAGCCGGGGCGGGATTGAAAACAGGCGCTGGGCGGTTGTTTGTTGTTGCTCTTTTAGGGAAATTTCACTATTATCATAGTTAAAATATTCAGCGATTACGACTAAAGAATTAAGCTGTTTTGCCGATAATAACCTAGTAAAGGTCTGTTTTCGCATTACCAGGCTCAGAACCCCGAGGCGGCGTTTACAGGAGGGCTTGATGGAGAAGGAACCCGCATCAATTTCAAAAAAAGTTGAAGAGTTTCTGCAGGTTTTCAAAAAGGGTGAAGAGTTCACCCATGAGCTGCTTAAGGAGAATGAGAAGCTTCGGTACCGGGTCGTCCAGCTTGAGGAGGTTACCAAACTTTCCGGCAAGGAAGAAGGATTCAAGCTGCATACGCTGGAAGAGAAGATACGCTTTCTCGAAGAGGAGAACAAAAACCTTCTTACCCGCTATCGTGTCGTTGAAGAAGAAAACAAGGATTTCGCGAACCGTTATATTGAGGTTGAAGCCGAGAATAACAATCTGGCCAACCTGTACGTGGCAAGTTATCAGCTCCATTCCACGCTCGATTTCGGCGAATCTCTTAAAATCATCCTCGAAATTGTCATGAACCTGATCGGCGCCGAAGAGTTTTCGATCATGATGCTGGATGAGAAGACGAACGAATTGACGATCGTGGCTCAGGAAGGCATGAGCTCCGAGGCTCGCCCGGCCGTTAAGCTTGGCGACGGGATCATCGGCGCATCCGCGAAATCCGGTGAAGCATTCTATCGGGAAGGCGATCCCACGGACGTGACGGGAGTTGACTACCTTCATCCGCTTGTCTGCATTCCCCTCAAGATCAAGGAACACGTCATCGGTGTGATTGTCATTTACAAGCTCCTGGTGCAGAAACAATCGTTTACGGGTGTTGATTACGAACTCTTCACCATGCTTGCCGGACATGCCGCCACGGCCCTTTTTTCATCCAAACTGTATTCGCAGTCAGAGCGGAAGCTTTCGACGATCCAGAGCTTTCTTGACCTGCTGAAAGAAAAATAACGGAGGTTTGAAATGCCCGATTACAATTTCCTGGTGGTGGAAGACTCCCCGACAATGCGGCAGCTGATCTCCTTTGCGCTGAAGCGCATTCCCGGCAGCAAGATCGTCGAAGCGAATGACGGAATCGACGCGCTGAAAAAACTTTCCACCCAGAAATTCGACATCATACTGAC
This sequence comes from uncultured Nitrospiraceae bacterium, assembly GCA_964646375.1. Classification (GTDB taxonomy): domain Bacteria; phylum Nitrospirota; class UBA9217; order UBA9217; family UBA9217; genus JBAZLV01. The sequence continues at coordinate 8,162 of CAZYEF010000072.1, read as the reverse complement.
GGACATTAATATGCCGATCATGGACGGCTTGAAGCTTGTTTCGATGGTGCGGAATGATCCGGTGCACAAAACAATTCCCATTATTATTATCACAACGGAAGGTGCGGACGAGGACCGGAAGCGCGGTCTTGCACTGGGCGCCAATGCCTACATCGCCAAACCGATCCAGACCGCAACTCTCCTGAGTACGGTCAGCCAGATTCTGGGAGAAAAAAAATAATCGGAACCACGAGAGACAACCGTAGAAGCACACCATAAAGGACGAGAGACGCAACATGGCTCGTCCTTTTTTCATGCCTGCGCACGGGGGGCGCATCTTTTAGAGGATCAAGCAGAACATGCAAACAGGTCGTGCTAGAGCCGCAGCCACCCGCGCCTCTCGACAAAGGACCCGATTATCCCGACGAGAAAAGCGAGGCCGACATTCCAGACGGCGAACGCGCCAGTAACAAGAGTGACAAAACGCTCTCCGGTATTTTTGCCGAAACCGCCTGCCCCCAGGGCGAGTTGCGCTCCCGTAAGAAACAGCACGACGCCGAGAACAGACTGCGGCAGCAACCGAAACAGAATTTCCACCGATTCACTCAAAAACAGCGCCATTACAAGCAGAATGCCGCCAAGAATGATCGGAGCGCCTCCTGTCTTTGCACCAAAGGCGACATGACCGGCCATCCCTCCTGCGCCGTGGCACATCGGGACACCACCGACAGACGATCCAAACACATTTAAAAGACCGGTTGAGACCGCTACTTTTTTTTCAGTGACCGGTCTGTCCGGAAAAAGTCTGTTGTTCTCTTCCCGGATCGCGATGATGGCGTTCCCCAATGTGAGCGGCAGCTGTGGAATGGCAAGAAATACCGAACCAGCCAGGAAGTCTCTCCAGGTAATCTGGTGCAACGCAAAGGTGGGAAGTTTGAACGATACGGAGACGCCGGCAAGAGCCGTTCCAAATGCCGGATTTTGAGCAAGGCCGCATACTACACCGAATGCCAGCAGCAGCACCATTGCGGGTATGGTGCGGTTTTTAAAAAAAAGCAGAGTTCCCGCCAACCCGATGGAGGCTATAATCCAGCCGCTCGCCATCATTTTTACACCCTCAAGCATGAAACTCATACCAAGTCCCAGAATGATGCCGATCAGAACCGGACGGGAAACGAGCTTTGCTATCCTCGTTGCCGCGCCGGTCAGCGCAAGCAGCAGCCACGCAAGACCGGTCACGAGACCCGCGGCACAAATCGAGGCAGGGGTAATGGCCGCTTGGGCCGCCTGGGTTGCGGCCGCTGCGCCTATCGCTTTCATGGGCTGTACGGGAAACGGTGTCCGGTAGTAAAAGCCGCAGAACATGAGAGCAACGCCGAACGCGAACAGCACGCCGAGCGGATCAATTTTTACCATTTCGACATAGGCAACAACAAAAGGAACGAGGGTTCCGAGATCTCCAAAGGCTCCTGCCCATTCCATGCGGTCAAAACGGTTTCGAGTCCTGGAAGGTGGCAGCGCTGTTTCTCGCTGATCTGAATCATACCGGGATGGCTCCGGTTTCGGAGGGATCTCAGCCAAAGCAAGCTCCTGCAGGTTTGCGGGGTTTTATTGAGGTGCAGGTTATCGCAAAAGTGAATTGTAAGTAATAATCTTTACATACCTTGATATTTTTCGTATTCCTTGACGCGTTCAATTAATTGATCGAGCAATAACCTGTCCAACTCGGTAAGTTCCGGAAATTCCACCCCGATATCGTAATGATCAGGTGCAGCATCCTGTATCATGCGGCACGAAACAACTTTTCCCATAAAGTTTACCGCGCCATAAGCGGAGAGTGATAATTCCATGAGAACCATGCTGTCGATATTCAGTTTTTCCTGATTCTGAATAATTATGCCGCTTTTACTGATTTCCTTAATGCCGAATTGCGCAGGCAGTTTCAGAACTTCCTCGTCGGGTGTTGTAATGTTAAAATGAATATCGCGATAAAACCAGCCTTCCTGTTCCGGCACGTATATTTTCTTGCTATCTTCAATTGAATCTAGGAAAGCATTAATCCTGCCTGTTGGTTCGTCTTTAAACGATATGGCCAGCGAGTAAATAGTGACCTGCTCTCCTTCTGTGCGTTCTTCCATGCGGCTTAATTCAGATCGGACAACAACACCTTTTACATTGACATATGCATCTTCATGTTTCAGCATCAACAGGCACTCTTTTCCAATATTCAGCGTTCTGTCAGCCGTTAATTTAACTCCAGCCGGGCTTATGTCAATAATATTCACTTCCCCAACAAGGCTTATCTTGCTGCTCAGATCGACTAAATCCAGTTTAAATCTTTTGTATTTTCTCATATCCCGCATGACATGGCCTCACGTGCAATTTTTTTGGTGCATACCGGGCGGCTTATCCCCTGAATTCATATCAGAATGAGCGCGTGTTTTTCCCTTTAGGTTCTTCTGATTGAGAATTATCCCCGCAGTTTTTCCATAAACACGAGCTCGACTTTCGGCGAAAGCTGATCAGTCCGGAAAATCCTGTAGCCGAGCCGTTTGTACAGCCGGATATTGCCTTCACTCAGGGCGCCGGTAAATAACTCAAAACGTCCTGCAAGGGGGAATGCTGACTCAAGAGCAAGCATCAGTTGAGTGCCGATTCCCCTGTGCTGAAACTCGGGGTGAACGATCAACCGCCCGATGTGGCACGCGCCGTTATGAGTGATGGCTCTGACAGATCCAACAATTCTGCCGGTGTCGACCGTTTTAAAAATTTTTTTTTCGGCAAATTCTTTTTTCAGCTCGTTCAGAGTTTGTGTCAAAGGTGGGATATTGTAATCGTTATATAAGGCGGCTTCACATTGATAGGCGTGTTTCTGAAGTTCGAGTATCGCTGCTGCGTCGGTAATGTCTGCGCGCAAAATTTCGCTCATGACTCTGCTGCCTCCACTATGAAGCATCGGCTAACAGGAACCTTCGATTACTGTTTTTACTCGTGCCATTCAGGAGCCGGAATTAAGCGAATATACCATAAAACAAACGTCGCAAACAGCTTTTTTATCTGTCTGTTCTTTTCATAACTATAGAGTGCAATGGCCGCAAGAGCGCTGAATCAGATTATCGCGAAAACGGTTTTCGCGAAAAAATGACGAAGAAAATTTGGATTTGCTATAAAAATTCGCTTCACATTTCCTCTTTTTTATTGTACTCTTAGGTTACACAATACACGCTCATCCGTTCGAATCTGAACGAGAACCCGGTTCCTGCAAACGCACACCAAGACCGATAACCAGGGAGCTTTTTTATGGAAAGCAAAACACCCGGCCCCTCCAAAGGATATCAAAAACAGATTAAAAAGGATGCTCAACCGAAGCCAAAGCCGAGAAGCAGCCAAAGTTCCGACTATTCCTCACCGACCGCGAAGAAATGGCCCCAATTTATGGAGGCGCTGCAGACCGGAAACTCGGAGACCGTCAAACAGCTGATCGAGGAAGGCATCAATGTAAATATCCTGCGCGAAAGCGCCACGCCGCTGATGGTCGCCGCTTCCAAAGGGCAGACGGGAATTGCGGAAATCATTCTGCAGGCAGGCGCAAACATCAATGAAAAGAATGAAGACGGCTGGACCGCGCTGCATAAGGCGGCATACGAGCAGGACAAAACCGAAATTATTGATCTGCTAATGCAGTCAGGCTCCGATGTCGAAGCAAAAAACAGGTTCGGAAAGACGCCGCTGCAACTGGCCGAGGAAAAAAACCATCGCGATATTGTGCGGGTTATCAAAAACCATCTGCAGCAGCAAAGTCTGGATGTTCAGGAGTGGGAAGATTTTTTGAACACAGCCGACGGCAAACCGTACAAGCAGACACGTCGCTATGAATCGCTGGCGCCCTTGTTTAAGTTCTGGTGGCTGCCCCCGGTTGTGCTCGGAGTTGCAGGGCTTCTGATCGGTTTTTTATCCGGCCTCGCCTTTCTTCTTTGCATTATCGGCATGGTGTCCGGAGCCCTTGCCGGACTTGGCATTTTTTTATGGGAGCGAAATCTGAGAGCATACCTGGACGGACTGGGGCCCCTGCCGCATCTTGATATCCACCTACTCCGGCAAAAAAGAAAAGCGGGAGAATCGCTGGCAGTGGCGGGCAAACAGAAATCGGAACCGACCGATGCGGAAACCGGGGGCGAGTCCCCGGGGAATCCCGGGGAAACAGGCGCCTTTCAGGCTGTTCTCGATCAGACAAATCCTGACGAACTGTTAAAAGACCGAGGCCGCACAGAGGCCCGGAAGACAATCGGAAGACGCAAACTGGAAATCGGCATTTATGCCGCGATCGCGGTACTTGCGATTCTTGCAATTACGGCTCTTTTTTACAGGAATTCAATCGTCCAGTGGTACTCCGCAAAGAAACTGGAACGAAACGGCATTCAGCTTTCCGAGCGGGCGTTCCTGGCGGAAGTATCACAGAATAATGAAGAAGCGGTGAACCTGTTTATCAACGCGGGAATCAGCCTGGCCGCGAAGGATGAACAGGGCAGAACCGCACTGATGATCGCAGCAGAAAGAGAGAACATACCTATACTCAAAAAACTGATAAAGTGCGACCCCGCTTTGCTGAACAGTGCTGATTCGAACGGGTACACGGCTCTGATGACCGCCGCGCGTCAAGGACGCTCGACGACCGTGGCGTTGCTGCTTGAAAACGGCGCAGATGTCAATTATCAGGTGCCCTCGGCGGAAAGCGCTGCCACGGCGCTGCAGGCGGTCTTGAACACGCCGGATTTCAAAGATGAACACATGAACATTCTTCAAAAACTTCTGCAGCAGGGCGCCCAGGTGAAAGCCCGAAACAAAGCAGGCCACTTTCCATTGCTGTTCGCAGCTGAACACGGCTATACGAAAGCGGCGGTAGCCCTCCTGGAACAGGGGGCAAATATTAATGACGTTACTCCGTCTGGCCAGTTCCCTTTGATGGTGGCCGCTTGCAAGGGGTACTTCGACTTTATTGCGACCCTCGCGGTGAAGGGCGCAAACATGACGATGGCGTTGCCAGATGGAAAAACACCGCTTATGTGCGCCGCGCAGGAGGGACACGTAAGTACGATCAGAGTCCTTCTTGAGAATGGAGTGGATATCAACGCAAAAACGGCGGGCGGAGCGACCGCACTGACCGAAGCAACCAGAGCGGGGCGCATTGAGGCAATACCGCTGCTTCTTGAACAGGGTGCAGACCCCGGTGGGGCTTATGTGCCGGATTCATTTCTGGCCTTGCAGGGGAAATCAGTCGCGGTCAATGCCAAAAAAGACAAGTCCGGTGATGTGCTGAAGCGGATAGGAAAACAGGCCGGTCTGGATGGGTACGTCATGAATGACAGGACGGGCAAGGAACAAAAAATCACCGCCTCGCTGAAAGGTCCGTGGAATAAAATGCTGGCCGAACTGGCGAAGAAAAACCGTCTTGTGCTGGCGGTAAAGGAGAGGGATGTGTTTGTATGGTCCAGCGCTCCCGCAGCTGTTAAACGCGATGCGGGAGCGACTCGATGAAATTTTCCGGATATCATCGCAGCGGCAGAGGATGCAGCCGCCTGATTTGCCGTTGACAATCGGGATGTTGTATGATATGGTAATAAAAATTAACAAAAAATAGTTGTATTTTTTAATCCGCATCTTCCCATACCATAATTTGTGATTCATAAAAAAACGAGCGCAGCTCGTACTATCCAAGGAGGGTCATTATGAGGAACAGAAGTTTATTATTTTTTGGAATTATTGCGGCTCTATGTCTATTTGTGCTCTGGGGATGCCCGAAAAAATCCGAGGTGACTTCAGGCGAACCATCGAAGGAAACAGCCGCAGCAGCCGGAGAAAAAGCCGGAACGGAAACAGCAGCAGGGGCGGCAAATGGAACGAAGGCAGGCGAGAAAGAGCGTGCAGGAGTCAAAGTTGCCGGGTTGCAGTCAGTCTATTTTGATTTCGACAAATCAGTTGTCCGGAATGACGCAAAAGCCATTATGAAGGCCAACGCGGAATGGCTCAAGGCGAATCCAAAAGTGAACATCAGGATTGAAGGAAACTGCGACGATCGAGGGACCAAGGAATATAACCAGGCACTCGGCCAGCGCCGTGCTGCAAGCGCCAAGAAATACCTCACGGACCTCGGCATTTCCGGAAAACGGATTTCCCTGATCAGCTACGGCAAGGAAAAACCGGTCTGCACCGCAGCGACGGAAGACTGCTGGCAGAAGAATCGCAGGGGCGATTTGGTGGCAGTGACGAAATAAGGGCGCGTTAACGTGTCCAAAAATGCGAAGCAACGGGGAACCAGGGAAGAGTAGTGGTTCCCCGAGCTTCTCTTGCCGGGGCCGCGTCACACCATGCGCGGATGGCGCAAAAAACCTACTATGAAAATATCCTCGACAATAATCGGCTGCTCCCTGATGCTGCTCCTCGTGATGAGCGCCTGTGCTCCGCAATCGGAACTCGTGCGGACCAGGTCTGAAGTGTCGGACATCCGCGACGATCTCTCCACTACGAAATCAAAATTGCAGGACGCCCAGAACCGGCTTGACATGCTCGATGCGAACATCAAGGGGACGGTTGACTTGCAGAAGACGATGGCCGACTACGGAACCAAATCAGACCAGCTTGTCACGGACATGCAGCTTCTGCAGGGAAAGCTGGAAGAAAATAATTTCCGCATTGCCGAGCTTGCACAGAAGCTTGACGATAAAACGTTCAAGCTCGCGGAGCTGTCCGCAAAAGTCGAGGACCTTGAGGCAAAATTGAAGCAACAGGGCGGTGGCGCGCCAGCAGCTTCAGGAAAACAGTCGTCGAAAACACAGGAACCGTCAGATGCCTACCGACAGGCAAAGAGTGATTTCGACAAGAAAAACTACGATCTTGCCCTCGCCGGATTTCAAAATTATATTACGCAGTTTCCCGACACCAGCCAGACTGACAAAGCCCAATACTGGATTGGCGAATGCTATTATGCCAAGAAGGACTTCAACAGGGCGATTGATGCGTTTGACAAGGTTATAAAGACTTATCCCAAGAGCGACAAAGTGCCCGGGGCGAAGCTGAAAATCGGTTTCTCCTATCTGAACGAGAAAAACAACGCGAAAGCCAGGGAGTATTTGTACAAAGTCATCAAAGAACATCCCGCGACCGATGAGGCAAAGCTGGCGAAGGATAAGCTGAAAAAGATAACCAATTAAGCCGTATTGTCAGTATATCACCTCCGTTCAAAAGGCCTTTCCATACTTTTCCCCAGTGGCATATAGTACCTACCGGTGCCAGCGCAGGTTAATGACGTCACGCGACCGCCGTTCAGTGAGCACCTGCCTTCTGAATACGCAGCACGAGGAACAACAATGTTTTTTGAAAAGATGTTTATCAGACTCATCTGGCTCATCGTTTTGCTCTGGAGCAAGACAATCCGGTTCCGCATGCTCAACAAGGAAGTCCAGGACCGGCTGGTTGCGCAGGGGCAAAACTGCATTTATGCCTTCTGGCATGGGAGTCTGCTGATGCTGCTGAAATCCCACCACGATTCGGGGCTTCTGATTCCGGTGAGCGAAAGCAGAGACGGAGAATTTATAACACGGGTGATTACGACATTCGGGTTTGAAGTCGCGCGGGGATCAAGCAAACGCAAAGGCCATCGTGCGCTGTATTCCCTTGTTACCAGAATGCGCAAAGGCAAAAATGTGGGAATAACCGTGGACGGACCGCGGGGGCCTCTCCACAAAGTGAAAAAAGGGGCGCTTTTTCTGGCTGGAGTTTCGAAGGCGCCCATCGTTCCTGTCGCGACCGCCGTAAAACACGCCTGGATTCCCAGAAGAAGCTGGGACAGGCTGATCGTCCCGCTTCCCTTCACGGAAGGTCTGATCATGCTCGGCGAACCGATCTATGTGCATGATACCTCGGAGGAGGCCATAGAATCCGGACAGAAAACCCTAGAGGCGGCTCTGATGGAATTGACGCAGGCAGCACAGGCCCATGTTGCAGGCAGCGACCGCACCATTTCGAAAGCGTAAACGACACGCTGCGCAGAAGACGGCGCTGAACCATCCATACGGCGAACAATCGTTCATTTCAACTCCGGAATGCATCTCCAATTCTTATGAAAAAAACCAAAATCCTTGTCGTCGAAGATGAAAGAAATATTTCGGATATTGTAAAAGCATATC
>CAZYEF010000071.1:0-13377 GCA_964646375.1 uncultured Nitrospiraceae bacterium | reverse complement strand
CGGCGTCTCATTACTGCGAGAAACAAGGCGCTCTCTCTATGATTACCATCGATGCCGACGGACAGCACCACCCCCGGGACATGAAGAAATTTTTTCCGTATTTGCGCAAGGATGACCCGTGTTTTCTTATTGGAAGCAGAAATTTTGCTACGGAAAACGTCCCTTTTTCAAGCCGGTTCGGCAGATCGTTTGCGAACTTCTGGCTTCTGGTCGAAACCGGACAGGTTGTACCGGATTGTCAGAGCGGTTTCCGGGCGTATCCGCTTCCCTATCTCAATCAGTTGTCTTTCAAGGGGGTTCGATACGATTTTGAAGCAGAAGTGCTGGCAAAGGCGGCATGGGCGGGGATACCGCTGAAAACGGTAGAGATTGACGTTGTGTATCCGAAACCGGAAGAACGGGTCTCCAGCTTCAAACCCATCCTGGATAATTTGCGCCTTGCCCGCATTCATACAATGCTTGTCGGCAGGCGCCTTTTGCCGGTCAGGCACGAAAAACTCGTTCAGAATCCGGCGGCATTTGACGTATCACTCCTGCGCCACCCTGCAAAAGTATTGAAAAAGCTTCTGCAGGAAAGTGCGACGCCGGAAGGGCTGGCGTTGTCCGCGGCGGTAGGCATGTTCATTGCGGTGCTCCCGATTTTGTTCATGCATTCAATCGTTATTTTTTACGTTTCCCTGCGATTTAATCTGAACAAGATTGTGGCGCTGAATGTCCAACATCTTGCCGTACCGCCCTTTATACCTGCGTTGTGCATAGAGGTGGGATACTATCTGCGACACGGAAGATGGCTTACGGATTTGTCGTACGAAACGGTTTTCCGGGAGTTTTCCTCCCGCATCTTTGAATGGTTTCTCGGCTCTCTGTTCGTAGCCCCGCTTGCTGCGGTGCTTATGGGCGCCATCGTGTACGTGACTGCCGCTGCGATCAAGAAAATAAGGTATTCTCATGTCTCCACAAAAGAACGCTGTTGAGCGCAAACGCGGCAACCGTCTGGGGTTTTTATTTTTTCAGCTGGCAGTAAGAATTTTCGGACTGCGGGGGGCGTACGGCTTTCTCTACTTCATCGCCCTGTATTATCTTCTGATTGACCGACCCGTGGTTTCGGCCACGCGGGCATATGTGAGGAGGCGGTTCCCGGATTATGGGACGGGCCGCCAGCTGCTTTCCGTGTACCGATTATTTGTCAGTCAGGGGAAAAATCTGATTGATCGGTATGCCTTGTCGCTGGGGTGTGGTGGTATCGAGATCGAATTTCTGGGACAGGACAAAATTAGCAGCATGCTGTCCAGGCAGGGCAAGGGGTTTATTTTACTGACCGCGCACGTAGGGAACTGGCAGGTAACCATGACGGCGCTGAAGAAATTCGAGCGAACCGTCTATCTGATGATGCGGCCGGAAGACAATGAAGCGGTCAGAAATGCCCTTCATATCGACAACGAAAGGGAGCTTGTTAAAATTATTTTTACCGATAATGCCCTCGGGAGAGTGGTTGAAGCGATCCAAGCCATTCAACAGGGCAGTCTGGTTTCGATCATGGGAGACCGGACGTACGGATACGGTGCCGTTGATGCTCCATTTTTGGGTGAGAGGGTGCAGTTCCCTTACGGAGCGTTCAGCATCGCCGCCGCTGCTGAGTGCCCCGTCGTGGTTCTCTTATCGGCTAAAACAGGCCCGAAAAAATATATTGTAGACGTTTCTCACGTGATTTTGCCACCCGCGGGCAGAGGGGAAGCAAAAAAAAATGCCATAAAAGCGGCGGTCCGTGAATTCAGCGGCGTTCTTGAAGAGTACGTAAGACAGTATCCGTACCAATGGTTTGTTTTCCGCGACATCTGGAAATCAAACATCTAATATATATATCATTGCTATCCCAAAGGAGCATAGTATGGAAAATAAAGAACAGGAACTTGCAGCAATCCGGAAGAGTCTCAAGGAGATGATCGTGAAGGATCTGTCCCTTGAGGACGTCAAACCTGAAGACATTAAGGATGACGAGGTGCTTTTCGGCGAAGGACTTGGCTTGGACTCGCTCGATGCCGTTGAAATCGTGGTTCTGCTGCAGCGCAATTTTGGCCTGGAAGTAAAAAATATGGACCAGGGAAAAGAAATCTTTTATTCCATCAATACTATCGCAAATTATGTTTATGAGAACAGGAAAAAGACCTCCTGATCGTGGCGCCACGCTCATGGGACGGCTGTTTTTGTTTCCCCTGGTTTTCTTCCTGCTGAGTTCGTGCGGAGGGGCTGTAGCCTCCCGGACGGCGTCCTTCGGCGCCAATACGCCACCGCTGGTGACGTTTGTTTTTGACGATGGGGACGATACCGATTATCTTGTCGGAAAAAAAATTTTTTCTGACCATGGCGCTGTTGCGTGCTCGGCGATTACTACCGGGTGGATCAATACCGAAGACCATATGACTGCGGCACAGATTCGCAGCCTGCGCGATGCGGGCTGGGAAATACTGAGCCATACGGTCTCTCATCCAAACCTGAATTCTCTCTCCCCGGACGAAATTGATGCCGAGCTGACAACGTCCAAATCGGAGCTGGATCGTCTGGGTTTGCCGGTAAAGAATCTTGTTTATCCCTTCAACAAAAACAATGAAACCGTCAGGTCCATTGCAGGAAAATATTACCGGTCAGCACGGGGAGGCACGAATTCGTTGAACGTGGGGGTGTCCGATCCCTTTTTTTTGAAGTCTTTTTCCATGAAACATGATGTCGCCCGCATGAAAAAGCACATTGACACTGCATTTGTGAACAAAAACTGGCTGATTTTCTATCAACATGAAATTGACGCCCAGGTAAAACTGGAGGACAAACAGGGGAGCTTCATCAAAGGTGAAACACTCAGACTCAGCCCTTCCGGCACCGTCGCCCGGTATGTGACCGTGCACTGGTTTCCCGTGTACGGTTTCTCGCTGTATCTTGTTCCTTTTTCAGGAGTGCCGCAGCCGGGTGACCTGATTCGCGGCGAAGTGAGCGGGGCCACTGCCAGGGTTGATTATGTGATATACAATGAATTAACCCAGCTGGCAGAAATGATACGGTATATACAAACGAGCTATCCTTCGATGCGGATTGTGACCATTGATCAGGGCCTGGATTTATTAGGCGTTCCTGACCGGGTGTCCGATATGAAGAAAGTATCTTTGGAGAAATAGGATATTTTATTAACGGTGTTTATCCCGCATAGTGAATTATGAGCAATGCTGACATACGCATAACCGGCTTTGGAGTAATATCGGCAGCAGGCAAGAATGTTGACGATACGCTTGTTTCTTTTGCGTCCGGGCGAAGAAATGCGGGACCTGTGACTCTTTTTCCGTCGGTATTGCAATATCCCGTGTTCGAAGTGCCCGATATTCCAAAGGCGTATTATCTTGAAGGACAAAGGACCCTCAGCCTGGCGTTGATAGCGGTGGATCAGGCACTGAACGAAGCCAGGCTCACAGATCTTGCCCCGTATCGGGTTGGAATTTGCATAGGCACGACCGTTGCGAGCCAGTTGAACGATCTGCATTTTTATACCACGTACCGCTCCAAGGGTACCGCGCCTCTCGCGGCAGTGGACCGGTTTCTGAAAGGAAACCTGTCGGACGCCATTGCAAGAAAATTAAAAACGAATGGCCCGAGCCTTACCATTGTAAATGCATGTTCTTCTGGAACGGATGCCATCGGCGTGGCATTGTCGTGGATCAAGAGCGGCCTGTGTGATATCGCCATTGCCGGAGGCGCGGATGAGTTGAGCCACATTCCTTATTGCGGTTTCGGCTCCCTCGGAATTCTGAATATGAGTTTATGCGCCCCCTTTGACCGAGACCGGAAAGGGCTTAATTTAGGCGAAGGCGCGGGAATCATGGTACTCGAAAAAGAATCCATCATGAAGAAGAGAGGAAAAACATCCGAACTTTTCCTTGCGGGATATGGATCTTTTGGAGACGCATATCATCTTACGGCGCCTAGTCCAGAGGGGACGGGCTTGAAAGCATCAATCCATACTGCATTGGAAGAGGCGGTCGTTACTCCTTCGGACGTCGCTTTTGTCAACGCTCATGGAACCGGAACCCAGGACAACGACCTTGTGGAAGGAAAAGTTCTCGCGGATATTTTTGGTGCAGACCTCGCAATGCTTTCGACAAAAGGGTTCACGGGGCACACGCTCGGCGCGGCGGGGGGGGTCGAGGCTGTGTTTACCGCTGCCGGCCTCAGGGAAGGATGGTTGCCTGCCAGCGCGGGTTTTCAGAACCGTGACGAGGCAATTCCGATCGCTCCCATTCAGGAAAAAACACAAATTAGTGGCACCTATGCTGTATCGACCTCTCTTGCTTTCGGCGGCAACAATGCGGCCATCGTGATCGGCAGAAGGGAGGGCGCATGAATATTGTGGGAATAGGTATGATTTTTTCCCGTGGATTGGGTGTCGCTAGGTTTGAAGAAGCCCTTCGGACTGGCTGGCTGCCTCCTCTTGAGATTTTTCTGCCTTCGCAGGCCGACCGGAAACGATATGCCTATCTGGTCAGCTTTGATGATATACCGGACAAGACCCTGTTGAAAAAAATCAGGCGAGCCGACAAACTGAGCAAAATGGCTGTTCTAGCGGCGGCAGACGCAATATCCGACAGTAGAATTGACCGTACCGGAAAGAGGCTGGGCATTATCCTGGCGACGGCTTTTGGCGCTCATGTGACGACGTTCGATTTTCTCGATGGCATTCTGGACTATGGTGATGCGGCGGTGTCACCGACCACGTTTTCAAACTCCGTGCATAATGCAGCGGCTTCTTATATTGCTTCATCCCTGGACATTCAGGGGCCCACACTGACCGTAACGCAATTCCGGTTTTCGTTTCAGTCGGCTCTTCAACTTGCCCAGACGTGGCTTCTTCAAAAACGCTGCGATTATGTCCTTGTGGGCGGCGTGGATCAGTATGGTGATGTTCTGGGGTATGTGTCCGAACAAAAGTTGAATGTTGCGCCGGACGGCAAAATAAAACCATTTGTTTTCAATCCGACCTGCCAGATTCCAGGGGAAGGGGCGGTTTTTCTGCTGGTGAGCGAAGCACAAACACAGAACACGTATTGTTCTGCCGATGCACTGCAGCTTCACGAAAAATCCGACCAACGGAAGCCCGCTGACCTTATCATAATTGATGCCGACGGCATGTTGCCGGATGAATCAGCGTATCGCCCATTACTGTCACCGGACACTCCGGCCGCGGCCTATGCTCCGCTTTTCGGCAGCATCATGACCGGCAGCGCCTTTAATATCGCGGCTGGCGCTCTCATGCTGAAAAAACAAATTCACTATCCGACACCGGTTCAGGACAACCCTTTTCAGGTACGTCTTTTAACCGAATCAGGCAGCAGCCGAATTGAATCTATACGATGCACAGGATGCAACTGCTCTGGTGGGAAAACATCCGTTTACTTGCAGCATCTCTGATCAGTATTGCAGGGATTCCAGAACCACGATATGGACCGACATCATCATAATCAAGAGGTTAAGACGTATGACGACAATACAGGAAATCGAAGATAAATTGATCAAAAACATTTCACTGATTACCGGCAAGGATGAGTCTGCGGTTCTGCCCGACAAGCCGTTCCATGAGCTGGGTATTGATTCTTTGAGTTTTGTGGAGATTCTTGTTTTTGTGGAAAAAACCTTCAAGCTCCAATTGATCACGTCGGACCTGACAAAAAAGGATTTTGAAACCATTCACAGCCTGGCATCATTCATCCATAGAAAGCTGTAACCCTGGTTTATTATGCTGTTATCCAAACGCAAGCGCTATTTATCCGGTCACGACTGGGCAATCAACACTCTTGACTATATGATGAAGTCTCTGACCTGTTCAGGGAATATGTCCCAGATTGTTCTCATGCTGGACGGACATCTCGATGAAGGGGAACTGCGCAGCCGGTTAAACCGGTTTTCTGAACGTTTCCCCGTCCTGGAGGGGACTGTTGCCCGGGATTTCAAGCTTACTCCCTATTGGAAAATACCTTCTTCCGCGAGGCGGGATGTCGCGCTTCAGGTGACCCGGATCCAAGAAAGTTTCTCTCTTGATGCCCTATTCGCCCGTCTGGAGGATAACGCCAACAGCAGATTCAGCGATGACAAGGAACATGTAGCGTTTCATTATTTTACCGATGGAGCATCCCAAAGCACCCTGGCCATGACGTTCGACCACCGGTTATTTGATGCCCGCGGCGCCGAATCATTGCTTGATCTCATTCAGCAAAATACAGACGAGCAAAACCCGGTCGGCGATGTTTTCTTCAACTCATCAATGGCATTGACGCAGTGGAAAAAAAAATTTCTGGCCGGCAGAAACGTGAACCGCAAGATTATCGCATTGTCAAAATCCACTCCGAAGGCCTTCCCGTTTCCACCAGGGCGCGGCCGTGGTTTTAAATACCGGCTGCTCGGCTTTGATAAACAAGAAACGGCGGAAATTTATGACAGGGCATACCGCGAATCCGGGTACCTCATGGAGTCCCCATTTTTTCTGGCGGCCATAACCCGGGTCATTCATGGTCTGTTATCCCTGAAATCCGATACAGGGACAAGCTATGTGATTCCGGTAACGACGGATTTGAGGCCGGGACAAGAACCTCTGCAGGAGATTTTTTTTAACCATATTTCTTTTCTGTTTTATCAGATTCCCCTGAAGGACGCCGACGATAAAAACAGTCTTATCACGGCATTTAAACAGCAAATGTACGATCAGGTAAAATCGGGTTTTCCAAAAGATTTGTCCGAGGCCAGTTTGTTGACCCGCATAGCTCCTTTGCCGGTGCTTGCGAAGCTGCTGTATCTTCCGATGAAAGGCAGGATGGCAACGTTCGCGTTTTCGCATCTGGGAAAAAGCGCATACCAGTCTGATGAGTTCATGGGCAAAAAGATCAATAATTTTTTCCACATGCCGCGCGTCCCGGTGCCCCCGGGCATCGGTGTTTTCAGCAATTGCCACAATGGCAGGCTGAATCTGACGCTTTCCTGGCTTGACGGTTTGCTAACCGACAATGAAGTTTGCACTCTGGCTGCCGGCATACGATCGGAATTGGGAGTGTCCCGATCATGAGCAAACTGTCCTGTGACGTGCTGGTGGTCGGTGGCGGGGTAGCGGGAACCGCCGCCGCTGTTGCTGCCGCCCGGTCAGGTGCGGACACGATACTTGTCGAGTCTGAATCATACCTGGGCGGTACCGGCTCTACAGGCATATTTCAGCACATGTGCGGTCTCTATTTGAACGGAGATGATTTTCCACAGGAGACGCTGAATGACGGCTTTGTTCGAGAAATAGAGGAACGTTTAAAACAATATGTGCCAGCTGCTGTGCACGTGCAGAAAATAGGGCAGGTGTTTGTTCTGCCGTACGCTCCCAAACAGCTCTCTCCGGTGCTTTTATCGCTCTGTGCGGCGGAAAAACGGCTTATGGTATACCTGAAACATGCCGCCACTGATGTGCATGCCGACCAGCAGACGGTCGGGAGGGTGACCATCCAGGGCGAGGGCTGGACAAGAGTTATTATCCCAAAAACAGTTGTTGATTGTACCGGCGACGGGAATGTCGCGGCCGCGGCTGGTGCGGTATTTGAACTTACTCCGCCGCCGGAACGTCAGCTGGCCGGATTTATTGTTCATATCAGCGGACTGCAAGATGCGGATGAAACATTGTCGGTGAAGGTACCGTATCATCTTGCGCAGGCCGTTCTGCAGAAAAAATTATCTCCCACGTCACGGTTTACGGTCTTTACGCTCGGAACGAACCCTGACGAGGGCTATTGCAAAATGAGCCTGGAGAGCGGAGGAGGCGCGGACCGGACAGAATGGGCGAAAAAAGAAGCGTCCGCGATGATTGCTTATTTAGCGAACGTCCTTCCGTCTTTCAGGAATGCCAGCATTGATGAAACATCGTCCAAAATTTTAGAACGGGAAGGAAGGCGGATTCACGGAGTCTATATGCTCACCGAAGAGGACGTTCTGGCGGCTAAAAAATTTACTGACGGCATCGTCAAAAATGCGTGGCCCATCGAAGAATGGAGCAGTAAACGTGGCACAACTTACCGCTATGTGCCACGGGGCGATTATTATGAAATTCCATTTCGCTGTTTGACGGTCAGAGGGTTTAACAATCTGTTGTGTGCCGGGCGCTGTATATCCGTTTCGCACGCCGCGCTCGGCTCCACACGGGTCATGGGACCGTGCATGTCGCTTGGCGAGCAGGCGGGTTTGGCGGCAGCGTATTTCAGCAGAAACGGCAGGTATCCTGCGTTTCCCGAACGCTGACCCAGGGATGCGGGCTCCTGCCGGAGGGAACCCCACTAACGAAAACGATCATGAATATTTTTGAAATTATTAAAACTGAAGCGCAAACACGACCCAACCAGACTGCGGTCATCGAAGGTGATGACCGGGTAACCTACGGGCAACTCATCACTGACGTGGGACAGACTGCGGAATCCATGCGGCAAAAGGGTATTACCCGTCTTCACCGCGTCGCTTTTCTCTGTGAAGACAGCATTGATTACATCATCGCCAGTCTGGCCGTTCTGTCCCTCTCAGCCGTGTTGGTCCCAGTTTCGCCGGAGCAGACACTGGAAGAAGTTGAAACGGTTGTAGACAGAATTGATGTGGATTTTCTGATCGCAGAGCCGAAATTGCGGGGAGGAGGATATCGCGATGTCCTTACGTCGCCCGGGCTCAGAAAGAAACAGTTTATTATTGTGAAGAGATCTGTGCGGGAACGGCCGAAACCGGAGTATTTCAGGCTGAATCCGGCATTCATCCGGTTTACGTCAGGGACCACAGGCGCGAGCAAAGGCGTTGTTCTGTCACACGAGGCAATCATTGAACGTACCGACGCTGCAGACAGGGGATTGCACATATCCTCAACGGACGTCATTTTCTGGGTCCTTTCCATGAGCTATCATTTTGTCGTCACAATCCTGTTGTTTCTGAGGCGTGGTGCCACGCTTGTCCTGTGCGGACATCCTTTCCCCGAAGCATTTATCGAGGGGATCACCAGCCACAAGGGGACCCTGATCTATGCCTCGCCCGTTCATTACAGTTTGTTGGCGAAAGCAGAAAGACTCGCATCAAACGACCTGAACCATGTCCGGCTGGCAATTTCCACGACCATGAAACTGCCCGACTCGGTCGCAGAGGATTTTGCAGCCAGGTTCGGCTTGGAACTGTCCGAGGCCTACGGCATCATAGAGGTCGGTTTACCGTTTATTCGACTCGCCGGCGAAAAAAACAAGCGGGGATCGGTGGGCAAGCCGCTGCCGGACTATCAAATCGCTCTTGACAACAAGGATGCAAACGGCATCGGAGATATCCGCATCAAAGGGAAGGGGATCCTCGATGCCTACTATTCTCCCTGGCAAACCAGGGAGGATATTCTCGCGGACGGCTGGTTTAAAACAGGAGACCTCGGAAGGTTGGACCAGGATGGCTTCCTGTATATCATCGGCAGACAGAAGGACGTTATCAACTTCGCCGGGATGAAAATATTCGCCCAGGAAGTTGAAGCGGTTATCAATCAGCATCCGCACGTGCGGGAATCTTTTGTGTATCCTGTCCCGCATCCTCATTACGGGCAGCTTCCGGCAGCTGATGTTGTTGTAAAAGATGAGGTGCGCTCTGATACGTTAGTTGACGATCTGAAGCGTTTCTGTTACCATCACCTGGCTCAGTATAAGGTCCCCAAGGAGTTTTCTTTTGTAGACTATCTGGAAAAAACGCCGAGCGGAAAAATTAAACGTTCCCGTCACCTCCGGTGACGTCGCGCCGGCTGAACCCGGAGAGGCCTGGCAAACCACGGCCGCTCCCGAATATCGATAAAGAATGTTTGGAGGTATTGTATGCGCATTTTGCTGATCAAACCGTATCCACCCCTTGCCTTGTCCAAATTTTTAATGGACTATTTCATGCACCTGGAGCCCCTGGAACTCGAAATTGTGGCAGGCGGAATTCCGCGCGAACATGAAGTCATCATCATGGACCTGAGTTTCGAACAGGATCCCTTTGATGCCTTCAGGAAAAAATTGCTTACTATGAAACCCGATATTGTGGGATATACCGGCTTCAGCAGCCAGGCCGCCCTTGTGCGGGAGCTTGCCGAGTTTGCAAAGAAACACGCGCCCTCCGTCATCAACGTCGTGGGCGGCATACACGCGACGGTCATACCGGCTGAATACGCAATTGATGCCATCGATATCATTGTTCGGGGAGAAGGCGGCACCGCTTTTAAGGAGATTGTAAACCGTTTTGCACAAGGGCTTCCTCTCAGCTCCGGTGACGCGATATTATCTCCCAAAGATCCTGATTTTCCTGAAAAGGCGAAAGCACTGCCGCCCAAATACCCTAAGATCGAGGATATTCCGCTGCCGAGGCGGGAGCTTGTCGACCGGTCTAAATATTTTTGCGTCTGGACGGCGAGCGACGAAAAGAAGGTGAAGACTATTTTCCCCCGAACGGCGACCATCCGCACGTCGAACGGCTGCCCGTTTAACTGTTCATTTTGTGTGGTCCATCACATCATGCGGGGCCAGTATCTCCAAAGGACCCCGGAAGACGTCGTCGATGAAATAGCAAAATTGCAGGAAGATCACATCTACTTTGTGGACGACGAAAACTTTATTAACGCCGAACGTATGACCAAAATAGCCCAGTTACTTATCGACCGGGGAATAAAAAAGAAATTTATCAGTTGGGCCAGAAGCGACAGCATTGTACGGAACCCTGAAGTTTTTAAAATATGGAAGCAGGCAGGCCTCAGCATGGTGTATGTCGGGCTGGAAGCCATGACCGGAGAGCGATTGCAGAAACTGAACAAACGCACAACGGTCGATAAAAACAAGAGGGCGGTGGAAATTCTCCGGGAGCTGGATTTGACGCTGCACGCGAGTTTCATGCTCGATCCGGATTTCGGCGAAGAAGAATTCGCTAATCTGAAAGAAGAAGTCAAAAAAGTGTGCCCCGCTGAAGTAACCTTTACCGTGTTCTCTCCGTCGCCGGGCACGGAACTGTGGGAAAAACATAAAAATGATTACATCAAGGACCCCTACATTTATTACGACTGCATGCATACGATTCTTCCGACGCGGCTTCCAATCCGGAAGTTTTATCAGCGGTTTTCGGAGCTGTACGGCATAGCATTCCGGGCCAATCCTCTTCGTCTTAAGAGGGTGCGGTACCCCTTCAAGGAAATGTTTACGATAATCAACAGGGGCTTTAAATATGTATTTGCCCTGAGAAAACTTTATCTGGAGTATGAGCCCCACGTAAAAAAATAGCGTGCCTGTTTTTTGCGGTTATCCACCCGGCAGGGCAAATGGTCTGCAGCGCTTTCTTGTAGCGGAGAATGATGCTATTACCACGAAACGAGCAGGGGACATCTTTTTTGATGCGAACATTCGTTTCAGGCGGACCGGAACGGCGTGACAGAATCAGACACGGCGGGAGAATGCGGCAGTGATCCCAATACGAGATATTAATCCGACGGAACGTTTTTCACTCATTACTGTTCTGCTGATTGTCGTGAATATCGCCGTCTTTCTTTACCAGCTGACACTTGGGCAGGATGGGGAAGCGCGTTTTATCCAGTCTTTTGCTGTAATTCCGCGAAATTTTTTTTCTCCGGAATCTTCCCCCGGCAGCTGGCTGCCGGCCTCTGCCACTCTTGTTACAGCTATGTTCCTGCACGGAGGATTGCTGCATCTCGGCAGCAATATGCTCTATCTCTGGATATTCGGCAATAACGTGGAAGACGTCATGGGAAAGCTGCGTTTTTTTCTGTTCTATCTCCTGTGCGGTTGTGCCGCCGCCTATGCATACGCCTTCTTCCATGACACATCTCCGGTTCCCATGATCGGGGCGAGTGGTGCCGTTTCGGGAGTGCTTGGCGCCTATTTGCTGCTGTTTCCCCGCGCGCGGGTGGTGACGCTCTTTATATTCTTTTTCTATATTCGCACGGTGTCAATTCCTGCGATGACCGTGCTTGGACTTTGGTTTTTGCTGCAGTTTCTCAATGTACTGGTTGCGGATACAACCATTGGGGGCGTCGCCTGGCATGCCCACATTGCCGGTTTTGTCACCGGTCTGCTTCTGGTTGGATTATTCAAGAAACGAGATGTACCATTCGGGAACGGAAGAGGGAGATTGACTTATCCATGATTATTCCCTGCGAGTGCGGTGCAAAACTGAAGGTTGATGATGACAGAATACCCGAGAAAGGCGTCAGGATACGGTGTCCCCGATGCGGTCTGGTGCTGACCGCCCGAAAAGCATCCGCTCCTTTGCGGGAAACGCCGATATTGAAAAAAACAGCTCAGAGCGCTTCCTTAGAGCCACTGGTGCTGGTGGCATACGAGAGCGATGTGGTCAGAGACATGATCACCAGTATCCTTGTTGAGTCAAATTTCAGGGTGGACACCGCTTCAGACGGTGTCGAGGCGCTTGAGAAGGCAACCAAAGAAAAACCGCACGCCCTGGTTCTGGACGTAGGTTTGCCCGGGATATACGGCTTTGAATTGTGCTCCCGGCTGAAAAACGATTTTCACACCAAGGCTATAAAAATCGTTCTTGTCTCGTCAGTATACGACAACCGACGATACAAAAGGACGCCGGAGAGTCTGTATGGCGCTGACGATTATATAGAAAAGCACCACATCCACGATCTCCCCGCCAAACTGAGAAAACTTATTTTTCCGGAACAGCATGCGTCGCCATCAACAAGAAACCAGGCCCCGCCCCACTACGGACTTCCCGAAATGTCCCGCCCGCCGGCCAGGGAATTTACCCCGTCGGTGCTTGCAGCGGTCAGCCAACAGCAGACGACCCGCGATTTGTCGGAGTACAGTTCATCTTCACCTGCACGGAGCCGGAGGGACAGCGGCCCTCTCATGCCCGAATCATTCAGCCTGGAATCTTCAATTTTCCAGAAGGATGAGTACGATATCCCACAGGTTGAGGAAACAGACCCCGATGCCGTGGAGAAGGCAAAACGGTTTGCGAGAATCATCGTTTCCGATATTGCCCTGTACAATCAGGAGGCAGTTGCCAGGGGAATTCAGGACGGTACGTTCTTCGAACTGCTGAAAAACGACATTCAAGAGGGCCGGGAGCTGTATGAGAAGCGTGTCCCCGCCACTGTCAGGAAAAGAAAAGATTACTATAAAGAAGCATTCGACAATTTTATCATCGCCACCGGCAGAAAGCTTCGCTCTCAGAGGTAACACGCGAGTTAACTCGCAAAAAGAAAGAATCTTCGTTGACAGAAAGATAAAGTTCGGATATTATACAACCTCGTCGGGGCGTAGCGCAGCTTGGTAGCGCACTTGGTTCGGGACCAAGGGGTCG
>CAZYEF010000070.1:0-13524 GCA_964646375.1 uncultured Nitrospiraceae bacterium | reverse complement strand
CATCCTGCTGGCCGAACACATCACCACCGCGACGCTGCTTGCAAGAAACAAGATGGTTGATACTCTGTCGTTAATTGCTTCAAAAAAACTGCAGCCGCCGCTGGAAGAAGAGGGTGATTTTAGGGACGACGAAAATCTGAAGGAATTCACCTGGAAACGGACAATTTCAAAGTTTCCTCTTCCGAACGGGAGCTTCATTACGGAAATCCGTGTCGCGACCTTGTGGAAAGAGGGAGACCGGCAGGAGCAGGTCGAACTGGTGAGCTATGAGCAGTAAGACGGATTGCGGCCTCCGCTCCGCGGCCCGAAGGGAGCACGGGTTCACGCTTTTTGAGGTACTTCTTGCGCTGGCCATCCTTGCGTCGGTTCTTGCAACGGTCTACATGGTTTTTTCGACGACAGGACAGAACATTGAACAGACCGAGGCAAGGCGCGACAGCACGGACTTGGCGCGCACGCTCCTGACAAAAATTTCGAACGACATAGCAAACGCGTATATCAACCCGGCCATGCTGAACCAGACCATTTTCTACGGCAAGAAGGAAGAGTCCGGGACCGGGAGCGATAAGCAAAGGCATGACTCGCTTTCCTTGACGACGCTCACGAACTGGCGCAGGGCGGATTCAAAGGAGACGGATCTCTGGGAAGTCGGCTACTTCTTCAAAGAGAAACCGGATGGTAAAGGTTTTGTTCTGATGCGCAGGGAAAAACGCGAGTTGAGCAAGGACATTCCCGCAGGTGAAGGCGGAATCGAATATCAGATAACAGACCGCATAACGGCATTTCAGGTGCATTATAACAGAGGTGCTGACACCTGGTATGACGAATGGACGACGAAAAATGCTCTGCCGTCAATTGTGGAAATTGCATTAACGCTTGATTCCGGAATGACGTATACGGCGCGGGTGAACACTGAAATGAAAGTGCAACGGTAAGGTGAGATTTGAGACCGGGAGCGCAGCGAATAATAAACCGCGAACGGGGCGTCGCGCTGATCATCGTGCTGCTGATCACTGCGCTTCTGATCGCGCTTGTTTTTGAGTTCGCCTATGGAACGCGGGTGAGCCTGCAGGCAGCCATGAATTTTCGCGACAGCCAGAGGGCTTTTTTCCTCGCGCGCTCCGGACCGGCCATTTTTATAAAATACAAGGCGCTGAAAGACAACCTGCCCCAGGGGGAATGGGGTGTCATTCCTCTTGTGAGCGCAAGCGACACTGAACTCAGAATTCGCTGGGAAGACGAAGGAAGCAAAATTAATATACAACGTTTGCAGAAAGAAAGCGTCGCGTTTACCTGGCTTACGGAGCTCTTTAGCAGAAAAAGCGTGAGCCAGGAGATACTGGATATCCTTGTTGACCCGACCAATCAACGGCAATTGGTGACGGAACTGCATAGATTCATGAAGGACGAAGACTACAATAAAATTGCTCCTTATGTGACGTTCTATGCCAATGATCTGGAAAAGATTAATGCCAATTACGCTTCGGAAGAAGTCTTGTGGAGTGTCGCGACGACAAATCCCAGTCTAGCGGTAAGTTCCATTCTATCAAAAAGAAAAGATGGGAAATTAACAAATGCAGATATTTCAGGCTGCTTAAGTTGTACCCTTGACAGCAAATCATTTAAAGTTTATTTTTTTGCCACCGTGGGTGGTTATACAAAACAGATAGAAACTGTCATCGATAACAATACTCCTGTTTACTGGAGATCGTTGTGAAAATAGTCGGATTGAACATAGAGAAAGGCAGACTGGCCGTTTCGGTCGTCGAGAAAGGCCTGCGACAGACCGATCTCAGGGATTCTTTCTGCAGCACGTTCGCGACGGACGCGGAGCTCGTGGATATCCTGAAAGAGAAAGCCCATGACTGGGCGGGGGCGCGGATTGTTTCTTCCATCCCGGGGAGCTATTTCAGCCAGCGTCTGGCGCACTTCCCGTTTGACGACCGCAAGCGCGTGGAGAAGGCGCTGCCGTTTGAGATCGAAGACAGCGTTCCGTTTCCACTCGATGACGTTGTGCTTGACCATCTGGTCATGAGCAAGCCGGACCGGAAGGCCGGAGAGAAACAAGAAACTTCGGTGCTCGGCATCATGCTGCCAAAGACCCTTTTACGGCTCCATCTTGATCTTCTCGCTTCGGCGGGCATTGACCCCCAGGTTGTTGTCCCCTCCTACGTCGGACTCTATTGCGTTGCGAAAATGATCCCCGTTGAAGGAACGGCTATTTTGGCGGGTGGCAATGATCTGTGCGTGAAGGATGAAAAAACAATAAAGGCCTGCAGGAGTTTTTCACCATCGCGTCCGACCGGCGGACTCAGGCATCTGCACAAAGGGCTTGAAACCGAACTGGCCGCGCGCATCGACAAGGCGTTTTTGCTTGCCGAAGGCGAAAGTGTGGGAGCAGAACTGACCGACATTGGGATCGCGGTGGAGCGGATTATCCCCGATTTCGGGGGGAAAAAAGCGGCAGATCCCGTGAGCCTCGGTCTGGCACTGTGCGATGATATCAACTTCCGGAAAGGTGAGTTCGCCTACCATCTGGCGGACGAAGGCAGGCGCAGAAAACAGCGCACCCTTGTCATGGCCGGTGCCGCGGCGGCGCTGCTCGCGCTGCTGAGTCTCGGACTGAAATTCTATCTTACGCAGTCCAGCTACGGAAAGCTGGACAGGGAAATCAGGGAAATATACCGCCAGACCGTACCGGACTCGAAGCTGGTGGGCGATCCGGTGGAGCAGCTTCGGAAGAAAATCGACGAATCAAAAAAGAAATTCGGCGTGCTGGGAAGCGGGACGTCCGCGCTTGATATTATGAAAACAGTGACGGATGGCATTCCGAAAGAAATCCGGGTAAGCTTTCAGGAATTTCTTCTTGAAGGCGACCGCCTCAAACTGCAGGGGGAAGCGTCCTCCTTCGAGTCGGTGGACAAAATGAAGTTGGAGCTGCAGAAAGCCCCCGCCTTTGCCGAGGTGCAGGTGCAGGACACGAGAATGGGCGTGGATAACAAGGTAAAATTCCGCTTTGATATCAAACTCAAACAGACGATGTAGGTTCACGACAATATCATGAAACTTGAACAGCGAGATAAAAGAGTACTCATCATCGGAGGAATCGCGGCAGCGTTGATTCTGCTGTACGTTTTCGTCCTGTCGCCGCTTCTGTCGGATCTAGCACGCAAGAAAACCCTGATTCCCCGGAAGGAGCGGGACCTTGCGGAAATGCGCGTCCTGAAGGAGCAATACCTTGAGATCCAGCAGCGCCTGCAGCAGGTGCAGGAAATCGCCTCCAAACGCGGGCCGCTGCTCACGGAAATCGAGAACATTACAAGGCGGGCGAATCTGAGCAGCAAGATTGTATCCTTGAAGCCGCAGACCGGGATCCAGACTGAATCCTTCAAGGAAAGCATCGTCGAAATAAGGATGGACAATATAACACTGTACGATGTCGTCAACTATGTTTTTCTGCTTGAGAAAAACGCTCTTCGCATCAGGAAGCTGTATTTCAAGCCCCGGTTCGACAACCCGAAATTGCTGAATGCCACGATTCTTGTCTCAAGCGCCGGATAGGACATGATCGACAGAAAACTTCTCATCAGACGTGCACTCTTTGCCGTATACTTTTTTGCGGCTTTTCTGGTGTTCCTGGTCGTCCTGTTTCCCGTTGACCGGATCAAGACAAAACTCGAAGCAGAAGTGCGGCAGCGTACGCCCTATGAGATGCACGTGGCGCGCATTTCTCCGCTGTTCTTCAATCATTTCGTGCTGAGCGATGTGGTGGTCTCGGACAGAAGCGGCAAAGTTCTGTTCGAAAGCCAGTCAGTACGGACTTCGATCTCCCTTTTTGATCTGCTGCGGAATCTTGTTTCCCTGGACCTGAAAGCGAAAGCATACGGAGGGGAACTGCTCGTAAAGGCGCAACAGGGCCCGGGCAGACAGTATCTCCATATCGATGCAAACGGTCTTGATATCAGTTCGTATTCTCTGCTCAAAGAGTTTGGATTTCGCCTGTTCGGAAAGCTGGGAGGCAACGTCGAAATAACCGGCGATACGGGCAGGGGGAAGCTCTGGCTGAAAGGGTTGGCATCACGGGAATTGAAGTTCAAGGGATTTCCCGTCCCTGATCTGGATTTTGATCAGTGCTGGCTGGAGGCGGACCTCAAAGGCGACAGGCTGACGATCCGGAAACTGGACCTTGACGGAAAGGAGCTTAAAGTCCGCTGTCAGGGAGACGTGGTTCTTCGGGAGCGGGGCACGCTGAATATCGTTGTAAAGCTGAAGCCGTCCGAGCGGCTTGCGCGGGAGCAGGCGGGGCTGTTGTCGCTGATAAAGAACAAGGACCCTGAAGGATTTTATCAGCTCAGCCTCGGCGGCACGCTTGATGCGCCCATGCCGAGGCTGTAGCAGAGTATGACAGGAGCGCCGTCAGAACGAGGCGCCTAGTTTGATTCCGTAAATATCCGCCTGAGATTTCGGCTGGTAATACGGGGTGCCGCCGGAGTAAGCAATGCCTGATTTCGAAAACAGCATACTGTCGTAGTAGAAACTTGCCTTAAACGCTCTGTATTTTATGCCTGCTTCAGCAAACCACGATGGTTCTCTTCCCGGATTAAAGGTCACATCCGGCCCCAGATTTGCTTCATCAAAATGCGCCGTATTCTCATTATAAACGGGGAACTTGCCGCCCGCCTCGGCAAAGAGCCGGGTGTTTTCTGTTAAGGCAATATCGCCTCTCAAACCCGCGCGAATATAGAAGGTGTACCACTCTTCCGTATATCCATATGCCGGCGTGCCGTTCGAGGCTGTGGCGTCCTGGATGTCCCGGTACCATCCGTGGACACCGATTCCAGCGAAAGGTTCGATCGAGGCACGCTGCAGAGATCCGAATCTCCACCCGAGATCAAGCTCCAGCTTTCCGCTGAAGTAGTTCGTATCGGTTTTTACTGGAACACCGGCCTGGGTGGCGCCGTCGTAATCCAGTACTCCACCGATGATCTCAATACGAGGCTTCAGTATCAGATGATGTTCCTGAAACTCGAAATTATAGGTAAATCCTACTCCGAAGCGCGGACCTGATTCCCGAACGAGCCGCCTATTCGCATCGCCAAATTCCTTCCAGTCAAACCATTGTGTGGTGAAATAAGGGTTGGCTTCGCCTGCGAAGCTCGGAGCAGCTTGAGCGAAACCCGGAGCGAGAAGGAGAACAAAAACAATTATTATCCAAGGATACGTTCTCAGGTTTTTTTTCATAGCGGTCCTCCTTTAATCGTGCAATTAATTAAAACGGTACCACAACAGCGGTCCGGCATCAAGGTAATTTTACCCGTGCGGGAATTATCCGTGTTCAAACCGGAGCAACCGTGGTAAAATTACCTATCATGACGCTTGAAGAAACAGTAACAAACCTGCCGGACGTGCCGGGCGTTTATCTTATGAAGGACGCAAAAGGGCACGTGATCTATATCGGGAAAGCCGTGTCTCTGAAAAACCGGGTGCGCTCGTATTTTCAGAAGGGCGCGAAAGGCGAGAAAACGGAAATCATGGTGCGGCAGATCGCGGCCATTGAGACCATGGTGACCCACACGGAATTGGAAGCGCTTGCGCTGGAATCAAACCTCATCAAAAAACACCGCCCGCGGTACAATATCATTCTGCGTGACGACAAGAATTACCCTTATATCCGGTTCGACATAAAAGCGGAATTTCCACGGCTCGAAGTGGTGCGCAAATTAAAGAAAGACGGAGCGCTTTACTACGGCCCGTACGTTCCCGCGGGAGGCATGTGGGAGGCTCTCGCCCTTATCCGCCGTACGTTTCCGCTCGCCCCCTGCAGGACGGAACTGAAATCGGACAAGCCGGGCAGGTCATGCATCCAGTTCCAGATCGGCCGGTGCCTCGGCCCCTGCACCGGAAAGGCAGACAAGACCCTGTATCAGAACACCGTGGAACAGGTGCGTCTTTTTCTTGAGGGAAAGAACCGCGACCTGCTGGACCTGCTGAAACGACATATGCTGGAAGCCTCTGAGAAGATGGAATACGAACGCGCAGCGGAACTGCGGGACCGGATTGCGCGGGTCGAAGGCGCGCTGGAAAAGCAAAAAATCATCTCGCCGGGTTTTGAAAATCAGGACGTTATCGGCATTGCTTTCGAAGCGGGCCACGCCGACGTTCAGGCGCTTTTTATCAGAAACGGCATGCTGCTGGGCCGCAGGGATTTTTATCTCGATGAACTGGGCGGAGTGGCTGAAGAAGAAGTCCTGGACGGTTTTCTGCGGCAGTTTTACTCTAAGGACATGATCGTCCCTCGTGAGGTCCTGCTACCGCAAGAAATTCCGGACCTTGCCATGCTGGCATCATGGCTTGCGGAAAAACGCGGGGCGCATGTAGATGTCCTCGTTCCGCAGCGGGGCAGAAGAAAAGAACTGGTCCAGATGGCGTCGGACAATGCCGCACAGTCGCTGCGACAGCACCTGCTTTCACGCAGGAGCAAGGAGCGGATATTGATGAAGCTCCAGCAGGAGCTCGGGCTCCGAAATCTTCCGCGCAGAATCGAAGCCTTTGATATTTCAACGATCCAGGGAACGGAATCAGTGGCAAGCATGGTTTCTTTCGAAAATAATCTGCCGGATAAACGCTCGTACAAGAAATTCAAAATTAAGGGAGTGACAGGCCAGGATGATTTCGCGAGCATGGCGGAGGTTGTCCGGCGAAGGTATTCAAAGGAGACGAACGCGGGGACGCTGCCGGACCTTATCCTGATCGACGGAGGAAAAGGGCAGCTCAATGCGGCGCTCGATGTCCTGCATGAACTGAAGATAGAAGGACCTGATATTATAGGTCTGGCAAAAGCGAGAAGCGGGGAAAGCGGCGCCGAACGAGAGTTCGAACGGGTGTTTCTACCCGGTCTGGAAGAGCCGATCATCCTTGACCCCACGAGCCCTGTCACGCATCTTCTTGCGCGCGTGCGCGATGAATCTCATCGTTTTGCCATTTCCTACCACCGGAAATTGCGCGAAAAACGCGCGGTAAAATCGGAGCTTGACGATATACGCGGCATCGGAATAGTTCGAAAACGCGCGTTGCTTCGTCATTTCGGCAGCCTGGAAAAAGTCAAACATGCGACGATGGAAGAGCTCATGCTTGTGAAGGGGATGACAAAACGGACGGCGGAACATATCGCTGTTTTTTTCAAGGCGACCTGATTCGTCCGCAGTTCTGGCGCTGTCGGGACCTGCTGTTTATGACGGTGTTCTTTTTTTAAAGGCGGTATTCTTGCGTGGTGCGTTTTTCGGGGAGATATTATGAACAATGAAGACTGGCTGGAACTTTTCAAACAAATCGGCCGGGAACTGCATAATAGGCTGCCGGAAATATTGACCGGACAGGACGGCACCATACCGCTCGGAAGAGGTGCGGGCGGGGATAAGACTTTTCCCGTGGACAAATGGGCGGAAGACATTGTTCTTGCCGCGCTGGAAACGGCGCACCGGAGGGGAGATTCCTTCACGCTTATTTCCGAGGAACTGGGTATCAGGGAATTCGGAACCGGAAACAGAATTGTGCTGGTTGACCCCGTCGACGGGAGCAATAATGCCAAGAACGGGATCCCTTTTTTCTCCACGGCGCTTGCCCTGCTGGACGGAAACACCTTGTCGGACACGGCAGTCGCATATGTCGCAAGCCCGGGATGCGGAGACGCGTTCTGGGCGGTGCAGGGAAAAGGGGCATACAAGAACGGGTGCCGGATTGCGACATCGGCTGCCGAATCCATTGCCATAGTGGCTTATGAAGCATCCGCACCCGCAGTGGACATTCCGCGCATCATGCCAGTTCTCGCGAAGGCAAACCGGGTTCGCTGCTTCGGTTCAACGGCTTTGGATCTCGCGTATCTCGCTTCAGGAGGGATCAGCGTATTTGCAACCGCCACACGATCGCGGACATTTGATTACGCAGCCGGCAGGCTGCTTGTTCAGGAAGCGGGAGGCATCATGAGCGATCTGGCGGGCAACACGCTTGATGATGTGCCGGTCGGTCTCGCCCGATCGGCTCCGCTGCTCGCGAGCGCGAATGCGACACTGCACGCGATGGCATTAAAGCTGCTGGCGAACGGTTGACGCTCTGTCATCGAAGAGCCGTGATGCGCCCAAAATTTTTTTCCCGAAACCTCTTCTGCACAGCACAATTCCATTCTCCCCACACGAAAACCTCCCAGCGAATCGTTCTTGTATACCGACCGGAGGGCAGTATTGACATAGGGTACTTTTTGTGTAATTATGAGCCATGGCATTGGTGAACCATACCACACGGGAAATTAACGCGAAGATTGTTTACTACGGACCCGGTTTGTGCGGCAAGACGACGAATCTTCATTTAATATATCACCGCATCGCGCCGGGAATGAGGGGCAAACTTATTTCGCTTTCAACCGAGACGGACCGCACTCTCTTCTTCGACTTTCTGCCGGTTGAAGTAGGTGCTGTCATGAACTACAAAGTGCGGTTTCATCTCTACACGGTCCCCGGCCAGGTGTTCTATAATGCGACCCGGAAACTGGTGCTCAAAGGGGCGGATGGGGTGATTTTCGTCGCCGATTCCCAGCGGGCCATGCTCGATGCCAATCTCGAGAGCATGGCGAACCTGCGTGAGAATTTTGCGGAGCAGGGTATTTCCCTCGACGATTTCCCCACGGTGATCCAGTACAACAAGCGGGATCTGCCGGACATCCTGAGCATTGAAGAACTGAACGCGGCATTGAACCCCCGGAATGTTCCCAGCTTCGAGGCGGTCGCGACAACGGGTCAGGGAGTGCTCAAGACATTTACAGCCACCTCGAAGCTTGTGCTGCAGGATATGCAGAAGTATCCTGAACGTCATAATTTTACCTTTACCGAAATTGGCGGGAAAGAGGACCGCGCGCCGCAGCAAGTGGGGGATGAACAGCGGGAATCTCCTCCTGAGCCCCCAATGCCTGATGCTTCTCCGGCGGACGCGGGACCTGAACCGGAACCGGAAGCGCCGGAACAGCAAATTGAGAAAGGGCACAAGGTAAATTTGGGAAGTCCATATATGGAAAACGGCCAGATCGTTCTTCCGTTTGATGTTCTGGCCGGGGGGCGGGAGGAGCAGTTTCAGCTGTGTGTCACGCTGGATATGGAGGCGCCTATGTCCAGACGGTTCAAGATCGTTGTAAAAAATTTTCGGAAGTAGCCCGCAGAAATCCGCTCACGCGGGTTTCCGCGCGTATTGTCTGCCGCCGGAAAAAATTTTTCCGGGTTTCTGCTTTCAGGTGATTTTTTTCTGAAGCGCTTTGACCCGGTTTCGGAGAAACGCTGAGGTGGCCATGTCAAAGGTAACGGTGCTCGTCCCTGCTGCGGGCATGGGAAAACGAATGGGAAAAGCCGTCGCAAAACAGTTTCTGCCGCTTGGCGACAAACCGATGCTTGCCCACACGCTGCTGGTGTTTCAGCGGGCTTCGGAAATTGACGAGATCATTCCCATTCTGTCCGAAGAGGACATGGAAACCTGTCTTCAGGATATAATCGAGCAGTATCATATCACCAAGGTCAAAACCCTTGTTGTAGGAGGCAAGGAACGGCAGGACTCGGTGTCAAACGGCCTGAAGAAACTGGAGAAAGACGCTTCTATTGTGATGGTCCATGATGGAGTCCGCCCCTTTGTGACGAATGAAATAATCAGGGAATCCGTCGAGTGCGCCAAAAAAGGGGAATGCGTCGTGGCCGGCGTGCCCATCAAGGACACCATCAAGGAAGTGGATGACAAAAGAATCGTCCGCAGCACGCTGGAGCGCAGCCGTCTGTGGGCGATCCAGACGCCGCAGACGTTTCCGCTCAGAATTTTGAAACGCGCTTATGCGGAATCGAACAAGCACAACGTGTACGGGACCGATGACGCAACGCTGGTGGAGCGGATCGGCGTGCCTGTGCGCGTTATCATGGGAAGTTACGATAACATAAAAATAACGACGCCGGAAGATTTGATTCTGGCCGAGGAAATTCTGAAAGGGAGATAAGGGTGCGGATTGGGACAGGATATGATGTCCATCGGCTTGTTGCGGGCAGAAAACTGGTAATCGGCGGCGTTGAAATCCCCCATGAAAAGGGGCTGCTGGGGCACTCCGACGCGGACGTGCTGCTTCACGCAATCTGCGACGCCCTCCTGGGCGCGGCGGGACTCGGGGACATCGGCAGGCATTTCCCGGATTCATCGTCGAAATACAAGGGCATATCAAGCATCACGCTTCTTGAGGAAGTGCATCGGCTGCTCGCTGATTCGGGTTTCCGGGTCAATAATATTGACGCCACCATCGTGGCTGAGAAACCCAAAATGGCGCCGCATATTCCGGTGATGGTGTCGAACATCGCCGCTGCCGTAAAGATCCCCGGAACCTCCGTGAATGTGAAGGCCACGACCACTGAGGGGCTCGGTTTCGCGGGAAGAGGGGAAGGAATAGCTGCATACGCCGTGGGCACCATTCAAGAAAAGGAGCCGCCATGCGTCTGATAATTGCCGTCGCCGTGATGCTGCTGGTTGCCGTCAGCACGCTTTCTGCGCAGACGGGAACGATAAACCAGACAGCGGACAAGGGATCGCAAAAAAGCTACCTGTACCAGTGGGTTGACGACAGGGGAGTCGTGCATGTCACGGATGACCTGGGCACCGTTCCGCAGCAATACCGCAGCAAAGCCCTCAAAGTGGAGGAATCAACGCCCGGCAGGGAGCCCGAACAGCGGCAAAAAGTAACCGGATCGGACGGCGCGGGCAGTGACGAAATCCTTGAACAGGAACAAAAGGAAGAATGGCAGCAGCGTCTGAAACAGGCTCGAAAACGCCTCGCGGACGCGCAGCGGCGCTACCAGGAGCTTAATGAAAAACGAAACGCAGCAATGGCACGTTGGGCGGGAGGCGCGTCCGGAAACATCGGTCTGAAACTGGAAGCCGACCGCATCGAACAGGAGATGAAAACCGTGCAGCAGGAAATTGCTGATGCGAAGAATGAACTGGAAAACGTGATTCCCGAGGAAGCACGCAAGGCAGGCGTGCCTCCCGGATGGCTCAGGACGCCGAACTAGCAGCGCGCCGGGGATTTTTTCACAAACCCCGGAACGGACAGTTCGTCCGTTCTTCACTTCCGCGGCAAATTCAACCAATATACAACATCAGGGTAGGCGAAAATCACGCTTTGACAAATGCGTTCAGCGTCTATCTCGCTGATTTTTTCGATGAAGTGCTTTTGGTGGTGGCTTTGGTCTTTTTCTTTACCGCTGGTTTTGCCTTGGGTTTTACCTGGAGCTGCTCGATTTTTTTCTTGTAGTTGGCATTCTCCTGGCTCAAATCCTTGACCATCTGCTCAAGCTTGGCATTGTCCTGCCTGAGCATTTCCGCTTCCTGACGCGCGGCGTCCCGTTCGGACCGGGCCTTGTTCATGGAGACAACACTCCAGATCAGGAGAATGGCAACCAGCGCAGCAAGCGAAAGAAAAATGATCTTTGCTTTTTGCGTGTCTTTTTTTTCAGTCCTGTCTATCTTGTCCATCGCTTTCCTTTCCTTACCTCATGATGTTCTCGAAACAGTGCAACAATTCTTCTGGCCGGGAAATTCCGCGTGCCGGTTCTCTAATGGTAGCGTTTTACTTCGAATCGGGACAACTCCACCGGTGTCCCCGGAGGGATCCCGGCTTTCTGCATGGCAATGCTGATTTGGAGCACAACGGTGTCAACTCCTTCGATGTCCGGCAGGAGCAACCCCCGCCTTCCTCCGGCCTGCACGATGACTCCATAGCGGCGTGGATCGAGCTCGTTTTTGTCGGCAACCGGCACGGGGGGAGTGAGAACATCGACTGTGTACTCCACGCTGTCAAGTTCTTCTGCGCGCAGGCATGGAAAACGGGGATCGCAGGTGGCGGCACTGACAGCGTTCCTGATTGTTTCGTGCCCGATCGTAGGTTCCTGAGGTTGGAATGTTCCGATGCAGCCGCGAAGCATCCCCTGTATTTTCAGACAGACAAAAACGCCGGCCCGTCCCTGCATGTCGGCGGAAAGTTCGCGCTCCTGCAGTTCGCGTATTTTCCCTTCCCGGACATAGAGCTCGACGGTTTCCTTTGCCAGCGCAACAAGAGGGTGCATTGTTACATCTCCCGTTGTATCACATAGTCTGCAAGCGCCGTGAGAGCGCGGCGGTGAAGTGTATCCGGAAACAGGTTCAGGGCGGTCTTCGCCTCATTGGAGAACTGCTGGGCTTTTTCGAGAGATTCGGCAACCGATCCGTATTTTTTCATCAGACCTAGCACATAGGTGAGATCGTTGTCATTGATCGCGTCGGCCTGCAGGATGCCCTGGAGATTTTTCTGTTCCTCCGGCCCGGAGGCGCGCATAAGATAGATCAGCGGAAGGGTGACTTTGCCTTCGGCCAGGTCTTTGCCCAGAACTTTGCCGAGTTGGGTCTGATCAGCGGCATAATCAAGAGTGTCATCCGTGATCTGGAACGCCAGGCCGATTTTTTTCCCGTATGCCGTGAGGGCGTCCTCTTGGGATAAGGGAGCCCTGCTGATAATGGCGCCGAGCCTGCAAGATGCCGCGATAAGGACCCCGGTTTTGCATTCAACAAGCCTGAAGTAGTCCGACTCGGTGATGTCGGGATTCTGAATGTGCATCAGCTGCAGCACTTCTCCTTCGGACATGACGGTGGTCGTTTCGCACAGAACGGCCATGATGCGCTGGTTCTCGAGGCGGACCGCATGATAGAGGGCTTTTGAATAGAGGTAGTCTCCCACGAGAATGCTGGCCTGGTTTCCCCAGATGGAATTGGCGGAAGAACGGCCCCGGCGGATTTTTGCTTCGTCCACAACGTCATCATGCAGGAGGGAAGCAGTGTGCAGAAATTCCATGATGCTTCCGATGACGTATTCCGCGTCGTGCTCCCGGCAGCCGCACAGTCGCGCGGAAAGCAAGTGCAGCAGCGGTCGAAAGCGCTTGCCCCCTGAACCGAGAATGTATCTGCTGACTTCCTTGATAAGGGGAACTTCCGTACCGAGGCTTTCATGGATTCTGCGTTCCATGCGCTCCATGTCAGACTTGTATTCTGTGAGGACGTCTTGAAGGGTTGTAATCATGCAATCATTCCAGAAGGCCGCGGAAATCTGTTTGAATAATAGGGGAGACGTCAGGCATTGTCAAGGATTTTTCAGGGCAGGCAGAAGCGGATTCCGCATCGCTCACGTGACGCAGAACCCGCGAAAAGAAGATGCGGTACATGAACCGGTGCCCTTCTGAAGAAAGGAAACCCGCGCATCACAGCTTCATTGCAGCGGTTGCTTCCGCCAGGGTTTTGGCTGCGACAACGCGCGCGCGGCGGGAGCCTTCCTGGATGATTTCCATGACGTCCTTCGGATGTCCGGCAAGGTCCTCTCGGCGCTCCTGCATGGGCTTGAGAAAAGCGAGAAGATGCTTGAGCAGCTCCTTCTTGTCGTCCACGCAGCCGATTCCCGCGCGTCTGCACTCCACATTCACCTGTTCA